>JAEZQX010000278.1 GCA_023441105.1 Pseudomonadota bacterium | reverse complement strand
CCTCCGGCGCCAGCGCCGGCATCGCCAGCCGTCGGCGCAGCTCGCGCAGGCGGCTGCGCGCCCTGGCATAGGCTTCGGGCTGGGTCGGATCCGCATAGACGAGCAGGTAGAGCGTGCTGCTGACGTTGTCGATGATGGCAAGCTCGTCCACCAGCATCAACAGCAGGTCGGGCACGCCCACCGGATCCGGCTTGTCGACCTTGCCGATCTTCGGCTCGATGAACCTGACGATGTCGTAGCCGAGATAGCCGGCGAGACCGCCGCAGAAGCGCGGCATGCCCGGCTTCATCGACACCCGGTAGCGCGCCTTGAACTGCCGCACGAACTCGAGCGGATCACCTTCCGCCGTCTCCACCACCTCGCCGTCGCGCACCACCTCGACATGCGCGCCGCGCGAGCGCACCACGGTGCGTGCCGGCAGGCCGATGAAGGAGTAGCGGCCGAAGCGCTCGCCGCCGACCACCGACTCGAGCAGGAAGCTCATGGCCCGGTCCGCCGGGTCGGTCAGCTTCAGGTAGAGGCCGAGCGGCGTGTCGAGATCCGCCAGCGCCTCGCCGAGCAGCGGGATGCGGTTGTAGCCTTGCGCCGCCAGCGCCTTGAATTCGATTTCGGTCATCTTGAAGTCCTTTCGTCGCCTGCCGTTTGCGCGCCGTCGGGGGCGTCGTTGCGAAGGCAGGTCTTCTGCAGCCGGATAACTTCGTAGCGGGAGGAGCTTCGGGGAACCGCGGAGGGCGCCGGGGAGGCTGCCGCTACGACTCGGGAACCGGACGCTGGTCCGGTTTGGAAGCTGCCGTCGAGGCCGGTCAGCTCCGGGAGCGGATGATCAGCGCCAGCGCCAGCAGCCCGGTCGCCACGAGGCCACGACGCGCGCCCGGGCGGCAGCGGCGGCGGTCGGCGAGTGGAACGGATTAGTTGGCTGGGGCATTAGCGGCGTGGACCTTGCGTGCCTTGGATGTCCTGGATCAGGCCGGGCAGTTCCGAAAGCGAGGCCACTATACCATCAACATCGGCCGATTCGACACCGCGGCCTTCGTTGTAACCATAGGGCACGAGGTAGACCGGCATGCCGGCCGCACGCGCCGCCTGGGCGTCGTTGATCGAGTCACCGACCGCCAGCACGCGCGCCGGCGGCAGGCTCCAGCGCCGACAGGCCTCCAGCAATTGCCCGGGATGCGGCTTCTTGAACGGCAGGCTGTCGCCGCCGATGGCGAAGTCGAAATAGGATTCGATGTCGAAGCGCTGCAGCAGCGGCGCGATGAACTCGACCGGCTTGTTGGTGACGCAGGCAAGCTTGAGACCGAGCGCCGCCAGGCCGTCGAGGCCCTCGCGCACGCCGTCGAAGATGGCCGCCGCCGAGCCGTTCAGGCGGCGGTAGTTGGCATAGAAGCGGGTTCGCGCGGTCTCGTATCCGGGATCGCCAGGATGCGCTGCCGCGCCGGCGGCCTCCAGCGTGCGCTGGATCAGCACCTCCGCGCCCTTGCCCACGAATCGCCGGATGGCCTCCTGGGGCAGCGGCGCGATGCCGAGGTCGCACAGCATCGCATTGGCGGCCTCGGCCAGGTCCGGGATGGTGTCCAGCAGCGTGCCGTCGAGATCGATGCAGACCGCGTCGACCCTCATCGCCCGGCAGCGGCCGCGCCGCCCTGGTTGCGTCCCCTTGCCTCGATGCGACCGTCGCCTGCCTTGCCGGCTGCGTCGAGCACCGACCGGAACGCCTGCATCACCCCGCGGTAGCCGCCGTCCGTATCCGGAGCGCCGAACACGGCCGAACCCGCAACGAAGGTGTCGGCGCCGGCGGCAGCGATGTCCGCGATGTTGTCCACCTTCACGCCGCCGTCGACCTCCAGCCAGGTTTCACGGCCGCCGGCCGCGCGCCGCGCTTCGATCAGCGCTCGCACTGCCTTGATCTTGGGCAAGGCGGAAGGGATGAAGGCCTGCCCGCCGAAGCCGGGGTTCACCGACATCAGCAGGACCACGTCGAGGTCCGGCAGCGTATGGTCCAGCCAGGCAAGGGGCGTGGCCGGATTGAAGACCAGCCCGGCCTTGCAACCCTTGTCATGGATAACCTGCAAGGTGCGATCCACGTGATCGGTGGCTTCCGGATGGAAGCTGATGATGTCGGCGCCGGCGTCGGCGAAAGCAGCGGCCAGCGCATCGACCGGCCGCACCATCAGATGCACGTCGATCGGGATGCGGACATGGGGGCGGATGGCATTGCAGATCATCGGCCCGATGGTGAGATTGGGTACGTAATGATTGTCCATCACATCGAGATGGACAAGATCCGCTCCCGCGGCCTCGATCGCTTGTACTTCATCCCGCAGCCGCGAGAAATCCGAGGACAGCAGGCTCGGCGCGAGTCGGAAGCTCATCGTCGGCTCCTGTGGATTGACTAGAATCGGATTGTATTCAGCAACCGACGAACCCGACCTTCAGCAAACGATGAATCCCAAGCGGCCGGAGCAGGCGAGCGTGACGCAGGAAACCAGGTACGCGATCGACATCAGCGTGGAGACGCAATTCCTTGCCGAGGAATCGAGCCCGGCCGACAACGTCTATTCGTTCGCGTATACGGTGACCATCACCAATCGCGGCAACATCCCCACGCAGCTCATCAGCCGGCACTGGTACATCGAGGACGACGCCGGCACCCTGAAGGAAGTGCGCGGTCTCGGCGTGGTGGGACAGCAGCCGCTGCTCAAGCCGGGCGAAAGCTTCCAGTACACCAGCGGCAGCCAGTTGCCGACACCGGTCGGACGCATGCACGGCAGCTACTTCTTCGTGGCCGAGGACGGCGAGCGCTTCGATGCGGAAGTGCCGGCCTTCGACCTGCTGATGCCGCGCGTCCTGCACTGACTGCGGCCGAGGCAGCCTACTTGCGCCCGCGCATCGTCCAGAAGACGAAGGCGGCGACGATGGCGACGGCGATCGCAGCGTTGAGATAAACGACCCACATGCACTTGTTCCCGAGCGGCCGGCTGGCTGTGCCCACATTATGCCGCGACGCGACGGCCAGCTCGCCGCGCACCCTCGTCGTTGCGTTGCTTCTCGCCCTGCTGCTGGCCGCCTGCACCGCGACCCGCGAGCCCGCCGCACCCGCCGTGCCGCAGCCGGCGGCGCCCCCCGCACCGCTGCCGCTGTCGAGCTTGCCCGGCTATCAGGTCGATCCGCTCGACGGACTGCGCACCGCGCTGGCGCAGCAGTGCGCCTTGCCGCGTCCGCCCGCCGACTGGCCCGCCCTGTGCAAGAGCCTGCCGCAGGAAGGCGTGACCTCGCCCGATGCCCTGCGCGCCTGGCTCGGCGAGCACTTCGTGGCCAAGGAGCTGGTCGATCCCGAATCGCCGGCGGGGCTGGTGACCGGCTACTACGAGCCGCTGCTGACCGGCAGCCTGAGCAGGGAGCGGCCCGACCAGGTGCCGCTGCGCGGCCCGCCGCCCGACCTGCTGACCATCGACCTGACCGAGGTCGAGCCGCGCCTCAAGGGCATGCGCCTGCGCGGCCGCTTGGTTGGCCAGCGGGTGGTGCCGTACTACAGTCGCGCCGAGATCGGCAGCCAGAAGGTGCTCGAGCAGGGACCGGTCGTCGCCTGGGCGGACAATGCCGTCGATGCGTTCTTCCTCGAGATCCAGGGCTCGGGCCGGCTGCGGCTGCGCGACGGCAGCATCCTGCGAGTCGGCTACGCCGACCAGAACGGCCATCCCTACCGGGCCATCGGCAAGACGCTGGTGGACCGTGGCGCGCTCCAGCGCGAGGAAGTGACGGCACCGGCGATCCGCCGCTGGTTGGCGGAGAACCCGACGTCGGCGGGCGACGTGATGCGCACCAACCCGAGCCTGGTGTTCTTCCGGCAGCTGCCGCCGCTTGCCAATCCCGACCTTGGTCCGCCCGGCGCGCTTGCCGTGCCGCTCACGCCGCTGCGATCGATCGCCGTGGATCGCCAGCACATCCCGCTCGGCTCGCTCGTCTACCTGCAGACGACGCACCCCGTCACCGGCCAGCCAATGAACCGGCTGATGGTCGCCCAGGATACCGGCGGCGCCATCCGCGGCGTCAAGCGCGCGGACATCTTCTGGGGCTTCGGTGCGGAGGCCGGCCACGCCGCGGGCCTGATGAAGGCGCCGGCCCGGATGTGGGTACTGCAGCCGAGGTAGCCTATTCCATTGCGGTTCGCCGCCGTGTACGCTCGCATTGCCCCTCCAACCCTGCAGGAGTCCGCAATGTCAGCTCAGCGCCGCCAGTTGCTCCTGTCCGCCGCCGGTGCCGGAATGCTATGCCTCGCCGGCCTGCCTCTTCCCACGCGTGCCGCAGCCGTCAAGCCCGACCGCAAGGCAGCCTTGATCGTGGTGGATGTCCAGAACTGCTTCCTGCCCGGCGGGACGCTGCCGGTGAAGGGGGGCAACGAGGTGATTCCGATCATCAACCGGCTGGCTGCCTCCTTCGAGAACATCGTCGTCACCCAGGACTGGCATACCCCCGCCCATGCGTCCTTCGCCAGCACCCATGCGGGCAAGAAGCCGTTCGAGACCACCGAGCTCGGCTACGGCACCCAGGTGCTGTGGCCGGACCACTGCGTCCAGGGCACCAGCGACGCGGACCTCGGCCCCGGGCTTGCGCTGCCGACCGCGCAGCTGATGATCCGCAAGGGCTACCACAAGGACACCGACAGCTATTCGGCGTTCATCGAAGCGGACAAGAAGACCCGCACCGGTCTCGACGGCTACCTGAAGAGCCGCGGGATCGACACCGTCTACGTGACCGGCCTCGCCACCGACTTCTGCGTCGCCTGGACCGCGATGGATGCCCGGGAGCTTGGTTTCGATGCCTATGTCATCGAGGATGCGACCCGCGCCATCGACCTCGCCGGCTCGCTGGAGAAGGCGTGGAAGGACATGCGCGCCAAGGGCGTCAAGCGGATCCAGTCGAGCGACATCGCGGCCTGACAGGACCGATCCCAGCCTGGAGGCCGGGTCCGGTCGCCGGCATGCGACGCAGCGCCGGCGCCCGCGACTCGCTCAGCTGTTGTCGGTCAGCAGCTTTTCCAGCTCCTGGATGCTGATCGCCCCCGGCACTCGCTTGCCGTTGGTGAAGAACATGGTGGGCGTGCCGGTGACGTTCAGCTTGCGACCGAGCGCCTGGATCTTGCCGACCGGATTCTCGCAGCTGCCGTCGTTCTCCGGCACCCTGCCCTGGACCATCAGCTCGTTCCAGGCCACGCCCCGGTCCTTGGCGCACCACGCCTTGCGCGCCTTGACTTCCGAATCCGGGGCAAGGATGGGATAGGCGAAGGTGTAGAGCGTCAGGTCCTTCATCTTCACCAGGTCGTTGCGCAGTTTCTTGCAGTAGGTGCAGTTGGGATCCTCGAAGACCGCCAGCACCCGCTTGCCGTTGCCGCTGACCTGCTTGATCGCAAGCTCGAGCGGCAGGTCCTTGGTGAAGTCGATCCGGTTCAGGTCGTCGATGCGTGCCTGGGTCAGGTTCCGGTTCGCCTTCAGGTCGATCATCTGGCCTTCGATGAAGGCGAATTCGCCGCGCGAATCCACGTACATCAGGTCGGTGCCGATGCGCACCTCGTAGATGTTCTTGAGCGGCGTCTGGGTGATCTCGTCGACCTGGTAGCGGCCCTGCAGCCACTTCTCGACCACCTGCCGGATCGTGACCGCCGGATCGTTCTGCGCCGCCAGCTGGGCGACCGGCGCGGCCAGCAACAGCAACCCGGTCAGCGCGGCGGCCGCCACGCTACGCAACTCGTTCATGCGATTCATCGATTTCTCCTGCCGGTGCGATGGACGCCCGGCGTGCAGTATTAGTCGGTCAGTCTGCCGCGGTGTGATCCTGGCGCCGCCCAGGCTGGCGCGGCTTGCATGTCCATCAGCTTACTGCATGATCGATCATCCGGCGCCGCAGCCATGAAGACCTTGCCACGACCGACCAGCCGATGTCCCGCAAGCCGACCAGCGGCGCCGGCAGCCTGCCGAAGGCGCGGTGCAAGCCGTCCAGCGCCAGCTGCATCGTCGCCACCTGCTCGCGCCGCGAGCGCTCGTAGCGGCGCAGGTCGTACCAGTCGGGACCGGCGAATGCCGCCGCGTCCTGGCCGCCCGGCGGGCGCCCCGCAGCGACGGCACGGGTTGCGCCGCGCATCCCGCTCGCCCAGGCGGAAGTGGCCGGGCTGCCCCGGCTCGCCACATGCTTCAGGAGACCGTGCACGTCGGCAAAGCCGAGGTTCATGCCCTGCCCTGCCATCGGATGGATCGCATGCGCGGCATCGCCGATCAGGACGAAAGCCGGCTTGATCACCTGGCGACACCGCACCATGCGCAGCGGAAAGCCCGCCGCCGGCGTGATCATCCGCAAGTCGCCCAACCGCCGCTGGGTCAGCGACTCGATGCGCGCAGCCAGCGCCGCACCATCCTCGCCGATCGCCGCCACCGCTTCCTCCCGGGGCGCCGACCAGACCAGGCTGACCCGGCTGCGGCCATAACCGAGATCCTCGCTCGGCAGAGGCAGCAACGCCACCACGCCGAAATCGCCGAACCACTGCCAGGCGCAATCGCGGTGCGGCAGGCTGGCCTCGAAGTTCGCAACCACCGCCGTCTGCTCGTAGTCGCGTACGACATGATCGATCCCCGCCAGCTCGCGCAGCCGCGAGCCGGTTCCGTCGGCGGCGACGACCAGCCCGGCCGACAGCCGCCCGCCACCGGCCAGGTGCAGCGAAGCGCCCTCGCGGGATTCGATCGTCAGCGGCAGGGTGAGCGACTCGACCTCGGCATCGATCCGCTGCAGCCGCCCGGGCCGCACGCCCGCGGCGACGGCCCGATCCAGGGCACCCTGCAGCTGGCGGTTCTCGACGATCCAGGCGAGCGCCTCGACCCGGCCATGGTAGGCATCGAGATGCACTTCCGGCGGCGCGCGCCGGCTGTTGCCGGCGCTGTTGAAGATCCGCATGTCGTGGATCGGCGCGATCCGGCCGTGGTCCATCGCCTGCCAGACGCCCAGGTCCATCAGCAGCCTGCGGCTGGCGGCCGAGATCGCGTAGACGCGCTGGTCCCAGTCGCCGATGGAAGCGGCCGGCTCCTGCGACGCGGCCGAAGCCGACGCCAGGGCCGACGCCAACTCCGGCACCGAAGCGGACGCCGGCACCGAGACCGGCGCCCGCC
>JAEZQX010000257.1 GCA_023441105.1 Pseudomonadota bacterium | reverse complement strand
CCAGCGTATGCCCTCCGCCACCTGCTCGCCGATGGTCTTCACCGGGTTCAGCGCGGTCATCGGCTCCTGGAACACCACCTGCATGTCGCGCCGCAGTCGCTTCTGGGTGGCGTCGCTGCCGCCCGTCATCGGCTCACCGAGGAAACGGATCTGGCCGGCCGTCGGGGTGTCCAGCGCCAGCACCAGTCGCGCCAACGTGGACTTGCCACAGCCGGAGCGCCCCACCAGCGCGGTAGAGCGGCCCGGAAACATCGTGAACGACACGTCGTCGACCGCGCGGATCGGCGGGTCGCGCGAGAACAGCGACCGGCGCTGGCCCGTATAGTCGCGGGTGAGGGAGGTGACCTCGAGCAGGGGCGTGTCGCCGTGTGAGTGGCCATCCGGCGGCAACCCGCGCTTCGCAGGCGCGGTGACGGAGGCGGTGGGCTGCCGGTGCGCCGGTACATGCGTCGAGGCAAGCGCGAGCTGGCGCGTGTAAGGATGGCTCTGTGCCGAAAGCACGACGGCCGTGTCGCCGCCGTCGACGATTTCGCCGGCGCGCATGATGGCGATGCGGTCGGCCATTTCCGTCACCACCGCGAGGTCGTGCGAGATGAGCAGCAGCCCCATGCGGCTCTCGGCAACCAGTTCGCGCAGAAGATCGAGAATCTGCGCCTGCAACACGACATCGAGCGCCGTGGTCGGCTCGTCGGCGATCAGCAGCTTCGGGCCGAGCGCGCAGGCAATCGCAATGACGACGCGCTGGCGCTGGCCACCGGAAAGCTGGTGCGGATAGCGCGACAGCGGAAACCGCGATGGCGGCAGGCCGACCCGGTCGAGCATCCGTGCGGCGCGCTGCTCGGCCACAGCGCGGCTGGCGCCTGTATGCCAGCGTATGCCCTCCGCCACCTGCTCGCCGATGGTCTTCACCGGGTTCAGCGCGGTCATCGGCTCCTGGAACACCATGCCGACGGCGTTGCCGCGCACGCGCACCATGGCCGCCTTGTCAGCCGCCAGCAGGTCCTTGCCGTCGAAGCGAATTGCGCCGGCGGCTCTCGCGCCCTCCGGGAGCAGGCGCATGACGGACAGCGCCGCCATCGACTTTCCCGATCCCGATTCGCCCACCAGGCCCACCGTCTCGCCGGCCCGTACGGAGAGGTCGATGCCGCGCAGGATCGGCCCGTTGCCGATCGTAACCGACAGGTTCTCGATCTCCAGCAGGCTCATTGCCGGCGCCTGAGTTTCGGGTCGAGCGCGTCGACGATGCCGTCGCCGAGCAGGTTCAGCGCCAGCACGGTGATGACGATTGCCAGGCCCGGAAACAGCGCTTGCCACGGCGCCACGATCATCCGCGTCTGGGCGTCGAAGAGCATGCGGCCCCAGCTCGGCATGGGCGGCTGCGCGCCGAGGCCGACATAGGAAAGGCCGGCCTCGGCCAGGATGCCGAGCGCGAACTGGATCGTGCCCTGCACCAGGAGCATCGTGGAGATGTTCGGCAGGATGTGCTCGACGGTGATCTGGGTGCGGTTCTTGCCCGCTGCACGCGCCGCGAGGATGAATTCGCGCGGCCAAAGCGCCAGCGCCCCCGCACGCGCCACCCGCGCGAACACCGGAATGTTGAAGATGCCGATGGCGACGATGGCGTTGATGGCACCCGGCCCGAATACGGCGGTGATCATCACCGCCGAGAGCAGCGCCGGGAAGGCGAACACCACGTCGTTGAATCGCATCACGATCTCGTCGGCGAAGCCGCCGCGCCCTGCCGCCAGGCACCCGAGCGGCACGCCGATCCCCATGCCGATTCCGACGGCCACCAGCGCGACGGCGATGGAGTTGCGCGCGCCGACCATGATCATCGACAGGATGTCGCGTCCGAACTGGTCGGTGCCGAACCAGTGCGCCGCCGACGGTGGCTGCATGCGGTCGGCGACCACGAGTTGGGTCACGTCGTAGGGTGTCCAGAAGAAGGAAAGCAGCGCGATCGCCGCGACCAGCGCTGTGCCGATGAAGCCCGCCAAGAAGGAACGGCTCGCAAGCGCGCGGGAAAGGATTCCGGGATAGGTGACGGGCGCGGTCGAGGCAGGGAGCGTCATGGCAGCGGCGGCGCCTTGATCGCCTGGATGCCTGCAGGAAGCTCTGCCCATCATCGCACCCTCAGTCGCGGGTCCACGAGGCCGTAGGACAGGTCGACCAGAAGGTTGACGAGGATGACGGCGGCCACCAGCAGCATCACTACGCCCTGCACCACGATCAGGTCGCGCTGGGTGATTGCCTGGAACACCAGCCGCCCGAGGCCCGGCAAGTAGAAGACGTTCTCGATGATGATCGTGCCCGCGAGCAGGAAGGAGAATTGCAGGCCGACGATGGTGAGGACCGGGATCACCGCGTTGCGCAGCGCATGTCGGCGCATCACCATGCCGGCCGGAAGGCCCTTGGCACGAGCGGTGCGGATATAGTCCTCGCCGAGCACCTCGATCAGAGCCGAGCGTGTCACCCGCGCAAGGATCGCCGCCTGCGGCAGGGCGAGCGCCACGGCCGGCAGGATCAGCGCCTTGAAGGCCGGCCACGGGCCCCCCACCCCGCCCCGCAACCCCCCCCCAGGCAGAACCCCCCCGCCCCCCGG
>JAEZQX010000199.1 GCA_023441105.1 Pseudomonadota bacterium | reverse complement strand
TTCGGGCGTTTCGCCTCTCTTGATGCCACCTTGCGGAAACTGCCAGGAATGTTCCCGGATGCGCTTGCCCCAGAACACCTCATTGCGACGGTTGACCAGAATGATGCCGACGTTAGGGCGATAGCCGTTCCTGTCCAACATGGCTACGCTGCCTCGATCCTCTAGAATTGATTTCATTATATAGATCGACACTATGAAAGCTACCTCCTTCCACCTGGCCACTCTGAAAGAGGCGCCGGCCGATGCCGAGGTCGTCAGCCACCGGCTGATGACCCGCGCCGGCATGATCAAGAAGCTCGCCGGAGGTATCTATACCTACATGCCGCTGGGCCTGCGCGTCATCCGGCGGATCGAGTCGATCATTCGGGACGAAATGGACCGGGCGGGCGCGATCGAGCTGCTGATGCCGGTGGTCCAGCCGGCGGAGCTCTGGATGGAGTCGGGACGCTGGGAGAAGTATGGCCCTGAGCTGATGAGGGTCAAGGACCGGCATGAGCGGGACTTCATCATCCAGCCCACCTCCGAAGAGGTGATCACCGACATCGCGCGGCAGGATCTCAAGAGCTACCGGCAGTTGCCGAAGAACTTCTATCACATCCAGACGAAGTTCCGCGACGAGCGGCGCCCACGCTTCGGCGTCATGCGCGGCCGGGAATTCACCATGAAGGATGCCTATTCCTTCGACCGCAATCCGGACGAGGCCTTGCAGAGCTACCAGCGGATGTACGACGCCTACATCCGCATCTTCGACCGCATCGGCCTGACCTACCGGGCGGTGGCGGCGGACACCGGGGCCATCGGCGGTTCTGCCAGCCATGAGTTCCAGGTGATCGCCGACACCGGCGAGGATGCGATCGCCTATTGCGCCGGCTCGAGCTATGCCGCCAACGTCGAGCTGGCCGAAGCGGTGTCGCTGATTGCCCGGCGCGCGGACCCGACCCAGCCGATGAAGAAGACGGCCACGCCCGGCAAGGCGCGCTGTGACGACGTCGCCGAGTTCCTCGGCGTGCCGCTGGCCCGCACCGTCAAGTCGCTGGTGCTCGCCACCGATTCGCTCAATGCCGACGGCACCGCCGCCGCTCCCGTCATCTGGCTGCTGATGGTGCGCGGCGACCACGACCTGAACGAGATCAAGGCCAGCAAGGTACCGGGCCTCGCCGGCTTTCGCTTCGCCACCGAGGCGGAGATCATCGAGCATTTCGGCTGCCCGCCCGGCTATCTCGGGCCGCTGGAAGTGGCCAAGCCGGTGCGCATCGTGGTGGACCGCACGGTGGCGGCGATGAGCGACTTCATCTGCGGCGCCAACGAAGTCGACTATCACCTGACCGGCATGAACTGGGGCCGCGACCTGCCGCTGCCGGCGGCGGAAGGCCGGCAGGGCCCCATCATCACCGCCGACATCCGCAATGTCCTCGCCGGCGACCCCTCGCCCGACGGCAAGGGGGTCCTCGCAATCCAGCGCGGCATCGAAGTCGGCCACGTGTTCTATCTCGGCACCCGCTACTCGGCGGCGATGCAGGCCAACTTCATCGACGAGGACGGCAAGGCCAAGCCGATGGAGATGGGCTGCTACGGCATCGGCGTCACCCGCCTGCTCGGCGCCGCCATCGAGCAGAACCACGACGACAAGGGCATCATCTGGCCGCGGCGTATCGCGCCGTTCGAGGTCGTGATCTGCCCGATGGGCATGGACCGGTCGGAGGCGGTGCGCGAGGCGGCCATCGGCTTGCTCGAGCAACTGCAGCGGGCCGGGGTCGACGCGATCCTGGACGACCGCGGCGAACGCCCGGGCGCGATGTTCGCGGACTGGGAGCTCGTCGGCGTGCCGCTGCGGGTGACGGTCGGTGATCGCGGCCTCAAGGAAGGCGTCATCGAGTTGACCGTCCGGCGCGGCCTGGTGACCGACAAGGTGCCGCTCGCCGCCGCTGCTGCCGAGGTGGCGCAGCGGCTCGAGGCCCTCTGACGGAGTGGCTCGGGCCCTGAGGTCGCAACCGCGCCAGGGGCCGGCGCCGGGCGACATGGCGCGGCGCAGGGGGCTCGCCGTCCTGGCCGGATTGGTGGCGCTGCTGGCGATCAAGGCGCCGCCGGCACGGGCCGGCGCGCAGCAGTACGAGGAGCTGTCGGCGGCGGTGAAGGTAGCCCTGTCGGCGGCCATTGCGGATCGCCGGGAGCCGCAACCGTTGTGGGAGTCGCTGGAGTACAAGGTCTCCTGGCTCACGGCGATGTCCGACAAGCTGCCGCTTCGCCATCTGCCCAACTACGAGTTGCGCCGCGAGTTCCTCCACACCGTGCGCTACGAGGCGCAGCGGGCGGGGCTCGAGCCGGAGCTGGTCCTGGGGTTGATCCAGGTCGAAAGCGGCTTCCGGCGCTATGCGGTGTCGAGCGCCGGCGCGCGCGGCTACATGCAGGTGATGCCGTTCTGGACGCGGGTCATCGGCGACGGCGATCCCGGTGCCCTCTTCGACATGGTCAGCAACATCCGCTACGGTTGCGTCATCCTGCGTCACTACCTCGACATGGAGAAGGGCAACCTCTTCCTCGCGCTCGGCCGCTACAACGGCAGCCGGGGACGCGACCCTTATCCAAAGGCGGTGCTGGCCGCCTGGAAGCGCTGGGAGTTCAAGCGCCCGCCGCATCTCCCTCCGCCACCGCCCGCAGCGGCACGGTCGCCGGACGAAGGCGATCCGCCGGCAGCAGCGCCCTCGCCGCCCGCGGCGATCAGACCACCGGCACCGGCAGCGTCGCCTGCGGCCGGGCGCTGACGGCGGCAGTGCCGCCCAGCGCGCGCCGGATCTCGGGCGGATGCTCGATCCGGCCGGCGGCGCACAGGGCCTCGAACTCCGCCAGCGGCAGCGGCTCGCACAAGGCCGATCCCTGTCCGTAGTCCGCGCCGAGCTGCCTGACCAGGGCGAGGGTGCCTGCGTCGTCGATCGAGTCGGCAATGCATTCCATCCCCAGCTCGTGGGCCAGCACGTTGATGGTGCGGATCACGGTGGTGCTGGATGCCTGTTCCGACAGCGAGCGGACGAAGCGGCCGTCGATCTTCAGGTAGCTGGCGCCGACGTCGCTGAGCGACGCGAAGCTGCTGGCACTGCTGCCGAAATCGTCGAGCGCGAGGCGGGCCCCGGTCTCGCGCAGCTGCGCGATGAACTTCTCCATGACGAAGACGTCCTGCATCGCGACGCCTTCGTCGATCTCGACCACCACCAGGTGCGCGATGTGATGGTGCTTGCGCAGCAGCGCCAGCACGAAGGTCTTGAAGAACTCGTCGTTGAGCGAGGTCGCCGAGAGGTTCAGCGACAGGAAGTCCAGCTGACCGAAGCGCTCGCCGTGGCGGCTGAGCCAGTGCAGCGACTGGCGCAGCATCCAGCGATCGACGTTGCACATCTCGCCGCGCTCCGCGGCGGCATCGGTGAGATGGTCGGCCGGCTGCAGGCTGCCGTCGCGGGCCCGGTGGCGCAGCAGCACCTCGCCGCCCATGCGCCGCGGGTCGTGCAGCGAGACGATCGGCTGGATCGTCAGCTCGAACTCGCCGAAGGTATCGCTGTCGCCGAGGTCGGCGAGCACCGCCAGCTCCGCCATCTGCCGCTTGATCAGGGCGCTGGCATCGTTCTGGATCACGACCTGGTTGCGCCCCTTGCGCTTGGCGTCGAGGCAGGCGCGGTCGGCGCCGGCGATCAGCGCTTCGGACGACAGGCCGGCTGCGAAACGGAACAGGCCGACGCTGGCGGTGACGCTGAAGCTGCGCGGCGGTATGCGGAATGGCTCGCCGGCGATCGCCTGCAGCGCGCGCTGTGCCAGCTCCTCATGGTCGGCGCTGCCGTCGGCGTCGAGCAGCGCGGCGAACTCGTCGCCGCCGAGGCGGGCAACGGCGGTCTTGTCGCCGAGCGCGGCCTGCAGGCGGCTGACCACCTCCTGCAGCACGACGTCGCCGGCAGGGTGGCCGAACAGGTCGTTGAGCAGCTTGAAGCGGTCGAGGTCGAGGTACAGCAGCGACGCCTTGCCGATGCCATGTCCGGTGCCGGCATCGAGCAGGCGGGTGATGCGGCGAACCAGGCCGCGGCGGTTGAGGGCGCCGGTCAGCGCGTCGTGCTCGGCTGCATGGGCGAGCCGGCGCTCGGTGTTCTTGTGCTCGGTGATGTCGGTCACGCTCGCTTCGAAGGACGCATGCGTGCCGCTGGCGAGGATGCGCAGCCAGCGGCCCTGGAGCTCGTCGCCGATCCGGTAGGGAAAGTCGCACTCGCCGTCGCTCGCCAGCTCGGCGCGGATGCGGTTGCGCAGCGCGACCGGGAATACCCGGTCGATGGCCGGCATGTCGATCGTGGCTGCGGCGCGGCCCGCATCCTGCACGCCGGACTGCGGCGCGCCGTGGGCGCCAGCGAGCGGCGAAGGCAGGCCGAACATGCGTGCGAAGCCGTCGTTGAAGCGCTCTGCCTGGTCGTCGGGACCGAAGGATACCAGGCCGATCGGCACCGTCCGATAGACCGACTCGTACCGGCCCAGGACTTCGATCACCGCCTCCTGCGCCTGCATCCGCCGGGCCCGCTCCTTGGCGACCATGGAACCGCCGGCGAGGCCGGGCAGCATCGCCGACAGCAGCGAGACCGGCTGCAGGCTGAGCAGGGGCAGCGGCGTGGCGTAGCCCATCGACTGGATCAGCTGATTGAGCCCGGCAGCAACGTCCACCAGCAGCCCGCCGAAGTACCAGCGGGTGGTGGTGTTGTTGATGCGCCGGAATCCGGCGATGATCACCGTCAGCACCGTGGCGATGACCGTGGCGGCCGACAGCCACAGCAGCACCTGGAAGACCGGCGACGGCAGCACGCCCACCACCAGGGTTGCGCCGCAGCTTGCGACCAGCACCGCGAGCAGCAGCCGGCGCACGAATGTGCCCTGCAGCTCCGCCTGCGTCAACGACCACAGCAGCAGCGCCGAGGCGAACGGGAACGACAGCAGCGCCACCTGCCGCAGGCCGAGCCCGAGCGGCGACCCCGCGTGCACCCCGAAGGAGAAGAAGCTGAAGCCGTCGGTGCTCATCACGAAGCCGCAGCGCGCCACCAGCCAGAAGGCGAACACCAGCAGGTAGGGAACCTTGCCGGCCTGCGCTGCGGCCAGGGCGTAGGCGGTGAGCAGCATGAGCGCGCCGATCAGCATGGCCGTGCGCTGCTGCAGCTTGAACTGGGCGTCCTGGAAGCGCTTGGTGTACCAGAGGTCGATGGCGAGCGAGTTGGTCACCCCGGCAGGCTCGACCCGCACGACCAGCGTCAGGTCCTCGCGATCGTTCCAGTCCGATGGGATCTCCAGCGAGTAGCCCGGCAGCGCGCGCCGGGCCTCGAGCGGCGTCAGACCGACGCCGAACATCGACCACAGCACGGCCTGGCCGCGCGCGTTCAGCAAGACCGCCTCGCCGCGCGCGATGCTCTTCTCGGTCAGGTGGATGGTCCGGCCCTGGAAGCGCAGGCCGCGCGGGATGGTGGCGAGGATCCAGGTGGTCGGCTTGTGGATGCCGGTCTTGACCACCGCCTGCTCCGGGGCCTGACCGAGGATGCCGACCATTTCCTGCACGTCGCTGAACTGCCGGTCGGAGGCGAGGGCGCGCACCGGCACGGCGCCCAACGGGCCGTCGTGGACCGTGGCGAAGCCGAAGAACCAGGTCGCATAGGTCACCACCACCGCCGCCAGCAGCCAGCCGGCGAGCTGGCCCGCCCACCAGCGCTTGCCGAGTCCCATCGCGGCCGAGGGCAGATGCCTGGACCAGTCTGTCGTATTCTTCAGCAATTGCGGCTAGCGCGTCCGGAGAGAGCGGGAGAGGTTGAAGGGCAAGTTTAGGGACGGGAGTCGCCCCGGTCGCCGCCGGCCGATGGGCGTCCTGCGTCGTGCGCCGGACGGCACGCGGCGGTACGGAGATCCAGCAGAAGCAAAGTTCCAGGAGAAGCAGGCGAATGAGCCAGACGAGCCAGAAGGTATTCCTCGACTACGACCAGGCGGCGTTGGACGCCCAGTACGACAACCGTGCCAAGGTGCCGGAGTTCCCGCAGTACCTGGAGCGCTACCGTGCTGCCAGCGTGGCCGCCCGGGAGCGCTTCGCGGCCGGCGCCCAGCTGGACGTGCCGGTGGGGACGACGCCGATCGAGCGCGTCGACATCTTCCCCGCGCCCGGCCCGGGCCCGGCGCCGGTGCTGGTCTTCCTGCACGGCGGCTACTGGCTGATGCTCGACAAGGCGGACTTCAGCTACGTTGCCAATGGCTTCGTGCCGCAGGGCATCACCACCGTGGTGGTGAACTATGCGCTGATCCCGAGCGTGCGGATGGGCGAGCTGGTCAGGCAGTGCCGCCAGGCGGTGGCCTGGGTCCTGGCCAATGCCGCCAGCTTCGGCGGCGATCCGGCACGAGTCGGCGTCGCCGGGCATTCGGCCGGCGGCCACCTGACCGCGATGGTCGGCGCCACCGACTGGAGCGGCTTCACGGCGCCGCTGGTGCCCCGCCCGGTGGCGGCGCGCCCGCTGGCCGGCTTCAGCATCAGCGGCCTGCACGACCTGGTGCCGATCAGCCGCTGCTACCTGCAGCAGAGCCTGCAGTTGTCGCCGGACGAGGTGGCCGCCAACAGCCCGATGAACCTGCCCGCGCCCAGCGCCGGCAAGTGGGCTGCCCTGGTCGGCGGCAAGGAAGGTCCGGAATACCACCGGCAGAGCGTCGAGCTGGCGCGACGCTGGACGGCGGCGGGCAATCCGGACGTTTCGGCACGGGTCCTCGACGGGCACGATCATTTCTCCATCGTCATGTCGCTCGACGACCCACAGGACGCGCTGACGCGGGAAATCGCGCAGTCGCTGCGGGGATGAACGCCGGCCGTCCTGGGCGACGGTCGACGGCAGGCGGGTCCGATGGCGTGGCATTGCGCTCCAATGCAATCCGCGAGGAGCTGAAGAATCGTGTTCGACTGGATTGCAACACCGGAAGGCTGGGTCGCGCTCGCCACGCTGTTCGCGCTCGAGGTGGTGCTCGGCATCGACAACATCATCTTCCTGTCGATCCTGGTCGGTCGCCAGCCGCCGCAGCGGCGCGAGCTGGCGCGCAAGCTCGGCCTCGGCCTCGCGCTCGTCTCGCGGCTGGCGCTGCTGTTCTCGATCACCTGGGTCATGGGGCTGGTCGATCCCTGGTTCAC
>JAEZQX010000192.1 GCA_023441105.1 Pseudomonadota bacterium | reverse complement strand
GGTCTGCTCGTCGGCGGGAAACTGGTGCTCCACCCGCAGCGACGCGACGGTGATGTCGAGCGGGGTTCCGAAGGTCGTGAAGGCGGAGAAGAACGACAGCCGGCCGACCGGCGTCCTCAGCCGGGTGGCGAGGACCGGTGTCGGCGCCAGGCCCGGTTGGACCGGCTGCGACGATTCGCCTGGAGACGCGGACGAAACAGCGCTCGGCCCGCCCCCGCCGGCCCCGGCCGGTCGCCTGACGGCGGCCGGCCACAGCGGCTCCAGCCGCTCGAGCAGCTTCGCCAGATCCGGGGTGTGGGCGGCTTCCGCGTGCGACTGGTGATAGAGATGGGCGGCCACCTCGTCGAAGTTCTCGATCGCCTGGCGCAGGCCCTGCTCGTGCAGCACGGCTTCCAGGATGTTGATCCCGTCCTGCCCGGCCAGGCCGCGCCCGGTGATGCTCGCCACCAGGCGGTCCGCCCCCCGGTTGGCCTGCACCAGGTTCCAGCACGGATCCAGCACCCAGGCGGGAAACGGGTCGTGCACCGCCAGCAGATGCTGCAGCGCCTGGCGCACCGGCGCCATCTCGCGATCATGCAGCGGCCGCTGGCCGTAGCGCGGCGCGAAACCGCTCGCCAGCAGCAGCTGGTTGCAGCCGGAGGGGCTCATGCCGAGCGCATCGGCCAGCGCGATGAGCATTCCACGGCTGGCGCTCGACCGCCCTGTTTCCAGGAAGCTCAGGTGACGCTGCGAGGCGCCAACCCGCAGCGCCAGGTCGAGTTGGCTCAGGCGTCTGCTCTTGCGCGCCTGGCGGAGCAGTTCACCCGAGGAAGAGGCTTGTACGACACTCATTTAACGTTGCTCCGCACTTGGTTAACCGCCGATCGCAACCCCTGGCAACCGAACGGTGTATCTTCGATCCAGGCTCCTGCATTCTCGTGCACGGCAATCGCGCGTCCAGATCGTCCTCAGGAGGCGGCCGTTCCGGGAGCACGTGGATTGCAGGTCGGATCGTTCACCGCGCGTCGTACAACTCCCGGAGACGCAAATGTCGTTGCCCGAAACAGCCCACACCGGCAGCAGCGGCCAGGCGGACCGCCTCTGGTCGCTGATCAAGGATGTGCGCTATCCCGTCATGACTACCCATCGCTCCGACGGCGGCCTGCAGGCGCGGCCGGTGAGCATGCAGAACCGGGAGTCCGACCCCC
Source organism: Pseudomonadota bacterium (assembly GCA_023441105.1). The sequence goes on along the minus strand of JAEZQX010000192.1, from coordinate 10,460 downwards.
TCGATTTCCTCTGGTTGTTCGCACCCCGTGACAGCGAGCAGGTGGAGGACCTGCAGTGGGATTCGTCGGTCAGCATCGTCTTCACGGAATCCGCGGAATCCGTCTACGTGGTGGTGTTCGGCAGTGCCTCGGTGGTGGAGGATGTCGGGCGCAAGCGCCAGTTGTGGTCGCCGGAGGCCGAGGCCTGGTTCCCCGGGGGGGCGGACGATCCCAACATGGCCCTCATCCGGGTGCGCATCATCCAGGCGGACTGCTGGGACGTCAAGCGCAACTCGGTGAACCACCTGTTCAAGCTGGACACTTCCGCCATGACCTATCGCCCCGCGGGTCAGGGCAGCGGAATGACGCGCCACTAGGTCCTCCCCGGACCGCTGGGCACGCCCGGTGCCTTGGGTGACGACGGACTTCGATCCGCCGTCAACCCGAGACCCGCCGAGGTGCCTAATGACCGATTCCGACAAGACCAAGACCCTGCACGACCTGATCAAGGACATCCGGTTCGCGATGTTCACGACTCGAGGTCCCGACGGCAGTCTCCGGTCGCGCCCCATGACCACCCAGAACGATCCGGACCAGGACCCCGAATGCCTGTGGTTCTTCGCGGCCCGCAGCGGCGAGCCGGTGGCGGACCTGCTTCGCCACCCGGCGGTCAACACGGCCTTCGCCGATCCGTCCAGCGACGCCTATGTGTCGGTGTCCGGCAGCGCGGCGGTGGTGGAGGACGACGAGCGCAAGAAGCAGTTATGGTCGAAGTTCGCCGAAGCCTGGTTTCCGGGCGGTCCGACGGACCCGGATCTCGCCCTGGTCCGGGTAGCGATCGAGAAGGCCGAATACTGGAACGTGCGGGAGAGCAAGGTCACCCAATTGCTGAAGATGGCGCGCGCCAACCTGACCGGGCGGCCGCCGACGGACATGGGCGAGCACGAGAAGGTCTAGCGGTCCGGGGCCCTCGTCCCCGGCACCTGCACGGCCGTGCCCCAGGCCGGATCCCGCGAACTGCAACTGCTTGGCGACCGCGCTATCCCATAACGTTATAAGACGTTATGATGCGGCTGAATTCCCGCCCCGCAGTCGACATGTCGAAGACCCGACCCGCCGCGCCGCGTCCCCTGGCCAGGGATAGTGCCCAGCCGCTCTACCAGCAGCTTGCAGCGCTGCTGGCGCAACGCATCGGAGATGGCGAATTCACGGCTGGCTCCCGCCTGCCAACCGAACCGGAATTGATGGCAGCCCACGGCGTCAGCCGGATCACGGTTCGCCAGGCGATCGCCCTCCTCGCCCGCCACGGACGCGTCGTCGCAAAACCCGGCAAGGGAACGTTCGTCATGGGACCGATCATGCGCCACGATTTGGGCGCCTTGCGCGGCTTCTACGACACCCTGCTCGAGCAGGGGCTGGATCCGCAGACCGAGCTGATCTCCTTCTCGCCCTCTTCCGGTCGTTCGGACCCCCGCCTGCCGGAAGGCCTGGATCTCCCGGTCAGCCTCCAGCGCCGCTACCTGCTCGATGGCCAACCGTTCGCGCTGGTCGAGGCCTGGCTGCCGGCCGCTGCCGCCGCCCTCGGCGACCAGCGCGCGGCCCGGCTCACGGTCTACGAGATCGTGGAGGGTTTCCTCGGCGAGCGCATCGCCGGCGCCGAAGTCTCGGTCCGCTGCCAGCCTGCCGGGCGCAGGATCGCTGAACAGCTCGCGCTGCGCAGCATGGCCGCCGTGCTGGTCATGGAGCGCCGCTCGCACACCGCTTCGGGCAGACCCCTGGAATTCATGCGCATCCATATCGTCCCGGAGCGCTACGAGTTCAGGCTGAGCGTGGCGGGTCCGCTCGAGATCGCGAATGCGCTGCGCCCGGTCGCCAAGGCACGAGCCGCCGATTCCACCAGGAGACATGCTGATGATCGATCCATCTGAAGTCCAGGAAGCACTTCCCGTCTCGGCCGAGCGTCGCCTTCTGCTGCTGGCGGCGGCGGCCGCCGCATGCCTGCCGTGCTTCGCGCTCGCCGACTCGTTCCCGTCGAAGCCGCTTCGCCTGGTCGTGCCGTTCCCGCCGGGGGGCCCCACCGACATCGTGGCGCGACCGATGGCGCAGTTGCTTGGCGAGACATTCAAGCAGAACGTCGTCATCGACAACCGTGGCGGCGCCGGTGGATCGATCGGCGCCGACGTGGTGGCCAAGGCCGCGCCGGACGGGTACACGTTGCTGATGGGCACCGTCGGCACCAGCGCCATCAACGTGGCGCTCTACAGCAAGCTGCCCCACGACCCGGTGAAGGACTTCACGCCGCTGGCGCTGGTCGCGAGCGCGCCGGTCGCCGTCGTGGTCCACCCCGAGCAGGACATCCGTTCGGTGCGCGACCTCATCGAGCAGGCGCGGGCCAAGCCCGGCTCCCTTCTTTTCGGCTCGGCGGGCAGCGGCACGCCCGGCCATCTCACCGGCGAGATGTTCGCCACCGCGGCAGGCATCAAGCTGCGCCATGTCGCCTACAAGGGAAGCGCTCCGGCCATCACCGACCTGCTCGGCAACCAGATCCCGATGATGTTCGATCCGCTGCAGTCGGTGATCCAGCACATCAAGGCCGGAAGGTTGCGCGCGCTTGCCGTCAGTGGGGGGCAGCGCTCGCCGGCATTGCCGGACGTCCCGACCCTCCAGGAATCGGGAATTGCCGGCTTCGAGACGACTGCCTGGTGGGCGATGTTCGGCCCCGCCCAGTTGCCGGCGGAGACGAGCCAGCGGCTGCGCCATGAGATCGAGCGGGTCGCAGCCTCCCCCGCCTTCCGTGACAAGCTCGGCGACCTGGGGGTGCTGCCCGCCGAGCGCAGCGAATCGCTGGCTGAATTCCAGCTGCGGGAAATCGAGAAATGGGGCAAGGCCGTGCGCGACTCGGGTGCCCAGGCCAATTGAAGAAAAGGCAGATGCGATGCAATTGAATGATGAAGAGAAGGCCATGCTGGCCGGCGAGCACGGCGAGGCGCCACGGCTTGCGCTGAGCCACCAGCTGAAGGTCGGCGAATTCTTCGGGGCGCGGGATTTCGTACCCGTCACCCAGGCTCACGTGATGGCGGACACGGAAAGCCTCGGGGAGGCAGGCGTCAGGTGGCTGGAGTCCCTGGCAGCGCTGAAGGACGGCAGCCGGCGGGTGCGGATCCCCACCATCACGGATCCCCGCGGCACCGACTTCTCCAAGGCGCGTCGCCTCAAGCAGGCTGAATGGATGACCGACCTGGAGAGTCGCGCGATTGCCGCCTTCGTCAAGCTTGGCGTTGCCATGACCGACACCTGCATCAACTACCAGACGATCCAGGCAGCCACCCGCGGCGAGCATGTGGCGTTCGGCGATACCGGCGTCGTCATCTACACCAATTCGGTCAGCGGCGCGCGGTCCAACTTCGAAGGCGGGCCGTCAGCACTCGCCGCCGGGCTCACCGGCCGAACGCCGCGCTATGGATTCCACCTGGACGAGCAGCGCCAGGCAACGGTCCGCTTCCGCATCGACACGACGCCCTCGCAACTCAACGACTGGGGCGCCCTTGGCGGCGTCATCGGCCGCCGGGCGGGGAACTACTGGGCGGTCCCGGTGATCGAGGGAATCGACCGGCCCGTCTCGTCCGACGAGCTGAAGCATTTCGGCGCGGCGATGGCCAGCTTCGGATCCATCGCACTCTTCCACCTCCTCGGGATCACGCCGGAAGCATCGCGCCTTGCCGACGTGGGCGGGCAGAAACTCGAAACGGTCGTCATCGGACAAGACGAGGTCGAGGCCTTGCAGCGATCGTATGCCGTCGACAGCAAGGTGGACGTGGTGGTCTTCTCGGGACCGCAGCTGAGCTTGTTCGAGCTCCGGGCGCTCGCCGAACTATGCGACGGACGGCGCTTCACCATCCCCGTGCTGGCGGTCACCAGCCCGCAAGTGAAACCGGACTGCGACCGCCTCGGCTACACGGAGCGGATCGAAGCCGCCGGCGGAACCGTCTACTCGGGCATGTGCTTCTATCAATCCTATGCTCGCGAGATCGCCGAGGCCAATGGCTGGAAGCGACTCGCCACCAACAGCGCCAAGATGGTGAACATCCTGGGTGGCTACGGCTACGTGCCGATGCTGGCGTCGATGGAACAATGCGTGGAAGCCGCGCAGACCGGGAGGCTTGCATGAGCGCACTGTTCATCGCCCGCCATGCGCTGGGTACGAAGGTCAAGGGCGAAGCCCTGGTGGCCAAGGACGGCTTCTCGGCGCGCTACGACCTCGACCGGATCGCCGGCACCTTCTCCCGCCCCGCGCACAAGCTCGCGGGCCAGTCGTATGTCGGCAGGATCCTGGTGCTGGATACGGCAAAGGGCGGCGTGGCAAGCGCCTGGATGCTCCACGAGATGCAGTCGCGCGGCAAGGCACCCCTCGCCATCGTGTTCAATTCGGTGAATCCCATCCTCGTGCAGGGCGCGGCTTTCGGCGACATCACGATGCTTGCCGGTTTCGACGAGGACGTCACCGCCCTCGTGCCGCATGGAAGCGAGGTCGAGATCGATCCCCAGGCCAGGTCGCTACGCGTGCTGCGCTAGGAAGCCAGTCGTCGCGACTCCTTCGGGTCGCGGAACACCAGCGGATGCACTTCGCTGCGGTCGGCGACCGGCCGCTGCGCGTGGCGCACCGCCTCCTCCACCACGCCGCGATCCGGCGACTTGGCGCACACCGGGTCGGCGGCGGCCGGATCCGCGGCCAGCAGGTAGGCCTGGCAGCGGCAGCCGCCCAGGTCCTTCTCGCGCTCGTCGCAGCTTCGGCACGGCTCCTTCATCCAGCCGGTGCCGCGAAAGCGATTGAAGCCCTCCGAGCGGTACCAGATGTCGGCGATGGGCATCCGGGTCACGTTGGGGAAGTCGAGGCCGGGCAGCATGCGCGCCGTGTGGCAGGGAAGTGCCGTGCCGTCCGGCGCAATGGTCAGGAAGACGTTGCCCCAGCCGTTCATGCACCTCTTGGGCCGGTCTTCGTAGTAGTCCGGGACGACGAAGAGGATCCGCATGCGGTCCCCGATCCTGGCGCGGTATTCGTTGGTGACGCGCTCGGCCCGCTCGATCTGCTCGCGCGACGGCAGCAGCTCGGCGCGGTTCAGGTGCGCCCAGGAGTAGTACTGGCTGTTGGCCAGCTCCAGGTAGTCCGCCTCCAGCGCCAACGCCATCTCGATGATCTGGCCGATGTAATCGATGTTGAGCCGGTGGATGACGCAATTGAGGACCATCGGCCAACCGTTGGCCTTGATCATGCCCGCCACCCGCTGCTTGAGGTCGAAGGTGCGGGTATGCGACAGGAAATCGTTGAGCTCGCGCGTCGAATCCTGGAACGACAGCTGGATGTGGTCGAGGCCGCCGCGCTTGAGCTCGGCGACCCGGCCCTCGTTCAGGCCGACCCCGGAAGTCAGCAGGTTGGTGTAGAAGCCGAGACGATGCGCCTCCGCCACCAGTACCTCGAGGTCGTCGCGCAGCAACGGTTCGCCACCGGAGAAGCCGCACTGCACGCTGCCAGCGGCACGCGCCTCGCGCAGCACCCGGATCCAGTCGTCGGTGCCGAGCTCCTGCTCATGCCTGGCGAAGTCCACTGGGTTGTAGCAGAAGACGCAGTGCAGGGGACAGCGATAGGTCAGCTCGGCCAGCAACCAGTAGGGGGGCCCGATGACCGCCGCGGGAGCCACCGGGGTGTTCATGCGGAGCTCCCCCCGCTGCCCGCCTCGACCCAGCGCTGGCGGGCGGCGATTTCGAGGAAGGCGACAACGTCGTCGGCGAGGCCGGTGGTCTCGAAAGCCTTCTCCAGTTCTCCGACGATGGCCTGCACCGTGCGCTCGCCGTCGCAACGCCGCAGGATTTCACCGGCACTGGCATTGAGCTTCACCATGCCCTCCGGATAGAGCAGGACCCAGGCGTCCTGGACCTCCTCCCATTGCAGCCGGAAGCCGCGCGCGATGCGCGGCTGGTCGGTGACGTTCATGTCTTCCCATCCGCGGGCTGCTGCAACCCATAGCGGACCTGCATGCAATCGAGCATCGTCCAGAGGATGTCAAGCTTGAACTGCAGGATCTCCAGCGCCCGCTCCTGCAGGGGACGCGTGTTGAAGTGTGCGAGGGTCACCGCCAGTCCGTGCTCGACGTCACGGCGCGCCAGCTGCACGCGGCTGCGGAAGTAGTACAGGCCGTCCGGATCGATCCAGCGATAGTGGTCGGGCCAGGTCGCGAGCCGCTCCTGATGGATTTTCGGGGCAAACAGTTCCGTCAGCGAGGCGCACACCGACTCCTGCCAGGGCCGCTGGCGGGCGAAGTTGACGTAGGCATCGACGGCAAACCGCACCCCGGGCACCACGTGCCGCAGGTCGGTGATTTCCTCGCGCGACAGGCCGGTGGCCTCACCGAGCCTGATCCATGCCTCGATGCCGCCGGGATCATCACCGTACCCGTCGTGGTCCAGGATGCGCTGCACCCACTGGCGACGCACCTCGCGATCGGGACAGTTGGCGATCACCGCGCCGTCCTTGATCGGGATGCTGATCTGGTAGTAGAAGCGGTTGGCCACCCAGCCGCGGATCTGCTCCGGCGTGGCCCGGCCGCTGTTGAAAATCACGTTGAACGGATGATGGATGTGGTAGCCGGCGCCCTTCTCCCGCAGCCGGGCCTCGAATTCCTGCGGCGACCAGTCAGAGTTCGATGGCGAGTCCGTCATGGGCTATCTCGATGTCGTGTGCGGTGAGCAGCGCCCGCTCCTCGCTGTCCTCGTCGAGGATGCGGTTGGTGTTGTTGATGTGGATCAGCACCCGGCGGGTCTTGCGCGGCAGGCGATCCAGCCATTCGATCATGCCGCCCGCGCCGGTCTGCGGCAGATGGCCCATGTCGCGCGATCGCTTGGCGGATGCGCCCACCCGGATCATCTCGTCGTCGGTCCAGAGGGTGCCGTCGACCAGGACGCAATCGCAGCGCTGCATCGCCGCCCAGACGTGCGGCTCCATCTCGCCGAGCCCAGGGGCGTAGAAGAGGCTCCTGCCGCTGCGGTCGTCGGCGATGACCAGCCCGACGTTGTCGCCCGGCTGGGGATCATGACGGTGCGGCGAGTAGGGCGGTGCCTTGCTGGACAAGGGCAGCGCCGTCAGGCGCAGGTTATCGATGCCGGGCACCACGAAGCCGTCGCTCCCGAGCGGCAGGGGCCGCCAATCGACTCCGCAGTAGTGTTCCAGCAGCTTGAAGATCGGGTTGCCGGTGCTGAGGTCGTCGCGGACCTGCGGCGTGCACCAGACCTGCAAGGGCTCGCGATGCTCGCGCAGCATGAACAGGCCAGTGGTGTGATCGACCTGGGCGTCCATCAGCAGGATCGCCCGGATCCCGGTGTCGCGCAGGCTGCGCGCCGGTTGCAGCGGTGCAAAGCCGCGGATCTGCTGCAAGACGTCGGGGGAGGCGTTGATCAGGATCCAGTCGCTGCCTTCGCCGCTGACCGCGATCGACGACTGGGTGCGGGCAGAGGCACGGATGGTGCCCTTGCGCAGGCCGTCGCAGTTGCGACAGTTGCAGTTCCATTGCGGAAAGCCGCCGCCTGCGGCGGAACCCAGAACCTGGCAATGCACGGGCTGGAGCCGATGTATTTGTAATCTAGAAGCCGGCGATTGTGCCGGCGCCGGTCGCCGGCCAAACTGCCGCCCAGACCCGCCGGCACTGCCGGCGGGCTGTCGGCAACTCAGCGATTGGCGATGTACATCGTGATTTCAAAGCCGAACCGCATGTCGGTGGCTGCCGGACGTTCCCATTTCATGGAGTATCTCCTTCGGATGTTGTTGCTTCCGTCCCCCCGCCCGGCCGCAGCGGAGCGATCCGTTGCCGCCGGCGGGCCCGAGCCGCGAACGCTCGCGACCTCCTATTGTGTTGAACCCGGCGCGAAGGCACATGGCGCACACCATGATTCCGGCCTCATGATTTTCTTGAGATTCGCGCCCGTTTCGATGTTGCATTGCAAAAGTGCAATGCAAAAATTTCCGCCTGCCGCAGGCCACGCGCCAGGGAGATGTCTGCTGCAAAACGATTCAGCACAGGCGCCCGCGCGACGCGCTAGCATCGCCGCATGAAGAATCCGCTTGCGGGCGGCTCCATGAGCTTGCGGCTTCAGATCAACCTGCTGCTCACCACGATGATGGTGCTGTTCATGGCCGCACTCGCCTGGCTGCAGATCGACAGCACCAGGCGCAGCGTCCACGAGGAGATCCAGGCGGCGCACCGGGTGGCGACGCAGGTCCTGACGCGGGTGAGCTTCGTCTACCGGCAAAGCGGCATCGACGGCATGATCGGCTTCCTGCACCAGCTCGGGCGGGTCCGCGCCAACGACATCACGCTGCACGACGACAGCGGCAAGCTGCTCTACGAGTCGCCACCGTCGCCGTACAAGCAAGGTCGCGACGCGCCCGCCTGGTTCGACGACCTGGTCTCGCCCCCGATCGAGCCGCGCCTCATCCCGCTGATCGGCGGCTACGTCACGGTCCACGCCAACCCTTCACGCGCCGTGCTTGACGGCTGGGACGACCTGAAACGGCTGCTGTCGGCGGCGCTGCTGGTATTCGCTGCCGCGATCATCGCGGTCTACTGGCTTGCCGGACGCCTGATCAATCCGCTGGCCCAGGTGGTCGACGGCCTGCGGCAGCTCGAGCGCGGCAACTACGGCACCCGCTTGCCGACCCTCCCGGGCAAGGAGGGCGCCTCCCTCAGCCGGGCCTTCAACGGCATGGCGCAGGCGATCCAGGACAGCATCAATGCCCGGCAGGAAGCGGCAGAGGCCACCGAGATGCTGGCGCGCAACCGCGAGCTCACCCAGTTGATCCAGGCGCGCATCGAGCAGGAGCGCGGCGCCATCGCCCGCGAGCTGCACGACGAGATGGGCCAGTCGGTCACCGCGATCAAGAGCCTGGCCCTGTCCATCGAGCAGCGCTGCGCAGCCGCCGGCACCGCGACCGGCACTGCCGGCAACGACCCGGGCGCCAGTCAGCGGCGCGACCCCGTGCGCGAGGCGGCGCACGCCATCGCCCAGACCTCGGACCACCTCTACCAGGTCGTCCACGATATCCTGCCGCGGCTCAGGCCGCTGGCGCTGGACCAGTTCGGACTTGCCGATGCGATCGAGGACCTGCTGGGCGATTGGCGCGAGCAGCATCCTGAGATGGCCTTCGAGCTGCAGGTCCGGGACCTCCCCGACCCGATCGACGACGCGGTCGCCACCGCCGCCTATCGCATCGTGCAGGAGGCCGTGACCAACAGCGTGCGCCACGCGGGAGCGCGGCGGATCGCCATCGACCTGCGGCACGAGGACGGCGTGCTGTCCCTCCGGATCCGCGACGACGGTCGCGGGCTTGGCGACGACTGGAAGGCGCCCGGCCACTACGGGTTGGTCGGCATGCAGGAACGAGCCGGCGCCATCGGCGGCACGCTATCGCTGGAAAACCGCCCCGGCGAGGGATTGAGCGTGGTCGCCCGGCTGCCGATCACCGGCGCGGATGCGTCGGCAACCGCCTGTCCGGGCCAGCGGATCGAGGCCTTGCCCAGCAAGCTGGTCGCGCACGGCGACGCACCGATAGCGCGATGAGCATCCGCGTACTGCTTGCCGACGACCATGCCGTGGTGCGCATGGGCTTCAAGCTGCTGCTGCAGACGACCCAGGATATCGAGATCGTCGCCGAGGCGGAGGATGGCGAGGCGGCATGCCGGCTCTACGACGAGATCCAGCCCGACGTGCTGGTGATGGACATCTCGATGCCGGGCATGGGCGGCGTGGAAGCAGTGCGGCGCATCATCGCCCACGACCGCCGTGCCCGCATCCTGGCCCTGTCCGCCCATGAGGACACCAGCCACCCGAAGCGGGTCCTCAAGGCCGGCGCCCTTGGCTATCTCTGCAAGCGTGGCGCCCCGGAAGCGCTGATCGACGCCATCCGCGTCACCGCGAAGGGGCAGCGCTACCTCGATGCGCAGATCGCGCAGCGCATGGCGATGCAGGACCTGAGCGGCGACCACGGGCCGCTGGAAATCCTGTCGGAGCGCGAATTCGAGGTCTTCCTGCAACTCGCCCGCGGCCAGACGGTGGCGCAGATCGCCGACAAGCTGAACCTGTCCTCATCCACCGTCGGCACCCACCTCTACAACATCAAGCAGAAGCTCAACGTCGTCAACCAGGCCGAGCTGACCCTCCTGGCGGTACGCCACAAGCTGATCGAAACCTGACGGTTTGGCCCCGGCCGCTCGGTGCTCCCTCGTCCCCGCATCGGCTGCCCCTCTGCCGAACCCAGCCTCAATCCAGGCATCCTCACCGCCCCACATCCAGCAGCCGCCGAGGAGCGGGCTTTGCCCGGCCTCTGGCGGCGCCCCCCTTGCCGAAGCGCAGCTTCGGGAAGGGGGTGAGGCCGGACACGAACAGTCCCTGCGGACTGTTCGTGCCTGCCGAACGCCCTCGGCCTCCCGCCGGAG
>JAEZQX010000191.1 GCA_023441105.1 Pseudomonadota bacterium | reverse complement strand
GCCCGGCGCGCCAGCCGGGATACCACCGCGAGGCCGAGCCCGGAGCCGCCGACCCCGCCGCGTTCGGGATCGAGGCGGGCGAGCGGGCGCGACAGCCGCTCCAGCGCCTCCTGCGGCACGCCGGGCCCCTGGTCCCGCACCACCAGCTCGATGCCGCGGCCGCGGCGCCGGCCCAGCACGTCGATGCGGGCGATGCCGTCGTCGCGCGAGCGGCCGTACTTCATCGCGTTGTCGAGCAGGTTGGCGAGGATGCGCTGCAGGATGGTGTTGTTGCCCTGCCAGCTCAGGCCCGTCTCGAGCCGGCTCTGCAACTCCAGCAGTCCGTCGGCCTTCTCACGGCTGTAGGCGCGGATCAGCTGTTGCAGCACGCCGTCGACGTTGACCGCTTCGATGGTGAACTCCGGCGGCCGCGCGAACTCGATGAACTGGCGCACGATCGAATCGATGCGATCGATCTCCTCCACCATCGACTCCTTGCTCGCCTCGTCGAGGCGGCTCAGCTCGATCTCGAGGCGCAGACGCGTCAGCGGCGTGCGGATGTCGTGCGACACCCCGGCAAGCACCACCGCGCGGTCCGCCTCCATCGCATGCAGGTCCCCGGCCAGCTGGTTGAAGCGGCGGTTGAGCTCCGAGATCTCCGTGGGACCGGATTCGCGCAGGCGCTGCGGACGCTCGCCGCGCGACAGCTTCTCGATCGAGCGCGCCAGGTTGGCGAGCGGGCGGTTGACCAGCCGGCTGATCAGGATCGCGCCGATCAAGGCCAGCAGCACGGCAGTCGCCGACACCTCGAGCCAGTTGCCGCCGAGCTGGCGCTCGAGGCGCTTGGGATCGGTGATCAGCCAGTACTGGTCGCCTTCGATGTCGAAGCTGATCCACAGCGCCTTCTCGCCGTTGACCTTGCTGGCCACCAGGGTGCGCGGGCCCAGCAGCTCCTTGAGCTTCGCCTCGACCATCTGCCCGATCCGGCGGTTGGGCCAGGGTTCGATCTGGTCCTGGGGCTCGAGGGGATAGACCCGCACCCCCTCGTTGCGTTGCAGGTCGACCAGCAGCTCGCTGCGCCGGTCGCCGGCGGCACTGATCAGGCCGGCGCGGGTGAGGTTGACGATCGACGCGATTTCCCAGGCGAAGCGGGCCGCCTGCGGCTCACGCTCGAAGACCCGGTAGAGCTGGTACCAGGCACCGAGGCTGACCGCGATCAGCAGCCCGATCAGCGCGAACGTCCGCCAGAACAGGCTGATTCTCAGCGCATGACCTCGTGTCGTTCAGGAGGATCGACCCGCTAGTCCATTGGCCGATGGCCGCGGCCTGGGCTATTCGGGGACGAACACGTAGCCGACGCCCCACACCGTCTGGATGAAGCGCGGGTTCTGGGCGTCGGGTTCGATCAGCTTGCGCAGACGCGAGATCTGCACGTCGAGGCTGCGGTCGAAGGCGCCGTACTCCCGCCCCCGCGCCAGCAGCATCAGCTTCTCGCGCGACAGCGGCACCCTCGGATGCCGGACCAGCACCTTCAGCACCGAGAACTCGCCGGTGGTGAGGCTGACCCGCTCGCCGTCGCGCGACAGCGTGCGGGTGGCCAGGTCAAAGCTGAACGACCCGAAGCTCACGGTGCCGGCATCCTGCGACGGCGCGCCGGGCGCCTCGACCTGCCCCTGGCGCCGCAGCACTGCATGGATGCGTGCCACCAGCTCGCGCGGGTTGAAGGGCTTCGGCAGGTAGTCGTCGGCGCCCATCTCGAGCCCGATGATCCGGTCCACGTCATCGCCCTTGGCGGTGAGCATGATGATGGGGGTGCGATCGCTCGACGCCCGCAGGCGCCTGATGATGGACAGGCCATCCTCGCCGGGAAGCATCTGGTCGAGGATGATCAGGTCGTAGGCCTCCCGCTGCATCAGGCGGTTCATGGCCGTCGCATCGCCCGCGAGGGCGACTTCGAATTGCTGCTCAGTCAGGTAGCGTTGCAGCAGCTCACGCAGTTTCGCATCGTCGTCGACGACGAGTAGTTTCTTGGTGGAACGATTCATGCGTGGGATGATATAGGGTTCGGCTGACGCATGTTACAAATGGGTCGGCATCGCAGGCCGATGCTTGACACCCCCTTACCGGCTGTTACAGCACTTACTGCAACACCGCGCGATCGCCGTAGACGACCCCCTCTAGAATCGCTCGATGGAGATGAGATCGGACCTGATGTCCGGCCACTGGACTGCTCCCGATCCGTCGATCGGACAGGAGAGACCGGCGCCCCGACCGACGGTATCCTTTACGTCCCCTCGACGCCGAACCGATCACTGGTTTTCACGCCATTTCGCGCTATCCTGAGCGGGTCATGATCACATCTCCGTATCCATCGGGCGGCCGGCGCCATTCGCCGGCCGGCAAGCTCGCGTCCGCCGCTGCCGGCTGCCTGCTGTTGATCTGTTCGAGCGCGGTGGCCAGCACCGTCGGCGAGGCCGCGCCGGCGGACCTCGTGCCGGTGCCGGTCGCTCCCGCCGTGGTCCAGCCGGTCCTGCGCGGCGACGACCTGGGCGAGTTGGAACGGCAGCAGCGGCTGCGCGAGCTGCGACGCCAACTGGTCGAGCACAGCCGCAGCCGGCATGCCGACGCGGCCTTGCGGCGCAGTGCCGCCATGCCCGAGCCGGATGACACGCCGGCGGTCATTGCCGACAAGATCCTGCCGCTGGCACCGCTGCCCGTCGGCGAAGCAACGCAGTCCGCCGGGGCCACCGTCAATCCAGCGCTGCCGCTGGTACCTGGAGCCGTCGGCCGGCTTCCGCAGGCGCTTCCGGATGCTGTTCCCGAGGCGTTGGCCGCTCCCGCCGCACCAGTGGCGCCGGCGCTGCCGGCCGCCCTTCCCGCCGGTCCGGAGACCGTGCAGGCAGCGGCCGTTCCCATCAGGGCCAGCAAGGTGACGGACGCGGCGCCTGTCCCGGACCAGCGGCTGACCGAGCTCGAACGCCTGCAGCTTCGGCAGCAGTTGCGTCAGGTGTTGCGCAACCAGGATCTGCGCAACCAGGGTCCCGCCGGCAGCCGCTAGGCCCGCGCGTCAGCGGACTGGCCCGCACTAGAATCGGGGGCATGGAACCCCGATCCGCGGCATCCGCTCCGCAGTCCCCCAGGTCCGCATCGCTCGAGCCCCATACCTCGCAGGTAGCATCCGCGGGACCATCGCGCTTCGCATCGCGCCTTCCTCTGATGGCGGCGTTGGCCGTGCACTGGGATGATTGCTCGGTCGCCATCGGCAATCGCGATGCCATCCTCGGCGAAAGCTGGTCGCTGCAGCCGGAGCGCGCAGCGGCTTTGCCGGCGGCGGCCGGCGCGGCCACCGGCAGTCCGGTCGCATCGCGCGATGCCTTGCTGCTGCTGGACCGGCTCCTGGCCAGGAGCGGCGTCGGGTTGGCGGAGGTGAAGCAGCTCTGCTTCGCCCGCGGTCCCGGTGCATTCACCTCGCTGCGGGTAGCGGCCGGGCTGGTCCAGGGCCTGTCGCTCGCCACCTCGATCCCGGTCGCGGGCATCTGCTCGCTGGCCGCGCTGATCGCCCATGAACCCGACTGGCGCAGCGGCGATGGCAGCCGCAGCTGGCTGCAGCTGGCTGCGCTCGATGCCCGCATGGGGGAGTGCTACTTCGCGGTGCACTTGTGCCGTGGCGGCGCGCACCCCGCTACGGTGCTGGAGCCGGCGGTCGCTTCGCCGGCGCGGGCCATCGCGGCCTTCGAAGCCGCGCTTGCCGGTCATCCGGGAGTCGCACCGGTGCTGGCCGGCAGTGCCTTCCGGCTGCTGCCGGAGCTGGCCGGTTGGGCAGCGCGCACCGGCAACGATCCGGCGCAGGCAGGCGCCCGCGCACCCACCGCCGAGGCGGTGCTGGCGGTGGCGGCGAGCGAAGGGGCGCCGACGCCCGGACCCGCCCGCAGCGCGCTGCCGGTGTATGTCAGGGACAAGATCGCGCTGGATGTGACCGAGCAGCAGGCCAGCGCGGCAGCTCGCGCCCGCGCCGGCACCGTCCGCGCAGGGGCCTGAGGGCGGGCGATCGATGGCGCACGAGGTGGCAGGGCTGCTGATCAGGCCGATGAGCCTGATGGATCTCGATCAGGTGATGCGGATCGAGACCACCATCTATCCGTTCCCCTGGACGCGCGGCAACTTCAACGATTCGCTGCGCGCCGGCTATGACTGCTGGCGGTTCGACAACGAGCGCGGACAGATGATCGGCTACGCGATCCTGATGTGGTCTCCCGACGAGGTGCACCTGCTGAACCTGAGCCTGGACGTCCCGGCGCAGGGCAGGCGCCTGGGCGAGCATTGCCTGCGATGGCTGGCCGACGACCTCCGGCGCCGCGGAGCGACCGCGCTCCTGCTCGAGGTGCGGCCGTCCAATCCCCGCGCGCTGCGTCTCTACGAGCGGGTCGGCATGGCGCAGGTCGGCCTTCGCCGCGGCTACTACCCGTACTTCGACGGCCGGCGCGAGGATGCGCTGGTGATGCGCCGCACGCTGCCGCTGGCGCCGCCGGCGGCGGCCGATGCCGCAGCCATCCTGCCACCGCGCGACAGCGCCGATCGCGACCGGCAGGCGCCATGCTGACCGGGCGGCAGCTGCGGGCCTGGAGGGAGCTGGACCTCGGACCGGCCTGGGTCAGCC
>JAEZQX010000139.1 GCA_023441105.1 Pseudomonadota bacterium | reverse complement strand
GCGCCGCCGCCAGCCGCCGCGCCGTTCGCCGGTGCGCCGGCCACCTGCACCGCCTCGCGCTGCGCGCCGAACTGCACCAGGATCCGGCGCAGGTATTCGATCTCCAGTTCCGGATTGGCCGCCCGCGGTTGCCAGACCGACTGGTCCTTCTGCAGACCGGTCACCACCTCTTCCATGCCGCGATGGGAGAGATAGATCTCGGTGGCGCCATCCGGCGCACGCTCGAGCCGGGTGCGATAGCGATCACGTTCGCCGGTGGAATAGCTGCTTCCAAGGGTGCGGCTGAGGATGCCCCGCAGTCCCGTCGTCTCGACCTTCTCGCGCCGTTCCGCCCATTCGGTCTCCATGATGCCGGTCTGCGGCGAATCGATCGCGAGGTTGAAGCCCTGGGAGGCCCAGAAGTCCTTCAGCACCGGCCAGACCTTCTCGGCCGGCTGGTTGATAACGATCCAGCGCAGGTCGCCGTCGCGCTGGATCTTCGCGCCCTGGCGCTCGGGCAGCACCTCGTTGCTGCGCGGAGCGGCATCGCCGGCGGCAGCGCGCTCGCGCTGGAAATCGGACAGCGTCTGGGTCGACGATCGCGACGGCAGCGTATAGCGGTCGCCGCCCTGGGGCGTCACCAGGTCGGGGGGCACGTCCAGGGCCGGGCCCTGGCTGGCTCCACGATACTCGATGTTGGCGGGGTCCATGAACGAGCGGATGGAGCTGCAGGCACCCAGGCAGGCAATGGCCAGTGCGGCGGCCAGCGCGACGCCGGCACGACGGGCACGTGGTTGGAACATCAGGCAAGTACTCCAGAAGCTTTCAGGGCGGCCAGCACGGTGTCGTGGTGCGCCGGCGAGAGCGGCGTCAGGGGCAGGCGGATGCCGCCTTCGACGAGGCCCATCCGGACCATCGCCCATTTCAGTGGAATCGGGTTGGCCTCGACGAACAGCTTGCCATGCAGCGGCAGCAGCCGGCGGTTGATGGCCAGCGCCGCCTTGAAGTCGCCTTCGAGGGCTGCCCGGCACATCTGCGCCATCTCGCGCGGGGCAACGTTCGCGGTCACCGAGATGACCCCGTGGCTGCCCATCGCCATCAAGGCCAGGGCGCTGTCGTCGTTGCCACTGTAGACGGCGAAGTCCTGCGGCAGGCGGGCGAGCAGGTCCGAGCCGCGATACATGTCGCCGGTGGCATCCTTGAGGCCGATCACCCCCGGCAGCTGCGCCAGCCGCAGCACCGTCTCGTTGGAAATGTCGGCAACCGTGCGCGACGGCACGTTGTACAGGATCACCGGCAACCCGGCTTCCTCGGCCACCGTCCGGAAGTGTCGGTAGAGGCCTTCCTGGGTCGGCTTGTTGTAGTACGGCGCAACCTGCAACGAAGCCTGGGCGCCGATGTCCCGGGCATGACGGGTCAGCTCGACCGCTTCGCGCGTGGAGTTGGCGCCGGTGCCGGCGATGACCGGCACCCGGCCCCGGCTGTGCTCGACCGCCACCCGGATCAGCTCCTGATGCTCTTCCACGCTCACGGTGGGCGATTCGCCGGTAGTGCCCACCGCCACGATCGCGGCGGTGCCGGCCTCGATGTGCCAGTCGATCAGCGCGCGATACCTGTCGAGGTCGAGCGAGCCGTCGTCATGCATGGGTGTCACGATCGCGACCAGACTGCCCTTGATCATCATTGAATCTTCCTCGGATGGCTGTAGGCGCAGGCACCGCCGCAGAGGCGGCGGATTGCATGGCCCGCGAATTTTAGCTCAGCGCGGCACCGGTTCCGGACGGCGGCACCGAAAGCGGCAGCGATTCCAGGTCGTCGGGCAGCCGCAACGCCACCATCCGCTGCACCAGCGCCGGCTTCGGACTCGCGACATAGCCCTGCTCGAACGCCCTCACCTGCAGGTTGCCACGGCGGGCGAGGAGGAAAAGCTCGTCCGGCTGCAGCAGGAACGACGGGTTCGACGGTTTACCATAGGCGGCGTTGCCTTGCGCGAAGGTCTCGTAGACCAGCCTGCCGCCAGGTTCGAGCAGCTCCGGCAGCAGGTCCAGGCGGGGCCGGTGCAGGAAATTGGCCACCACCACCACCTGGAACCGCTCGGCAGAGAAGCTCCACCGTCCGGATTCCAGGTCTTCCACCCTGAGCTCCAAGTCCTTAACCTCGGACATGTCAAGCAAGGCCCTGTCGCGATCGACGGCAAGCACCCGAAAACCCCTGGCCAGCGCCAGCCGGGCGTGGCGGCCGCTTCCGCTGGCGAAGTCCAGCAGGCGGGCGTCGCCCCGTGGCTTTCCGATCCACCGTTCCACCCACGCGGAAGGTCGCGCGGTGGCCGGATGCGGAGCGCCGGGCTTCGGCGGCTGCGACTCGCCGGCAGGTCGATCGACTCCCGGCTCATGAATTCGGCTGCTCATCGTCTAGTGGATCTCGAGGAACTCAAGGCATTCTATTCACGCCTGGTCGCGCGCAAGGACCGGCTGCATGTGTTTGCCGTTCCGGCGACGGTGGGCGTGCTCTTCTGCGTCGCCGGGCTGATGTTCCCCGACCAGCTGACGCGGTACTTCTGGTACGCGCTGCCGATCGCGCTGGTGGCGATCGGCATCTTCGGCTACGGGCTGATGCAGGTGTCGGAGGACCTGCGCGAGCAGCGGGCGATCAACAAGCGGCTCAGCGAGCTGCAGGCCCAGTACGGCGTGGCCGAGGGCCTGGCGGTGATGGGATCCTGGGTGTACGACCTGCTCGAGGACCGCTTCTACTGGAGCGAGGGCTCGTATCGCGTCTTCGGTATCGACAAGGAGCACGGGCCGCCGTCGCCGCGCGCCTTCCACATCTGCATCCATCCCGAGGACCAGCAGCGTTGGCAGAGCGCCCACCGGCGCGGGGTCAAGCGCGGCCGCGAGATCCGCATCGAATACCGCTACATCAAGCGCGGCAAGGACCAGATCTGGATTCGTTCGGTGGCGCGGCCGGAGTCGGATGAGCACGGCAACGTGGTACGCCTCGCCGGCATCGCGCAGGACATCACGGCGATGCGCACGATGGCGCAGCAGCTGGCCGCCAGCGAAGCCAAGTTCCGCGACCTGACGCAGCTGAGTTCGGACTGGGTCTGGGAAACCGATGCCGAGCATCGCCTTTCGTTCATGTCCGAAAGCGTCGTCGCGGCGCTCGGCGCCTGGGCCAAGGGCAACATCGGCCGGCACTTCTGGGAGGCCAACCTGATCGGCCTGCCGCGCGCCAACTGGGAAGGCCTGAAGGCGGACCTGGCGGCGGATCGGCAATTCGAGAACTTCCAGTACAGCCTGCTCGATCCCGACGGCCATCTCTTCTCGATCGCCATCTCCGGGCGGCCGACCTTCAACGCCGCCGGCGCCATCGTCGGCTATCGCGGCGTCGGCCGCAACGTCACCCGCGAGACGCAGCAGCAGCTGCTGCTGCAGCTGGAAAGCGAAATGGCGTCGGTGATGCGCGAGCAGAACGAGCCCGAGCGCGTGGTCGCGGCGATCATCATCGCGGTGTCGCGGATGATGGGCTGGTCCGGCGGCGCCCTCCTGGCGCAGATCCCCGGCACCACCTCGCTGACGGTGCGCGAGCGCTGGGGGCTGCCGGCCATCACGCGGATGCTCGGCGAGCTGCCGAAGCAGATCCCGATCGGGCCCGATTCGGTCGAAGCCAAGGCCTGGAAGGGCCAGGCCATCTGGCTGCGGGATGTCACCTTGCATCCGACCTTCGCCGAGCGCTACCAGTCCCAGGCGACCGGCATGCAGGCCGCCTTCCTGGCGCCGATCTCCGACGAGCAGAAGAGCGTGCTGTCGGCGCTGCTGTTCTTCTCGCCGGTGGGTTTTCGCGCCGATACCTTCCTGTCCCAGGTCGCCGACATCCTGTCGCGCACGCTGTCGCTCTACCTGCAGCGCAAGGCGGCCGAGAAGCGGCTGGTGCATGCCTCGCTGCACGATGCGCTCACCGGCCTGCCCAACCGCGTCTATCTCACCGAGCAGCTCCAGCAACGGCTGGCTGCCCGCGAGCCGGCCTGCATCCTCTACGTCGACCTCGATCGCTACAAGGTCATCAACGACACCCTCGGCCACCAGGTAGGGGACCAGGTGCTGATCGAGGTGGCGCGACGTTTTCGCGAGTCGATCGGACCGAACGACGTCGCCGGCCGCATCGGCGGCGACGAATTCATCCTGCTCCTCGACAAGGAGGACAACAAGGAGCGCATCGAAGCCACCGCGCGGCGCGTGCTGGCGGCCATCGAGCGACCGTTCATCCTGCTGAACCGCGCCTACTTCCTGTCCGCCAGCATCGGCGTGGCGCTGGCCCCGGAGAACGGCAGCGATGCGACCCTGCTGATCAAGTGCGCCGACAGCGCGATGTACCAGGTCAAGTCCGAAGGCCGCAACGACGTGCGCTTCTTCGCCCGCGACCTGGCCGACGATCGCGGCGACCAGCTGCAACTGGCCAGCGAGCTGCCGCTGGCCTTGCAGCGTGGCGAGGTCGACCTCTACTACCAGCCGGTCCTGGCGGTGAGCGACAAGCGCATCGTCGGCATGGAGGGACTGATCCGCTGGCGCCATCCGAAACGCGGCCTGCTGCTGCCGGAGGCATTCCTGCCGACGGCAGAGCAGAACAACCTGATGCGCGAAGTGGGGCTCTGGGCGATCCGCCGGGCGCTCGACGACCGGATCGAGCTGGGGATCGACGACAAGGACGAGATGTCGGTGTCGGTGAACGTCTCGCCGCGCCAGCTCGGCGAGGACGGCTTCCTGGCGCAGCTCAACAGCCTGCTGGCCGAGCGCGGCTTTCCGCCGCACCTGCTGCGCCTCGAGCTCACCGAGAATGCCCTGATCGACAACTCGAACAAGACGGTCGCGCTGCTCGGCGACCTGCGGCGCCTGGGCGTGCAGGTGATCATCGACAACTTCGGCACCGGCTACGCGTCGCTTTCCTACCTGCGCAACCTGCCGGTCAGCGGCCTGAAGATCGACCACACCTTCGTGCGCGACCTGCAGGCCGACCGCGGCAACGCCGCCATCGTCCAGGCGATCATGACCCTGGCCGGCAAGCTCGGGCTGCAGGTCATGGCCGAAGGCGTGGAGACCGGCGCCGAGATGCGGGCGTTGCGTTCGTTCGACTGCGACCAGGTGCAGGGATCGTTCATCTGCGAGCCGCTGCCGCTGGCGCAGCTCAAGGATTTCCTGCAGACCGTGCCGAAGCTGCGCCAGATGCACCAGATCCGCGATCCGCGGCCCCTGACCGACACGTCGGTGCGGCAGGACGCCTGAGGCGGCAGCGCCGGCGGTGCCCGCCGGGCGGCGCGAAGCCTATGCCTCGCGGGCGAGCAACTCGAGGGCGGCAGCCAGCTCCGGCTCGCCGACCTCTGGCACGGCCTCCAGCACCGCGGCGTGCGTCGCCAGCGCTACCGCACCCCGCGCCTGGAAATCCGCGATCACCTTGCCGGCATCCTTGGGCGAATCGAAGCCGCGGCTCTGCAGCAGCAGCCTGCCCTGGCTGGCGACCAGCTTGAAGTAGAACCTGCCGTCCCGCTCACGGTACTGCTTGAATGCCGGCGCCGCTGCCCGCAACGGCTCGTCGGCGGCAGCGCCACCGGCAGCCGCCGCGCCGCCGCTGTCCAGCGGGCGCAGGCCGACCGCCCGGCGCACCCGCGCGATCAGGGGCGAAACCAGCTGCCGCGCCTTGTCGGCGCCCTCCTTGAGCACCGCCTCGATCGCGCCCGGATCCGCCAGCAATGCGTCGTAGCGCGCGCGCATCGGCGCCAGCTCCTGGTCGAGCCGCTCGAACAGCTGCTCCTTGGCGCTGCCCCAGCCGATGCCGTCGGCGAAGGCCTTGCGTAGCGCAGCGGTTTCGTCCGGCGTCGCGAAGGCCTGGTAGATCTGGAACAGGGCCGAGCCCTCGGTCTCCTTCGGCTCGCCCGGCGCGCGCGAGTCGGTCACGATGGTGGCGATCTGCTTCTGCAGTTGCGAGCGCGAGCCGAACAGCGCGATGGTGTTGTCGTAGCTCTTGCTCATCTTGCGGCCGTCCAGGCCCGGCAGCGTCGCCACGTCCTCCTCGATCACCGCCTCCGGCAGCACGAAGTGCTCGCCGTAGAGGTTGTTGAAGCGCTGCGCGATGTCGCGCGTCATCTCCAGGTGCTGGATCTGGTCGCGGCCGACCGGGACCTGGTGGGCGTTGAAGATCAGGATGTCGGCGGCCATCAGCACCGGGTACATGAACAGTCCGGCGGTCACGTCCGCGTCCTCGTCCACCCCCGCCTGCTGGTTGCGGTCGATCGCCGCCTTGTAGGCATGGGCGCGGTTGAGCAGCCCCTTGCCGGTCACGCAGGTGAGCAGCCAGGTCAGCTCCGGGATCTCGACGATGTCCGACTGGCGGTAGAAGACCACCCGCTGCGGATCGAGCCCGGCCGCCAGCCAGCTGGCCGCGATCTCGAGCGTCGAACGCTGGATGCGGGCGGGCTCGGGGCACTTGATCAGCCCATGCAGGTCGGCCAGGAAGTAGAAGCTGTGGACGCCGCTGCGCCTGCTCGCGGCAACCGACGGCCGGATCGCGCCGACGTAGTTGCCCAGGTGCGGCGTGCCGGTGGTGGTGATGCCGGTCAGGACTCGGGTGGTGGTGCTCAAGAGGGATTCCAGGGATTCAGGGCTCGCGCGACGCCCGCTGGCGGGCTCACCCGGGGCTCACCCGGGTTTCACCCCCGGGGTTCGCTCGAGGCTCGCACGATCGGAGCCCGTCATTGTAGCGACGCGCCGCCCGGCGGCGTCAGCGGGCCAGGGTCATCTCGCCGATCGGCCCCGACCCGGCGCGGGCCACCAGCGGCTCGTCGCCGGTCATGTCGATCACGGTGGTCGGCTCGTGCCGCCCGGATTCGCCTTCGATCAGCAGGTCGATCAGCTTCGCGAGGCGATGCTCGATGTCCTCCGGATCGGTCAGTGGCTCGGTCTCACCCGGCAGGATCAGGGTCGCCGACAGCACCGGTTCACCCAGCTCCTCCAGCAGGGCCCGGACCGTGGGCGACGAGGGCACCCGCAGGCCGACCGTCTTGCGCGACGGGTGCATCAGCCGCCGCGGCACCTCCTTGGTGGCCGGCAGGATGAAGGTGTAGGCGCCGGGCGTCCATTCCTTGAGGAAGCGGTACTGGCGGTTGTCGACCTGGGCGTACAGCGCGAGCTCCGACAGGTCCCGGCACATCAGGGTGAGCAGGTGCTTGTCGTCAATGCCCCGGATCTGGCGCAGCCGGTCGACCGCCGCCTTGTCGCCGAGGCGGCAGGCGAGCACATAGCAGGCGTCGGTCGGCATCGCGACCAGGCCGCTCGAGCGCAGGACGTCGGCGGCCTGCTGCATCAGCCGGCGCTGGGGATTCACGGGATGGACGGAGAAGCGTTTCATGTCGCACGGTCTCGGGTTCGTTCTCGGATTACTGCAAGGTCGCAGGGGCCTGCCGCGGTGCCACGCCGTTCCGGCAGCGCCGCTCGCGCCTCAGGTGTCGCCCAGCGTGGGCTGCATGCCCGCAACCTCCGGCCAGCGCGCCCACAGCGGCTCCAGGCTGTCGGGCAGGCGCGGCAGCCGGCCCAGGTCGTAGATGCTCTCCGAGGGGTCATGGAAATCCGAGCCGCGCGAGGCGGCCAGGCCGAAGTCCAGGCTCCAGCGCCCGAAGCGCTGGGCATCCGCCGCGGTGTGGCTGCCGGAAACGACTTCGATACCCTCGCCGCCCACCTGGCGGAACTCGTCCACCAGCGCCCAGAGGCGGGTCTCATCGAACCGGTAGCGGGCCGGATGGGCCAGCACCGCCACCCCGCCGGCGGCGGCGATCCACTGCACCGCCTGCTCCAGGCGAGCCCAGCGATGCGGCACGTAGCCCGGCTTGCCCTCGACCAGGTACTTCTGGAAGACCTGCTTCACGTCGCTGCAGGCGCCGATCTCCACCAGGTGGCGGGCGAAATGGCTGCGCGAGATCAGGTTCGGGTTGCCGACGTGCCGCAGGGCGCCCTCGTAGGCCCCTTCGATGCCGACCCGCGCCAGCCCTTCGGCCATCTCGACTGCCCGCGCCTGGCGGCCGCTGCGCACGCTCTCCAGCCCCTGGACCAGGGTCTCGTTGCCCGGGTCGATGCGCAAGCCGACGATATGGATGGTCTCCTCCGCCCAGCTGACCGACACCTCGACGCCGGGGATGAAGCAGATGCCCAGGGCGGCGGCTTCGTCGGCGGCCGGCACCAGCCCGCCGACCTCGTCGTGGTCGGTGAGCGCGACTGCCTGCACGCCGTTGCGATGCGCCCGGCGCACGACCTCGACCGGCGCGAGCGTGCCGTCGGACACCGTGGAGTGACAGTGCAGGTCCACGTTGAGATGCCAGGGATCGGGATGCCGCGGCGACACCGGGCGGCGGAGGGTAGGTTCTTGACCGGCAGGGAGGGTCATCGACTGAAGAAATCCTCGATCAGGCCGGCGATTTCGCCCGGCTGGTCATGATGCAGCATGTGGCCGGCCTCGGCCACTGTCACTTCCTGCAGGCGCCTGATCACCGCCAGGCGGCGCCGGTAGTCCTCGCTGCGGGTGAACTGGTGATGGCGGTCGCGTTCCTGCGATGCCACCCACAGGACGGGCGCTTCGATGGCCGCCCAGCAGGACAAGGCCTCCTCGACCCGATAAGGTATCGGATTGATCCGCTTGTGCGCGGGATCGGCCCGCAGCACGAAGCGCTCCTGCACCTGGCGCGACCAGTGCCTGGCCAGGAACAGCGCCTTGTCGCGCGGCAGTCGCGGGTTGTTCTTCATCAGCCGCGCGGCCACCTCGTCGAGGCTCTCGAAGCTGCGCAGCGAAGCCGGCGCCTTCAACTCGTCGAGCCAGCGCCGGTAACGCAGCACCGCCCTGGCCGGATCCGAGGCCGGCAGACCGAAGCCCTCCAGGTTCACCAATCCCGCCACCCGCTGCGGCCGCGCGCCGGCATACAGCATCGCGACGTTGCCGCCCATGCTGTGGGCGACGATCCGCACCGGATCGTCCGGCGACAGCTGGTCGACGATCGAATCGAGGTCGCCGAGGTAATCGGCAAAGGCATAGCTGTCGGCCGCATGCTCGCGGCCTGGGCTGCCCTCGCTCAGGCCGAAGCCGCGCCAGTCGGGCGCCACGACCCGCCATGAGCCTTGCAGGGCATCGACCACGAACTGGAACGAGGCGGAGACGTCCATCCAGCCGTGCAGCATCAGCAGCAACGGGCCGGCGCTGCCGCTGCTCGACGGCGTCTGCCAGGTGCGCAGGTGATAGCGCAGGCCACGGACCGTCAGGAACTGCGAGGCGCCGACCGCGCGCGGATGGTAAGCCGCGCCAGCGGCCGCGCCGGCGTGCTGGGAGGGGTTGCTGGCCATGGAGGGGCGGCCGTGGGGCCTGCAAGTGGATCCGAAACCGCGTCAAGTATAGAGGGGAGGCGTTCGCCTTGCGGGCGAGGCCGCCACGTCCGCACCTGCCACGGGGCGATCTGCGGCACGCCGCAGGGGGCGCTACACTGGTTGAAAAGCGGCCGGGGCGGCGCCACGTGCAACCCTTCGGTGCGTTTTCCTGCATCTGCGCGAGGGGTCGGAGGGCTCGAAGGCCATGGATTCGTTGATTCGCTTCATGTTCGACAAGTACCAGGTGCGCGGACAGATCGTCCGGCTCGAGCATGCATGGACCGAAGTGGCTCGCCGTCACCTGAAGCACGACGGCAGGGACCTGGCCCCGACGGTGCGCTACCGGCTCGGCGAGATGTCGTCCGCCGGGCTGCTGCTCGCCGCGTCGCTCAAGTTCGACGGCGGCCTGGTGATGCAGATCCAGGGCTCGGGACCGGTCGCCCTGTTCGTCGTCGAATGCGAATCGAACGGCACCTATCGCGCCACGGTCAAGCTCCGGCCGGAGGCGCACGTGCCGCACGACGCCTCGCTCGCCGACCTGGTCAACCAGGACGAGAAAGGCCGCTTCGCGGTCACGCTGGTGCCGGACCGCAAGGACGACGCCAAGGCATCGGGCCGCGGCCGGCGCAGCCCGACGCGCAGTGCCCTGACGGTCCCGTATCAGGGCATCGTGCCCTTCGAGGGCGACACGGTGGCCGAGGTGCTGGAGCGCTACATGGAGCGGTCGGAGCAGATCCCGACGCGACTCTGGCTTGCCGCGGACGACCATGCGGCCTTCGGCCTCTTGCTGCAGCGCATGCCGCAGCAAGGCGGCAGCCTGCCGGCGGACTTCGACGACGACGGCTGGCGTCGCGTGACCACCCTGGCCCAGACGCTGACCCGGGAGGAGATGCTGCAACTGCCGGTGGAAGCGATTCTCAAGCGGCTGTTCTGGGAGTGTCCGATGACGCCGCTCGAGCGGCGCCGCCCGGCGTTCGCCTGCACCTGCTCGCGCGACAAGGTCGGGGCGATGCTGAGGATGCTCGGGCAGACGGAAGTGGATTCGATCCTCGCGGAGCGCGGCGAAGTCGCCGTGACCTGCGAGTTCTGCAACAACGACTACCGCTTCGATGCGGTCGACAGCGCGCAGTTGTTCGCCACCGATCTGTCGCCGCGCACGCCGCCCGCCCGGCACTGAAGGGCCGGCGGGCCGCGCCGCACGACGC
>JAEZQX010000094.1 GCA_023441105.1 Pseudomonadota bacterium | reverse complement strand
CCCCGGCGGCCCCGCGGCCCCCCCGGGCGGCCCCCCCCGGCGCTCCTCGCGACGGGTGGCGGCGAAGTCGGTGGCAACCACGGCGAGGCCGCCAGCGGCCCGCGCATAGGCGTCGACCTCGATGCGGCGGCAGCCGCGCAGGGCCTCGGCCCGGGTGCAGATCGCGACCTGGCCGGGACGGCTCGGCTGTCCCATGGCCATGCGGCCGTCGACCGCATCGGCGGCGCGGAGGCGCATCGCGTCGACGCCCACGGCCTGCAGCGCTGCGGCCAGCTGCCGGCAGGCGGTCTCGTCCCGCGCGGTCAGCAGCACGGCGCGGCGCAACTCGACGAGCATCCGCACCCGCTGGACCACCTGGCGCAGCCACTGCTCGACACCGGGCGACACCGATGCCCCCAGCTCCTGGCGGAACGAGGGATAGATCGAGGCGATGGTGGTCACGCCCATGCCGTAGATGCAGGCCAGCTCGCGGCGCGCCTCGGCCAGCGTCGCGGAGGCACCGCCCAGCGCCGCATAACGCGAGAAGAAGGCCTGCGGCGTGATCGGCGGCAGCTGGCGCGGCTCCCCCGGCAGGTCGAACGGCTCGAGCGCCTCGTCGACCAGCAGGGCATCGACGTCGTCGATGAGGGCGCAGGTCTGTTCCGGCCGACGCCGCCCGCTCGCCGGCTCGCTCCGCGGATCGCCGGTCCGGGCGGCCGGATGATCCGGCCAATGATCGGGACGATGGTCGCACGCCAGCTCCCGGGCCGTGGCCAGGCAGACGTCGGCCGCATAGGCGGCACGCCGCGCCACCGCGGATGAAACCGCGGTCACCACGCCGACCTGGAGGTCCAGCGCAACGAAGAACGGACGCAGCAGCGCGGCCTGCGCCTCGACGTCCCGATCGTCCCGAAGCACCAGGTGCACCGGCGTGCCGCTCAAGGCCCGCACCGCCGCTGCCATGGCCAGCGCCAGGCTCTTGCCCTCGCCGCAGCCGAGCTCCGCCGCCCTGCCCTGCAGCACCGAGACGGCTGCCGCCAGCTGCGCCAAATGCGGACGCAGACCGAGCACCCGCTGCGCGGCGATGGCCGCGAGGGCCAGGCTGTCGAGGAAGGCCGCTGCCTGCCGCGGCAACTGGTGGCCGGCGCTGTGCAGCTCGCGCCGCGCGACGTCGGCAAGCTGGTGCAACGGCAGGCGGCAATGCTCCACCGCGAAGATCCGGTCGGCCGCCACGCGCGCCTGGCGCAGGGCGCGATGCGCGGCGCGTCGGTCGTCACGCTCCAGCAGCAGGCCGGCCAGCGGCAGCAACGGCAGCAGGGACCGGGGCGACATCGGACCCAATCGGCGGGCCAACCGAATCGACATCGGCGACATCGGCGGCGGCTGCGAGCCGGACGCGGCCCACGCGGGCGCAGCGGGTGAGCTCGTCCCGCGGCTGCCTCCAATGCGCTCGGGTGCCGTCGCCATGGGCTGACCTCTCGTGCCGCGGCTGCATCACCTGCAGCCTGATAAAGTCTTATGCTACAGGCCGTTACATGCCGTACGCAGAAAGCCGATGAAGATTCGCCGTTTCGCGACGAACGGCACGTGGCAGGGGCTTGGCCGAGGCGCGAACGCCATGACCGCTATACCATCGCGGCTTTCACCCTCACCGGGTACGGCCGGTTCCTCCCCCAACCGCCTGCGCGGTGTTCCTGGAGCGATGCGTGAACCTCGAGAAAGTGATCTTCGGCTTCTTCACCATCCTCGCCTGCACGTTGAACTTCGGCTTCTTCGTCGGCGACCTGGACAAGTCATGGTTGCACCATCCGTCGGAGCTGTTCGCAGCCATCGTGGTCAACCTGATCGCGCTGGTGATCAAGTTCGGCGACCGCACCCAGCTCGGCGCCACCCATCTTGCCACCAGCCTGGTGGCGACGCTGCAATTGCTCGCGGCGTCGTTGATCTGGCTGTGGACGGTGCATCTGCAGGGCGAAGCCATGAGCGAGGAAA
This sequence comes from Pseudomonadota bacterium, assembly GCA_023441105.1. The sequence continues at coordinate 5,173 of JAEZQX010000094.1, read as the reverse complement.
GGATGGCGATCATCGTCTCGATGTCCGGCGGCGCCCTGCTCGCCAACTTCGTCTCGGTGACGCTGCTGATCGGCGAGACGCTGCGCCAGGGTCGTTGAGCCGCCTGCTCCGGCAACGCCCGCGAGATCCGGACCGATGACGTCCGCGATGGTGGCATGAGCGAGATCCTCTACATGATCCTGCGGCGGCTACGGGCGCCGTTGATCTCGCTGATCGTGGTCTACGCGATTTCGGTGCTGGGGCTGGCGGTGATGCCGGGGGTGGATCCGCAGGGCAACCCCTGGCGGCTCGGCTTTTTCCACGCCTTCTACGTCATGAGCTACACCTCGACGACGATCGGCTTCGGCGAATTGCCGTATCCGTTCAGCGAGGCACAGCGTGCCTGGCTGATCGTGTCGATCTACCTGTCGGTGGTCGGCTGGACCTACTTCCTGGGTTCGATTTTCGCGATGACCACCGACCCGACCTTCCGCAGCACGGTCGCGCGCAGTGTCTTTCGCTGGCGGGCCCGTCGCCTCACCGATCCATTCTTCATCATCTGTGGTTGCGGCCAGAGCGGCGCGGCGCTGGCGCAGGCGCTCGATCGCATGAACTACCGCGTGGTCCTGCTGGACGAACGGCAGGATCGCATCGCCCGCATCGCGGTAGGCGAGTTCACCATGCCGCCGGTGGTGCTGTTGGCGGATGCCCGCAATCCCGAAGTGCTCGCCGATGCCGGCATCCACAAGCCGGAATGCAAGGGCGTGATCGCCCTCGCCGGCGTGGACAGCGCCAACCAGACCATCGCGATCGGCGCCAAGGTGCTGCGCAAGGACATGCTGGTGATCGCGCGGGTCAAGGACCAGGTGGAGCTGAACAACCTCAACGCCTTCGGCGGGGTCCATGTCATCAACCCGTTCCATGTGCTGGCCACCAACATCGGCCTCGACATCGCCGCACCGGAAGTGCTGCGGCTCGAGGACTGGTTGACCGCAACCCCGGGATCGCGCTGCCCCAGCCGTGTCAATGTGCCGAAGGGCCCGTGGGTCCTGGTCGGCTACGGGCGCTTCGGGCAGTCGATTACCGACGTCCTCGACGAGGCGCATATCGACTGGCGCGCCATCGATCCCGGTTCAGCGGTGGCCCGCGAGGCGCGGGTGCTGGCCGCCGACAACACCGAACCAGCGCTGCGGGCGGCCGGCATCCTCAAGGCCGGCGTCCTGGTCGCGGGCACCGACAACGACACCGTCAACCTCGGCGTCACCACGCTGGCCCGCCGCCTCAATCCCGACATCTTCGTCGTCGTGCGCCAGAACGATGCCGCCGACCGGGTGCTGATCGACGCGGCGAAGGCGAACCTGCGTTTCGTGCAGTCCGACCTGATCGTGCGCGAATGCCTGCAGATCCTGAAGACGCCGCTGCTCGGCGAATTCATCAACCTCATCCGTGAAGGCGGCAGTACCCAGGCAAGCAACGTCATCGAATTGATCATGGCCACCGTCGGCAATGCCGCGCCACGCAACTGGGAATTCCATTGCGACACCCTGCAGCCCGGCATGTTCGGCGCCTTCTTCCAGACCTGGACGGAGCCGCTGCAGATCCGTCACCTGCTGATCGACCCGACCAACCGTGACCGGCAGCTGGTGGCAGCCGCCATCTATCTCGTGCGCAAGGGGCAGAACCTGGTCCTGCCGCCGCCGGAGACCGAGCTGAAACCGGGCGACCGCATCCTCTTCATCGGTCGCGAGCGTTCAAGGGTGCGCCAGCTGAGCTTCCTGCTCGAGCCCGGTGTCTTCGACTACGTGCGCAGCGGCCTGCAGCCGCCGCGCGGCTGGCTGTTCCGCAAGCTGCAGGCCATGCGCAGCGCCCGGCAAAGCGCGTGATTGACGCCTCGCCGTCCGCAGGGTTACATTACTGACTGATAAGTCATTTACTCCCGGCTGCCGACCGCTGGCAGCGCCGTTCGCCATGCGACCCGATCCCGAGACTGCCGATTCCGCCGCCAAGCCGCCCGCCAAGCGCCGGCCGCGCGGGCCGCGCTGGGAACGGCGCAAGGACAGCCGCCCGAGCGAGCTGCTCGAGGCGGCGCTCGAGATCTTCGTCGAGCGCGGCTATGCCGCCGCCCGCCTCGAGGACGTGGCAGCCAAGGCCGGCGTCTCGAAGGGCACGCTCTACCTCTACTACGCCAACAAGGAAGAGCTGTTCAAGGCGGTGGTCCGGCGCTCGATCGCGCCGCTGATCGCCGAGACCCGCGAAATCATCGAGCGGTCCGGGGACGACAGCCCGACGCTCCTGGGACATTTCCTGGCCATCTGGTGGCAACGCTACGGCGGCACCCGCCTGGCCGGCATCACCAAGCTGGTGATCGGCGAAGCCGGCAACTTTCCCGAGATGGCTCGCTTCTATAATGGCGAGGTGGTCAGCGGCAATCACGAGCTGATCACGATGATCCTGAGGCGCGGCGTGGCGCGGGGCGAATTCCGCGACATCGACATCGATGCCGTGGCTCATCACGTGATGGCGCCGCTGGTGCTGAGGTCGATCTGGGCGAATTCGATCGAGCCTTGTTGCGGCAGCGCCGGAACGCTGGAGCCGGAGCACTTCCTCGCCCATCATCTCGACATGCTGCTGCGGGCCTTGCGCCGGGATCCCGCGGCAGGCAAAAACCCGCTGAGCGACAAGTAACGGACCCATGGATATCGAGAAGGCAAGATTCAACATGATCGAACAGCAGATCCGCCCGTGGGATGTGCTGGACCCGGAGATCCTGGAGATCCTGGCACTGGTCAGGCGCGAGGAATTCGTGCCGGTGGCCTATCGCGAGCTCGCCTTCGCCGACGTCGAGATACCGCTCACCATCGACGGCAAACGCACCGGGCAGTCGATGTTCACCCCCAAGGTCGAGGCCCGGCTGCTGCAGGCGCTTGGAGTGCGCCGGCACGAGTCGGCGCTGGAGATCGGCACCGGTTCGGGCTACGGCACGGCGCTGCTGGCACAGCGAACCCGCAAGATCCAGTCGTGGGAGATCGACCCGATCGTCCAGGCGTTCGCCGCCGACAACCTGCGCCGTGCCGGCATCGTCGACGCGCGGCTCAATGCCGGCGACGGCTCGCGCCTCGCCGGGGAGGAACGCTTCGACGTGATCATCCTTTCCGGCTCGGTCGCGGAGGTTCCTGACAGCCTGCTGGCGCGCCTCAATGAAGGAGGCCGGCTGTTTGCCGTCGTCGGCGAGGCACCGACCATGCACGGGCGCCTCTACACCCGCATCGGCAAGGGCTGCACGTCGGTGGACCTGTTCGAGACGGTAGCGCCGCGTCTGCAGGGGTTCCCCTCCGGCAAACGCTTCAAGTTCTGATCGCGTGAGGACGATCACCGCGACGGAACTCGCCGCCTGGCTCGCCGCAGCTGGCGATCAGGGGCCGGTCGTGCTCGACGTGCGCGAGCCCTGGGAAGTCGAGCTGGCGAGCCTGCCGGGCTCGGTCACCATCCCCATGGGCCGGCTGGTCGCCGAGATCGACCGGCTCGATCCGGACCGGACCACGGTCTGCCTCTGCCACCACGGCGCCCGCAGCATGCAGGTCGCCGTCTTCCTCGAGCGGCAGGGCTTCAGCGACGTGGTCAACCTGTCCGGCGGCATCCACGCCTGGTCGGAAACCGTCGATCCGGCCGTCAAGACCTACTGATCCGCGACTTCCACTGGAGCCTTCGATGACAGCCGATCGTGCGGCCAGCGCCCCGGCGCGCCCTTCCGATGCGACCGCCCCGGCAGTCGATCGGCGCATGCCGGGCCGCGTTCGCCTACGGTCCGGCATGCCAGGCCGCGGGGCGAGCCCGCTTCTGCTCGCCGCATTCGCCGCGGCCGCCGTGGTCGCGCTGCTGGTGCCGGGCCGCGCCGATGCGCTCGACCTGCTGCAGGCATTCGAGGCCGCGCAGCGCTATGACGCCCAGCTCAACAGTGCGCGCCTGCAATTGGCTTCCACCCGCGAGCGCCTGCCGCAGGCACAGGCGGGATTGCGCCCGGCGGTCGGCGCCGCCGCGGGCATCAACGCGGGGCGCGTCGACACGGACATCGGCCCGGGACGCAACTTCGACAACGTCACCGGCGGCATCAACCTCAGCTTTCCGCTGTACCGGCCCGCCAACCTGGCGCTGGTCGACCAGACCGAGATCAGCGTGCGCCTGGCGGAGACGCAGCTGGCGCTGGCCGCGCAGGATCTCGTCGCCCGGGTCGCAGACGCCTATTTCGACGTGCTGTCGGCGCAGGATGCCATCGAGGTCGCCGACGCCCAGCGCCGCGCGATCAGCGAGCAGTTCGAGTCGGCCAAGCGCAACTTCGAAGTCGGCACCGCGACCATCACCGACCAGCAGGAGGCGCAGGCGCGGCTCGACCTGAATTCGGCCCAGCTCGCGGCCGCCCGCAACGAGCTCACCATCGCCAATGCCGCCATGGCCCAACTGACCGGCCTGCCGGAAAGCGCCCTCAACACGCTCAAGCTGGGGGCGCCGCTGCCGAGCGCGCAGCCGAACGACATCGACGCCTGGGTCGCGCGCGCACGCGAGACCAACTATGCGGTCCAGCAGGCCGAGCTCGGCGCGGCCATCGCCAAGCTCGACATCGACCGGGCCCGCTACGCGAAGCATCCGGTGATCGACCTGGTGTCGCAGGCGTCCCTGGTCAAGGGCCAGACCACCAGCGGCCTCAACACCGCCGTCGATCGCACCGCTACCGTCAGCGCCGGCATCCAGCTGTCGGTGCCGCTCTACAGCGGCGGCGGCCTGGAGGCGCGCGAGCGGGAAACGGTGGCGGCCCTGCAGGCAGCGGAATCGGACCTGGAGAATGCCCGGCGGATATCGGCCCAGGGTGCACGCCAGGCCTTCCTGGGCCTCAAGAGCAGCGCCGAACAGGCGCGCGCGCTGGAGGCTGCGGTGGCCTCGAGCCGGACGGCGCTGGAATCCAACCTGCTCGGCTACCAGGTGGGGGTGCGCATCAACGTCGACGTGCTCAACGCCCAGCAGCAGTTGTTCTCGACGCTGCGCGACCTGGCGCGGGCCCGTTACGACGTGCTGCTCAACGAGCTGCGCCTGAAAGCGGTGGCCGGCGCACTGACCGGCGAGGACGTCGCCGCCGTCAACGGCCTGCTGTCACCGCCGACCGAGCGCAACTTCCCGACGGTGACGGCGCCAGGGGCGGTGC
>JAEZQX010000093.1 GCA_023441105.1 Pseudomonadota bacterium | reverse complement strand
AGGAGATCTACGCCGCCTACGCCGAACCGGATGCCGACTTCGACAAGCTCGCCACCGAGCAGGCCAAGTACGAGGCGATCATCGCCGCGTCCGGCACCGACAACACCGACCTGCAGCTCGAGATCGCCGCCGATGCGCTGCGCCTGCCGCCCTGGGATGCCAAGGTCGGCACCCTCTCGGGTGGCGAGAAGCGACGCGTGGCGCTGTGCCGGCTGCTGCTGTCGCGCCCGGACATGCTGCTGCTCGACGAGCCGACCAACCACCTCGATGCCGAAAGCGTCGAATGGCTGGAGCAGTTCCTGCAGAAGTTCCCCGGCACCGTGGTCGGCGTCACCCACGATCGCTACTTCCTCGACAACGCTGCCGAATGGATCCTCGAGCTCGATCGTGGCAGCGGGATCCCCTGGCGCGGCAACTACAGCTCCTGGCTGGAGCAGAAGAGCAACCGGCTGAAGCAGGAAGAGGCCACCGAGTCGGCGCGCCAGAAGGCGCTGAAGAAGGAGCTCGAATGGTCGCGGCAGAACCCGAAGGGCCGCCAGGCCAAGAGCAAGGCGCGGATGGCGCGCTTCGACGAGCTCTCCTCGCATGAATACCAGAAGCGCAACGAGACCCAGGAGATCTTCATCCCGGTGGCGGAGCGCCTGGGCGACAACGTGATCGAGTTCGAGAACGTCAGCAAGGGCTACGGCGACCGGCTGCTGATCGACAACCTGAGCTTCATCATTCCGGCCGGCGCCATCGTGGGGATCATCGGGCCCAACGGCGCCGGCAAATCGACCATCTTCCGCATGATCACCGGCAAGGAGAAGCCGGACAGCGGCACCATCAAGATCGGCCACACCGTGCAGGTCGCGTACGTCGACCAGTCGCGCGATTCGCTGGCTGCGGACAAGACCGTGTGGGAGGACGTCTCGGGCGGCCTCGACATCCTCAACGTCGGCCGCTTCGAGATGCAGTCGCGAGCCTACATCGGCCGCTTCAACTTCAAGGGACAGGACCAGCAGAAGCTGGTCGGCCAGCTGTCGGGCGGCGAACGCGGCCGGCTGCACCTCGCCAAGACGCTGCTCGAAGGCGGCAACGTCCTGCTGCTCGACGAGCCGTCCAACGACCTGGACGTGGAGACGCTGCGGGCGCTGGAGGACGCGCTGCTGGAATTCGCCGGCTGCGTGCTGGTGATCTCGCACGACCGCTGGTTCCTCGACCGCATCGCCACCCACATCCTCGCCGCCGAAGGCGAGTCGCAGTGGACGTTCTTCGCCGGCAACTACAAGGAATACGAGGAAGACAAGCGGCGCCGGCTCGGCGAGGAAGAGGCCAAGCCGAAGCGGCTGCGCTACAAGTCGATCCACGTCTGATCGAGCAGGAGCCGCCATGCGCCCACCGGAAGAAGCCGCCGCCAGCCCACGGCCCGGTCGCGCTGCCGGGCGGCCGCAGCCCGCAGCGCACCGTGGCGGCCTGGCCGCCGGCATTGCCGACGTCCTCGCCGCGTCGTTGCTGCCGGCGGAGCCGGCGCGGGGCGACGAGTTTCCCAAGCGCAAGCCCGGACTGTGGGAAATGAGGACCAGTGGCGGCCCGGTCGGGCCGCAGACGCTGCAGCAGTGCATCGACGCCGCGACCGACGACATCCTGCGCAGGCAGAGCAGCGAAGGGCAGAACTGCAGCAAGCCGGTCGTCGAGCGCGACGGCAACCGCTACCGCGTGAGCAGCACCTGCAACGGGTCCGGCACGCGTACCACCATGGACGGCGTCTACACCATGGTCGGCGACACCGAATACCGCGGCGACATGAAGATGACGTTCGATCCGCCGCTGTCCGGCGCCGCCGAGATGAACATGAAGATGGCCGGCAAGTGGCTGGGCGCCTGCAAGGCCGGCATGAAGCCGGGCGACATCGTCATGCAGGGCGTGCCCCGCCTGAACGCGCTGGAGATGGACAAGAACGACGGCGGCGTCACCCCGGAGCAGTCGCGGCGGATGTCCGAAGAAATGCACCGGAACATGGACAAGCGCCGCGAAGCCGGCCCGCAGTGACCGGGCGGCGCTGCCGCCGCATCACGACGTCGCCGGAGCGCGGCGCTACTGGCGGGTCTCCGCGACCAGCTTCGCATCCTCCACTGCCGCGGCGTCGCCGGCGCGACGCCTGGGCCCGGCCGTGCCTGCCCCGTGCAGGTTCGACGCCGGACCTTCGCCTGTTGCACCCGGATCGGCGGAGTCGGCCGCGGCGGTCGATGCCGTGACCGCGGCCGGATCCGCGCCCGGCGCCGGATTGGCCGCGGCCTGGAAGGGCGTGGCGGGGGCGCGCGGGGCGGGCTCGATGGTGCCCGGCGACGACTGATCGACCGGCACGAAGGCGCCGCGGCTTGCCGGCGGTATCGGCGGATCGCGGCGCACGCGCAGCGCGCTGAAGGCAGCCAGTACCACGCACACCAGCCCGAGCGCGACCGGAAAGCCGCGCGAGTCCAGCAGCTGCATGATCGCCCCGCAGATCAATGGCCCGGTGGAGGCGCCGATGCCGTGCAGGAGCAGCAGGCCGCGGGTTGCCTCGAGGGCTTCCGACGGCGGAAAGCGGTCATGCGTCTGGGCCACCGCCAGGCCGTAGATCGAGAAGACGAAGGCGCCGGTGGCGAACGACAGCGGCACGTACCAGATGACGCCCGGCGCGGCACCGGTGATCATGTCGACCAGCCCCATCGCGGACAGTGCCAGCGTTGCACCGACGCAGACCCAGGCCAGCACGACCCGGCGGTCGCGGCGATCGGAGAGCCAGCCGATCGGCCATTGCAGCAGCGCGCCGCCCAGGATCGCGGCGGCCGTGAAGTTGGCGACACCGAGATTGTCCAGGCCCAATGAACGAGCGTAGATCGCCGACAAGGCCCAGAACGAGCCGAGCACCAGGCCGGAGCCGAACGAGCCGGCGACGCCGGTGGGGGAGGCGCGGAACAGCTTGCGCAGCGACAGCTTCGGCGACTGCACCGGCACCGGCTGGCGCAGGGGCGTCAGCGCGATGGGCAGCAGCCCGAGGCAGAACAGCATCGCTGCGATCGCGAACGAGCCGAGCCCTTCGACGCCCTGGGCCACGATCAGGTACTGCCCGAGCGCGATCGCCAGCAGGTTGATCATCATGTAGAGCGCGAAGATGCCGGCGCGGGCGGCGTCGGCACGCTCGTTCAGCCAGCTCTCGATGACCATGTAGATGCCCATGATCATGATGCCGTTGAGGATGCGCAGGACCCACCAGGCGATCGGGCCGACTGCAAGACCGTAGGCCAGCGAGATGGCGGCCGCCGAGGCGGCGAAGCTGGCGAAGGCGCGGATGTGGCCGACCCGCAGGATGAGCGGCGGGCAGATCCAGGCGCCGGCCATGTAGCCGATGTAGAACGCCGACATGACGACGCCGAGCACCAGGTTGCCGAACTGCTCGTAGGCGCCGCGCAGCCCGAGCGTGATGCCCAGCAGGCCGGAGCCGGACAGCAGCACGCCCATGCCGACCAGCAGGGACGAGACCGACCAGACCGACCGGAGCACGTCTCAGGCCATGACGTTTCGAACGGCGCCGGGCACGCGCGCGCTCAGTTGGCCGCCCGCCCGTATTCGCCGGCGCCGAGCACCAGCGCCTGTTCCGGACGGACGTATTTCCTGAATGCCGCGTTGACCTCGGCGAGCGACGTGGTCTGGATCTTCTCGTCGAAATCGATCCAGCGCTGCATGGAGTCGTTCCAGTAGAGATTGGACGCGAGGAGCGAAGCGACGTTCGACTCGTCGCCCAGCGCCAGGCTGCGGCGTTGCGCCCAGGCCTGGCGCATGGCGTCGAGCTCCGCCGCCGTGAAGCCGTCCCGCAGGACGCGCGCGACCTCCTCCTGCAGCGCCGCTTCGATCCGCGGCAAATTCGCCGGCGCATGGATGGCGCGCACGCTGACCGCGGCGTGGCGCACCTTGCGATCGGCGCTCAGGGTGGCATAGGCGCCGTAGGTGAGCCCGTCCTGCTCGCGCAGGCGGCGGGCGACGCGGCTGCCGGAATCGCCGCCGAACAGGCGCATGGCCAGCGCGAGCGCCGGATAGTCCGGATCGTCCTCGCTCATCTCGAGGGCGATGGTCTGCAGGTAGACCGCGTTCGGCTTGTCGGTCACCGACACGAAACGTCGCACCGCCGGCAGCGGATGGAACGGCCGCTCGATCCGCTGGTAGGGCTTGCCGCTCTTCCAGTCGCGGAAGGTCGCCTCGAGCCAGGACTTCATGGCCTGGGGCTCGATGTCGCCCACCACCGCGAACTGGCCGTGGGAGGCGCCGGCGAACTCGCGGTAGAAGCGCTCCATCCGCTCGAGCGAATGATTGCGCAGGTCGGCGATCAGCTCCTCGGGCGGGCGGTGGTGGCGAGGATCCGTGGCCGGGTAGTCCTGGCCCGCCTGGCGGAGCATGTCGGCAACCAGCGATTCGGGCTGGTCGCGCCGCGACTCGATCGATGCGATCAGGCGGCGCTTGCGCTCCTCGTAGACGTCGGCGGGAAAGACCGGGTCCTTGAGGGCCTGGGCCGCCAGCTCCAGCGCCGCATCGAGGTTGTCGCGGGTGACCTGCAGGCCCAGCGAGGCGCCGGTCTCGTCGGCGTTGAGGTCCATCCGGGCGTCGAGCTTGCGCAGGCGGTCCTCGAACTGTTGCAGGGGCAGGCTGCGGGTGCCGGTCTGCATCATCCGGTCGAGCATGTCGGCATCCTGCCAACGCCCGGAGAGGCTGGCAAGGTCGCCCCATTGCAGGCGCAGCGAGACGGTGACCCGGTCGCCGCGGGTGCGCCGGGGCAGCAACGCGTAGTCGATGCCGGAGGAGGTCCGTCCGCGGACGGTGCGCTCGGCGATGCTCCGGGGAGTGAGCGCGAAGTCCGCCTCGAACGCCTCCTGCTGGCGCCAGGGATGATCGGCCAGCAGCTTCGCGATGTCGACGCGGGCGGGGTCCGGCGCGCGCCGGGTGTCGGCGGTGGGCACGTACCAGGCGAGCGTGCGGTTGTCGCGCACCAGGTAGCTGCGGCCCACCGACTGCACCTCCTCGAGCGTGAGGTCCTCCATCCAGTCGCCCTGCGCGAAGAACAGCCGCCAGTCGCCCAGCGCCACCGCCTCGGTCAGCGCGAGGCCCAGCGACTCGGGCGATTCCAGCACCTCGCGACGCGAATTGGCGAAATCCTGCTTGGTGCGCGCCAGGCTCTCGGCGCTGAGCGGCAGGGAATTCTCGAGCAGGTCGCGCAGGATGCGCCAGGCTTCCTCGCGCCGCGACTCGTCGGCCAGGGTGGCGCCGAACTGGACCAGGCCGGGATCCTGGAGCGCCACCGGATAGCCGTAGACGCTGACTGCGATACCTGGCTTGACCAAGGCCTCGTAGAGCGGCCCGTCGGGCTGCCGCGTCAGCATCAGCGCCAGCGCCGCCATGGCGACCGATTCACGCGCCGCGCCCGCCGGCATGTGATAGCCGGCGTACATCAGCGGCACGCCGCCGGCACGGCGCAGGTGGACCTCGCGTTCACCCTGCTGCGCCCGGTCGAGCGTGTAGGCGTCGGCGATCGGCGTCTTCGGCTGCGCCACGCCGGCGAAAGCGGCGGCGATGTCGCCGAGCAGCGCCGGCTCGTCGAACTGGCCGGTGACGATCAGCACCGCGTTGTCGGGCCGGTAGTAGCGGTGATAGAAATCCTGCAGCTGCGCCGGCTGGACATTGGCCAGGTCGGTCTCGGTGCCGATGACGGTGCGGCCGTACGGGTGGAACTCGTAGGCTGCGGTCATCAGCTGCTGGTACAGGAGGCGCTGCGGGCGGTTCTCGCTCGATTGCATTTCGTTGCGCACCACCGGTCGTTCGCCATCGAGCAGGTCCGAGGTGATCCGCAGGTTGCTCATCGAATCGGCGAACCAGCGCAGCAGCCAGCGCTGGTCTTCGAGGCCGGGCGTGAACTGCGCGTAGTAGTTGGTGCGGTCGTACGAGGTGGTGCCGTTCCAGCGCATCCCGCGGCGGCTGAATTCCTGCTTCGGATCGGGATGGGCGGCGGTACCCTTGAACAGCATGTGCTCGAGCAGGTGCGCCATGCCTGCTTCGCCTGGGCCTTCATGACGCGACCCGACCTGGTACACCAGGTTCATCGTCACCATCGGCCGCGCGTCGTCCGGGCCGAGCAGGACGCGCAGGCCGTTCTCGAGGCGGTATTCGGTGAGGCCCTGGATGGTGGTGACCTTGGCCGGTGCGGCCGCAGGCC
>JAEZQX010000061.1 GCA_023441105.1 Pseudomonadota bacterium | reverse complement strand
GCTTCCGGCTCGTCGCTCGCGGAGCTGGCGATCATTCCCGGACTGACCCTGCCGGCGACGCCTGCGTACAAGCTGGAGGGCGACCTGCAGCGCACCGGCTCCACCGTCAAGGTCGACGTGCGCCGCGCCGAGGTCGGCTCGAGCAGCATGATGGCGAAGCTGGAGTACGACGGCAGCGGCGCGACGCCGCTCCTGCGGGGCTCGCTCAATGCCAGCCGGCTGGTGCTGCAGGACCTTGGCCCTTCGATCGGCGCCGAAGGCGAGGGTTCGAAGGGCGGCAAGTCCAAGCCGAAGGCCGACGATGGCGGCAACGGGAAGAAGGCGCAGGCGCGGGACGGGAAGGCCGGACAGAACAGGAATGCCGCGCAGCGCGACGCGGACGCCAAGCGCGCCAAGGAAGCAAGGAGCACCAAGGAGGCCAAGGACGCCAGCAAGAGCGACGGCAAGGAGGCCAAGGCCACCAAGGGTAAGGCCGGCAGCACGGCAGCATCGCAACGAGTCCTGCCGGACAGGGAGTTCAACCTGCCGTCGCTGCGGGCGATGAATGCCGACGTCGCGGTCGATCTCCAAAAGCTGGACCTCGGCACGGATGCGCTGCGGCCGCTGCGCAGCCTGAAGACGAGGCTGATGCTGCAGGACGGGGTCTTGAAGCTCGAGGACCTGAAGTCGAACGTCGCCGGGGGCGTCGTCAGCGGAGTTATCTCTCTGGACGGGTCGGCGGCAGACGCAACGCCGGTGTTCGACTCGAAGCTGAAGTGGGACCGTGTCGACCTGGAGAACTGGGTCTCCGTCTCGGACGACCTGCTGGTCACCGGCCGCTTCAGCGGCGAGACCAACCTCAAGGGGCGGGGCAAATCGACTGCGGACATCCTGCAGAGCCTGGCTGGCACGGTGCGCGGGCATATCCAGGGGGGCTCCATCTCCCACCAGATCGTCGAGCTGGCAGGGCTCGATGCCGGACAAGCCATCGGCGTCTTCTTCCGCGGCGACGAGCCGCTCGAGCTGAGCTGCGCGCTCGTCGACCTTACCGCCGAGAAAGGCCGGCTGCGTTCCAACCTGTTCGTTCTCAACACGTCGGACACGATCTTCTTCGTGCAGGGCGGGCTGAACTTCCGCAGCGAGGAGCTCGATCTCCGGCTGGTGCAGGCGCCCAAGGACTGGAGTCCCTTGAGCCTGCGCACGCCCATCACCGTCCGCGGTACCCTGGGCGATCCTGCCATCGGCGTCGAGGCGGTGCCGTTGGCCATGAAGGTGCTCTCCAGCGTGGTGCTGGCCGCCGTGACGCCGATTGCCGCGCTGCTGCCGCTGATCGACGTGGACGAGAGCAAGGCGCGCGCGGGATGCGAACCTGCGATCGATTTCGTCAGGAAGAAGTCGGCCGAGCTGGCGGAGAAGTCTGCGCCCGCGGACGAGGGCAAGAAGCCGGAGGCGCCGCGCGACGAGAAGGGCAACCTGCGCAGGCCGGGACGCGCTCCCGGCGACCACCCCTGAGCGATGTCGGCAGGGAAAGCCGGCGCGAAGTCGGCGCCTCCTGCCCATCCGGCTGTCGCAGAGTCGCTGCGGGAGTATGCGCGCGGCCTTGCCGGCGGGCTGCTCTTCGCCCTGCCGATGCTCTACACGATGGAGATCTGGTGGACCGGCTTCCTCGCCTCGCCACTGCGGCTGACGGTCGGCCTGGCGGCCACCTTCGGGCTGCTGATCCTCTACAACCTCTTCGCCGGCTTGCGCCAGGACGCCAGCTTTGCGGAGGTGCTGATCGACTCGGTCGAGGAACTGGGCCTGGGGCTGTCTTGCGCCGCGCTGCTGTTGTGGCTGCTCGGCCGGATCGAGCCGGCGATGAACCTGCCGGAGATCATCGGCAAGATCGTCTCCGAAGGCCTGGTGATGGCGATCGGCTTCTCGATCGGGACCGCGCAGCTCGGCAAGCGCGCCAAGCCGGAGAATGGGTCGCAGCCGGGCTATCGCCAGATCGATCCCTGGGGGCACCTGGCGCTGGCGGCGTGCGGTGCCATCGTGTTCGGCGCGAACGTGGCGCCGACCGAGGAGATCGTGACTTTGGGGCAGGAGATGTCGCTGACCGGCCTGATCAGCCTGATGGTCCTGACGGTGCTGGTCGGCGCCATGATCCTGCACTACAGCGACTTCACTGCTTCCCGGGCGGGCAGCGACGCCGGCCTCGGCGCAGTGGTCATGAGCACGACCAGCACCTATGCGGTGGCCCTGCTGACGGCGGCCGGCATGCTCTGGTTCTTCGGCCGCTTCGACGACGAAGCGGCAGCGATGATGTGCGCGCAGACGGTCGTGCTCGGCTTCGCGACGATGCTTGGCGCTTCGGCCGGGCGGTTGCTGCTCCAGCCGTCGTGAGTCGATGAAGCCGATGACGGAAGCGACATGAGACGGCCGCACAAGAATCTGCTCGAGTGGCTGGTGTTCGCGGCAAGCCTGCTGGTGATCGGCGGCATCGTCGCCTTGCTCGCCAATGCGGGACGCGCCACCCGCGACGAACTGGCCCGCCTGGAGGTCCTCCTCGGGCAGCCGCGCCAGGAGGCGGCGCTGTTCTTCGTGCCGGTGGTGGTGGAGAACCGCGGTGGCAAGGCAGCCGCCGGCGTGCGTGTTGAGGTCGTGCTGGAATCCGGAAGCGGAACCGAGCGAGCCGGCTTCGATCTGCCTTACGCGCCTGCCGGATCGATGCGTCAAGGCGAAGTCGTCTTCGCGACGGATCCGGGCAATGGACGGATCAGCGGACGGGTCGTCGGCTTCGAGCTTCCGTGACGTTCTGGGCACACGGGTTGCGCGTGTCAGGATTGCCGGGCGGACAGTCCCACGTCCGGCAGTCTCCAATCTTTCGGCCCATGCAATGGGCCGATTTTTTTTGAGCGTGCCTGCTCCAGAGGCTGCCTTCATCGAGGCCCCGCTGGGCATCCGGCTTGCCAATAGCCGGATGTTCCGGACCAGCACCCAATCAACCGAGGAAACCAAGATGGCTGAAGCAAAGAAGAGCGCAACCAAGTCCACCACCAAGACGCCGGATGCGATCCAGCTGCTCACTGCCGAGCACAAGGAAGTGAACGCGATGTTCAAGGAGTACCAGAAGCTCGTCGACAACGAAGCTTCGGCGGATGAGAAGGAAGCGCTCGCACGGCAGATCTGCCTGATGCTCACCGTCCACGCCACCACCGAGGAGGAAATCTTCTATCCTGCCGCCCGCGAGGCGATCGAGGACGAGGACCTTCTCGACGAAGCGGAAGTGGAGCATGGCAGCGCCAAGGAACTGATCGCCCAGATCGAGGCATCGACACCGGACGAGCCGCTCTACGACGCCAAGGTGAAGGTGCTTGGCGAGTATGTGCAGCACCATGTGAAAGAGGAAGAAGGCGAGCTGTTCCCCAAGGCGAAGAAGGCCAAGCTCGACCTGGCGATGCTGGGTGAGCAGATCGCGGCCCGCAAGGAGGAGCTGATGCCGGAGATGGCGGCCGAGTAGGGGCGACCGTGGTCGGCAGCAACCATGCTCGTTCGGCCCAGGTGGGGGTGGCGGCTGCCTCACTTTCGGTGGCGAGCAATCCGGCTGGCCGCTGGGAGTGGATCCTGCAGTTCGAGGATGACGTGGTGCTTCCCAGCAAACGCGTGTCCGACCAGGACTATGCAACGCGGGAACAGGCGCTGGCTGCGGGCGAGCTCGCCAGGACGCAGTTCGTCCGCCGCGGGGCCTGACCTCCGTCGGCCCCTCGCAGGTCCCGCCGCCATCCGACTGTCAACGATCGCTTAGCCAGCCGCGCGCGACTTTCGTCGGGCTGCCCCCGGGCGTAGCATGTGACGAGGGCGCTCCGCGTTGTTGGCAGGGCCGGGAGCATGCGACTTGCAGAGTTCATCGTCGATCGGCTCGACGACATCCTGGCGTCCTGGGTCGCCTTTATCCGGCACACCGTCCCCGTCGCCGAAGGCCTCGAGGACGCTGTCCTGCGGGACGACGCGCAGGCCCTCCTGGCGGCGGTGGCCCGCGCGGTCGCCGGCGATTTCGACGCGCCGAACCTCGCAGCGCTGGGGCAAGCAGCCTGCGTCCATGCCGCCAGCCGCGTGGCGCAAGGCTTCACGCTGGACCAGATGGCGGCGGAGTTCCATGCCCTCCGCTCGGACGTGATCTGCCGCTGGACCACCCAGCTGCGGGTTTTCACCCGCCAGGTCCACGAGGAGCAGATCCGTTTCAACGACGTCATCGACCAGGCCTTGGCCGGGTCCACGACGCACTATGCAATGCGACTCGAACACGCCAGGGACCTCTTCCTGGGAGTGCTGGGCCATGACCTTCGCACGCCGCTCGCGGCCATCAGCCATTCGGCCGCGCTGCTGCAGCGTGGCGACACGACCGAGGCCCAGCGCAGCGAGGCAGCCGACCGGATTGCGAAGAGCGCCGACCGGATGGACCTCATGATCCAGGATCTCCTCGACTTCACTCGCAGCCGCCTCGGGGCGCAGCTGCCGATGAAAGCGGCACCGGCAGACCTCGAGGCAATTGCCCGGCAGGTGGTGGATGAGCTGAGCGCGCTCAATCCGGATGCCACGGTCGCGTTCAGGACCAGCGGCAATCTCGCCGGCGCTTGGGATCGCGAACGCGTGATGCAGTTGCTGTCCAACCTCCTGGACAATGCCATCCGACACCGCACCGGAGGCGAACCCGTGACGGTGGAGCTCGGCGGCGCCGATGACCGGGTGTCGATCTCGGTGCACAACGTCGGCGCGGTGATTCCGCCAGCCGAGCAGGAGGCGATCTTCGATCCGTTGCGGCGCGGCGTCAACCAGGCGCCGATCCCGCCAACGGTGGGCAGCTCGGCTGGTCTCGGCCTGGGCCTCTACATCGCCCGGCAGATCGCGATCAGCCATGGCGGTGATGTCCGGCTGACGTCGACGGCCGAGACGGGTACCCGCTTCGTGGCGACGCTCGACCGGATCGCCGGTGCGGCGCCGGCGTGACCGAGGGTCATCCCTGATGTCCCAGGCCGATTTGGCGGCCTTCCTGCGTCGACGTAGCCGGCGATCGCCGCGTTAGACGGTGCTGGGGCTGCCGCAGCCGGCGACCCCGCAATTGCGCGATCGCTCCGTAGCTGTGGCCGAGCAGGCAACAGCCGCGAGCATTTCGCGACTTACCATCGAGGAGACATGAACATGAGCGATCAGCAATCGGTAGGCGACCGCTGGATGCAGTTGCGCCCCACCAAGACCATGGCCTTCTGGGCGTGCGTCGCAACCTCTGCCGTCACCATGGCGATCGGCTTCGGTGCCGCGGGCTGGGTCACGGGCGGCACGGCCGACAAGATGGCGCAGACCGCCGCCGAGGAGGCCCAGGCGCGCCTGGTGGCCGACGCCTGCGTTGCGAAGTACGCGGCCCACGACGGCTTCGCCACCGACCTGGCGGCGCTCAAGAAGGTCTCCAGCTGGAAGCAGGGCGACATCGTGGCCGAGGGCGGCTGGGCTACCCTTGCCGGAATGAAGGAGCCCCTCGATGATGCTGCTCGCCTGTGTGCCAACAAGCTCGTCGCGATGGAAGCACCGGTCGCGGCCGCCGCGGCAACGGAGCCCGCCGCCACCTCGCCCGGGAGTTGAGCGGCCGCCTGGGCGCGGCGCTTACCGTACGTCGCTGAGCCGCTGCAATAGCCGCCGTGCTGCGCCGCGTCACGGGCGCCGGGTCGGCAGCGCGTTGAGGGGGATGCGCAAGTAGGCGATGCCGTTGGAATCCAGCGGCGGCAGGCGCCCGGCCCGAACGTTGACCTGGATCGAGGGCAGGATCAGCGTCGGCACCTCGAGCGTCGCGTCACGCGCGGTGCGCATGGCGACGAACGCCTCCTCGCTGATGCCGTCGCGGACATGGATATTGGCTGCGCGCTGCGCGGCGACGCTCGATTCCCACGCCGGCTGGCGCCCCGCGGGTGGATAGTCGTGGCAGACGAACATCCGGGTGTCGCCGGGCAGGTCCAGCAAACGGCGGATCGAGCGGTAGAGCTGGCCGGCGTCGCCTCCCGGGAAATCGGCGCGCGCAGTACCGACGTCCGGCATGAACAAGGTGTCGCCGACGAACACGGCGTCGTCGATCACGTACGCCATGTCGGCCGGCGTATGGCCGGGGACCAGGAGCGCACGCGCCTGCAGTTCACCGATCCGGAAGGTCTCGCCATCGGCAAAGAGGTGGTCGAACTGGCTGCCGTCGGGCAGGAAGTTGCGTTCCAGGTTGTAGATCTTCTTGAAGGTGGCCTGGACCTCGCGGATGTTCTCGCCGATCGCGATGCGTCCGCCCAACTGCTCCTGGAGGTAGCGGGCACCGGACAGGTGGTCGGCATGGGCATGGGTCTCCAGGATCCACTGCACGCCGAGTCCATGCGCGCGGATGTAGGCGAGGATCTCGTCGGCTCCCCGCGTGTCGGTGTGGCCGGACTTGAAGTCGTAGTCGAGCACCGGATCGATGATGGCGGCGCTACGCGTGGCGAGGTCCGATACGACATACGACACGGTCGCAGTGCGCTGGTCGAAGAAGGGTTCGACGCTGCTTCTTGTGCTCACGGTTGCTCCGGGGGATCAGCTCCCCCCGACTCTAACGCAGCACGGGTCAGGCAGGGGGGCTGTTCTCCAGGCGGAACTCACAGCTTGCGCTGTTGCGGGCGCGCAGCAGCAGGCGCCGCGACTGGAAGTAGGACTGGAAATCGCTGCCTGCTGCCGTGCCCGCGGCGCCACAGGCAGGTTCGGCCGAGAGAATGGTGCCGCCGGCCGGGCGGAAGTGGCGGCAGCCGGCGCACAGCACGGGAAAGGTGCCGATCGCTCTGCCGGGAGCAGCGACCTGGGATGGAGACACGGCAGGCTCCCGGCGCGGATCCAAGGGGACACCGATTTCATCAACGCTCATCGCTCGCTCCGGTCACATGCGGATGCGGGTACCTCGGCATCGAATTCCCTCCGCGGGGCTGCAGGTAAGGCATTGGCGCGGCGGCGGCAATGCCTATGCCTGAGAAGGATCGCCTTGTTGATCTGGAAGAATCTGCACGGCCACTTCCAGCGCCCGGAACGACCGGCGAGGGTGATGCAGGGAACGGACTGGATCGTCCGGTCCCGGACCGGACGGTGCGACGGCGCGAGCGAGCCTGCTCGCGATCTAGCGCGCCAGCAGCAGTTTCACTTCAGCCATGGTAAACGGCTTCATGAGAAACGGGAATTCCTCGACTTCGCCGCCATGCGCATCCATCGCGTGGCCCGGAAAACCCGAGACAAGGACCACGCGGATGTCCGGAAGGAGCCTGCGGGCCTCGCGACCGAGGGTGGCGCCGTCCATCCCCGGCATCAGGACGTCCGCGAAGAGCAGCTGGATGTCCTTGGTTAGGGACATCAGCTCGACGGCTTCCGCCCCGCAACTGGCGGACAGCACCGCATAACCGGATTCTTCGAACACCGCGACGGTTGCCTCGAGTGCCTCGGGTTCGTCCTCGACTACCAGTACCCGCTCGGTGAGCCGGTTCCCGGGGACCCGCCAGTCTGAAAGTGCCTTCAGGCGTTGCACCGCGTGCCGGGCACCATCGTGCGCCGAGTTGCGCGTCGCCGGCTTCAAGTCAGGAGCAACCATCACCCTCTCCCCGAATTTGTCCCCTTCAACCGGCGGCAAACGCTGCTTCCGACACGGCCAATGGCGGCGGCTGGCAGCGGCGACAGTACGTGCAGGAAGGGGAAGTGTCGCCAGCTGCGCTGCACAGCCACAGCCGGGACGGTCGAGAAACTTGACTTGTCGGAACGGTCCCCGTTACTACCGGCGGTGATCAGGAGCCGAGATCGCACCAGCGGGCAGCGGGACTGTCAGGAAAGTCTACGCTTCTCGACCCGCGACTTCGTCAACAACGATGAATTCCCTTCCGCCGCCCCATGGCAGGCTGCCGGCCCACCGCTCCGGTCGATTGGGCCGCTTGATCGGGCCGCTTGATCGGGCCGGCGCCGGCCGTCACCTTGGCGCTCGTCTGCCCCGCCGCGGGGGTCAGGGGCCGGCAATCGACAGCAGCAAGGAGGTCGGATCCAGCATGCCGGCGGGCCGCTGTTCGGGTTCCAACCAGACGGCGGGTTGGCGCGCGCCGGGCGCATACAACTCGAGGTGCAGCAGTGACGTCGGTCGTCCCGAGGCGAAGCGCACCATGCTGAGGATCTGGCCCAGGTGATCGCCCGCATCGACCGATTCGCCGGCGGTCACCGCAGGCTTGAGGCCGCCGTAGCCGAGAACGCCCGAGTTCCCTTCGATCATCACCATCCAGGTATTCAGCCACCATGGCTTGTCGGCATGCGGACCGGTGACCGGCGCTACCGCAACCACTTGCCCTGCCTCCATGGCCACCACCGGCGTTCCTTCCACGCAGTAGAGGTCGACGCCGCCATGAAGGTGCTGCCTCCGGGAGGCGCCGAATGCGCCCGGATGCGGCGGCATCGGCACACCGGTGGTGCCGTGCGGCAGGGAGAGAAAGGAATCGGCGTCGGTCGCCGGGATCAGCCGGAGGGGCAGGGGGTTGGTAAGCCGCGAGATGGCCAGGGCGGGCTCCGTCTGGTGATGGACGCCAGGGAAAGATCGATCCGATTTCGCATCGGGTCGGGTGAAGGATGGCGCGGTTGACCGGGAATTGCCTACGCGGGCTTTCCCGGATAGCTCATCTAGAATCGGGCCACGCAGCATTCGCCCGAAGCCCCTCGTCGTCGCCGAGGCCAGTCATTTCCATCGAGCCACTCCGCAAACGCGCCCAAGCATGTCCCGGCTGAAGTCCCTGCGCTCGCAACTCCTGCTCCTGGTGGCCGGCAGCATCGTGCCCGTGCTCGCGCTCTCCTTGGTGCTCGGCTACTTCGTCCTGAGTCACGAGAAGGACAGATTCCAGGAAGCCGCGCTGGATCGCAATCGCACCTTCGTCACGGCCATCGACGCGCAGATCCAGGGGCATATCCAGACCTTGAGATTGCTGGCGACCTCGCCGGCATTGGCGTCGGGTGACCTGGCGGCGTTTCACGCCGAAGCGAAACGTGCCCTCGAGACCCAACCGGACTGGCGCAATGTCTTCGTGCTCGACATGGCCGGCCAGCATCTCGTCAATGCCCGCCACGAGTTGGGCACCCAGCTGCCGAGGGCGGCAGAGAGCGAACTCGACTCGATCGCGTTGGTCGCGTCCGGACGGCAGACCCGGATCGGAAACCTGACGTCAGGGCCGAAGAAGTCGTTCTTCGCGGTTCCAATCCGCGCGCCCGTAATCGTCGACGGTGAAGTGAAGTACGTGCTCCAGTTCATCCTCAAGCCGGAGGCGTTGGCGCGGCTGATGCGGGCGCAGGACTACTCCACGGATTGGTCGGTGGGCATCGTCGACGCCAAGGGTTCCCTGATCGCCCACCTGCCGGAAGTCGAGCCCGGCGCCCGGCTTGGCGAGTCCTTCGCCGCCTCGATCGCCGCGCGCCCGGTCGGATGGACCCGGAGCCGCACCCTCGAAGGTATCGACAGCTATTTCGTGCACCAGACGTCGGCCGTCACCGGATGGACGGTAGGGGTCGCGATTCCCGCGGACCAGTTGCGTGGCAGCGGTTACCGCGCCGCCGGCTACATGCTGGCGGGCGGGCTCGGCTCCCTGCTGCTGGCGGGGCTGTTCGCACTCGGGCTGGCGCGCAGGATCGAGCATCCGATCGCCTTGCTGGCCGCAGCGGCGCGTCGACTCGGGCAGGGGGAGAACGCGGCACTGGCCGAGGCGAAGTCCGATGCGCAGGCGACCGAGGTCCTGCAGCTCGCGCTGGCGTTGGAGGAAGGTGCCGTAGCCCTGCAGGAACGGGAGAACCTGCGGGAGCGTGAGCAGAATGCGCTGCGGGCGGCGGACCGGGCCAAGGACGAGTTCCTGGCGATGCTCGGGCACGAGCTGCGCAATCCGCTTGGCGCCATCACGGCATCGGCGCACCTGCTGCGACTATCCAAGCCCGGCGCTGAGACCGCTGCCCATGCGCACGTCGTCATCGAGCGCCAGGCCAGGCAGATGACACGGCTGGTGGAGGACCTGCTGGATGTGAGCCGCCTGGCGATGGGGAAGGTGACCTTGCACCGCGAGCGGCTCGACCTCGCGACGCTGGTCGAGCATGTCGTCGCCACCTGGCGACAAAGCGGCCGCACGCGCCAGGAACGGCGCCTCGACTGCAGCCTCGCCGAATGCTGGATCGAGGCCGACCGCGACCGCATGGAGCAGGTGCTGACCAACCTGCTGGACAACGCGGAGAAGTTCTCGCCCGCCGGCAAGCCGATCCGGGTGCGGCTTGCCGCCGTGGAAGGCTTCGCCCTTCTCGAAGTGGCCGACGAGGGGCATGGCATCTCGTCAGAGGACCTGCCCAACATCTTCGCCCTGTTCATGCAAGGCAAGCAGACCATCGACAGGCCGCAGGGCGGGATCGGGCTCGGCTTGAGCCTGGTGAGGCAACTGATCGAGCTCCAGGGTGGCTCGGTGACGGCCGCGAGCGAGGGACCCGGCCGCGGCGCGCAGTTCGTCGTCAAGCTGCCGCTCGTGGCGAGGGCCGAAGCGGTCCGCGTCGGCGCACCCGCACCCGTGGCCACCGCGAAGGGGTTGAAGGTCCTCCTCGTGGAGGACAACGAAGACAGTCGCGAAGTCATGGCCGAGATGCTGACGCTGCAGGGACATAGCGTGCGCAGCGCGCCGACCGGCAGGAATGGCGTCGACGAGGCTCGTTCGTTCGAACCCGATGTCGCCCTGGTGGACATCGGCTTGCCGGATATCGACGGCTATGAAGTGGCGCGACGCATCAGAAAGCTCGAGTTGGCCAACGCGCCGAGGCTGGTGGTCATCAGCGGCTTCGGTCAGCCGGAGGACCTGCGCAGGGCCTACGAGGCCGGCTTCGACCTGCACCTGACGAAGCCGGTGGCGCCGGAGTTCCTCCGCGAAGTGATCGCCGCGCTGGTTTCGGCCCGCAGCGGCGGCCTGCCCGCGACGCCGCCCGCCACCTCGCCTGTCGAGGGTCGGGTGCTGGACGGCCCGGCCGGGATGGGTTGAAATCGCACGCCACCGTTCGATCTATGCGTCACGGCCGGTCCGAACCACTGCAGCAGGCAATTCCCGACATGTCCAGCATCACCATCTACCACAACCCGAAGTGCGGTACCTCGCGCAATACGCTCGCGCTGATCAGGCATGGCGGCATCGAGCCCCAGGTGATCGAATACCTCAAGACGCCGCCATCGCGGCAGCAGCTCAAGGAGCTGCTCCGTGCGATGAACCTGCCGGTGCGGGCACTGTTGCGGGAGAAGGGCACGCCTTACGCCGACCTGCGGCTTGACGACCCGAGATGGTCGGACGACGAGTTGCTGGATTTCATCGAGCGGCACCCGATCCTCATCAACCGCCCCATCGTGGTGTCGCCGCTCGGCACGAAGCTTTGTCGACCCGCGGAGGCGGTGCTGGAGATCCTTCCGGTCGGCCGTCTGCCGCCGTTCACCAAGGAGAGCGGCGAGGTGATCGTCGACGATGGCGTGCGCCGCGCCTGAAGTCCTGCCTTCCTAGGTGTCCTCGGGCGCTCAGGTCGCCCGCCAAGCTCGGCCGGGCCACGCGCCTGCGCTGTTTCACGATTACCTTTGGTCACCTCTCGTCGTCCGCCAACTGCTCGCGGACGCCGCCGGTCCCCGGATAGCCGGCGCCCGTCTTCCTGCCTCCCAGGCATCCACTGCCGCTTCCATGATGGCGTTCCTTTGCGTTGCCCGCCGCTCCCTGGCGGGAACCGGATCGTCACAACAGGCTTTCGCCCGCCATCATGCTGCACCGTTTCTCCGGGTCTTCGTCTCCAGCCGCTTCACTCGTCGACTCGCCACTTCCCCGAAGCCCAGGTCCCGGCCTGCCATCCTCGCCGGGTGGACCGGAGCGTCGGCTGCTGCCTTCCGTCGCGCTGCAGGGTGGGGTCGGCACCCTCGGCGGCTTTTTGGGATTCTTCATCGTCGGCTCCGCCAATCTCTCCGGCATGGTGCGATTCACCATGACCATGCTCACCGTCGCCATGCTGTCGATCGTGTTGGCGTACGCTCTCGGCCCCTGCCTGAAGCTCACCGGAAGGCGCCTGTTCAAGGCCGGCTTCATGCTGCCGGGCATCCTGCTGCTGGCGTGTGGCGGATCGCATGCCGTCCTGGCGGTCGCATTCGGGGTATTCGTCGGCTTGACGTCGAGCGCCCGGACCTGGCTCGAGATGGGATTGCTCCAGGACGGGCAGCGCGACAGCTATGCCGCGCGCGCCGGCGTGGCAGGCGTCGCCTTGAGCCTGGCGGCTACCTTTGCAGCGACGCTGCTGCTGTCGAGCACTGCCGAGAACAGCCAGTATCTTTTCATCGCCTATGGCGTTGCCTGCCTGGTCGCCGGCTTCCTGCTCGGCAATCGGCTGCCGGCGAGCCCGCCGGTGTCGCTGCATGCGCCCCTGAAGGTGCTCAAGCAGAGAGGCTTTCTCGCCTGCTTTCCGCTGTTCTTCCTGCAATCGGGGCTGTACGGCGTCGGCCTTTCGCTGCACGCCTCCGGCGCGACCGCGTCGATCGGCAGGCCGAGCAGCTTCGGCTTCGTGGCCACCATTGCAACGCTCGTCGGCGGGCTCGCGCTCTGGGCATCCTGCAATGCGCGCAATCCGGCCAACCGGCACTACTGGATGGCTGCCGCCGGCGTCGGGATGACGGCGTCGTTCCTGCTTCTTGGCGCCAGTGCCAGGACACCGCAGCTGTTCATCGCCTACGTGGTGCTGCAGGCCGCCGTGGCGCCGTTCTGGGCCGCGAGCGAAGCGGTGCTCAACCAGCGCACGCTCGATTCCACCGGCTGCGTGCAGGATCGCATCGTGATGAGGGAGGTCGTTCTCTGGGCCTTTCGGATGGCGGCACTCGGGCTCTTCTGGGCGTTCTCGACGAGACTTTCCAGCCAGGCCTTGCTGGCTTATGGCGCCGCCCTGATGGCCGGCGCGGTCATCCTGCAATACGGCATTGCCAGGTCGTGGCTCCGGCCGGGCGCGCGCGTCGGCATGGCGATCGCGGCCTGACGATCGCGAATGCCCTTATCGACTTGCGAGAACTGGTGGGATTCCGGAAATCCTTGGTAAAAGAATGAGGAGCGCCTGGGCTATCTCCCGGGACTCATCAAGCGGTGACAACCCGTCGTCCCTCATCCGGAGGATTGCCATCAATGACCGAGCTCGAGACCCTCATTCTTATCCAGGCTGCCAACGAGGAGGGCGTCGCTTCCGACAGTCCCGTCTTCAGCAGCTACGACCACGCGGAAGTCTGCCTGGTCATATGGCAGTTGAGCAGGGCGGGTTGGTTCGAAGCCAGGGCCATCCAGAGCGGCGAGGGCGGTGCGGTGGCAATCGGCTTGGTCAGCCTCAAGACCATCCGTGAGTTCAGCCTGGCGCGGGAATGCTAGGAGCCGGCTCCATCGTACGTCGTCCGACTTGCGGGCTCGACGCAATGCCTTCGGCCCGTCCACCCGCCAGGGTACGCGCGGCGACATAGAAGATGCCGGGTCCGGGAGTGACCGCGAGCAAGGTGGCGGCGGCCAGGAACAGGGCCAGCTGGGCGAGGTCAGGCATGGATGGCTGGTGCTAGTCGAGGAGTGTCGTGGATGGATCCCGCGGCGGCGGCAGGCAGGACCTGCCGCGATGCCCGCTCATCGGCGGGTGCTTGCCATGGCGGATGCCAGCGCGTGGTTGCCGCGTTCATCGAGGGCATGGACGGCACCCTCCAGGTCGCCGGCGTCCCGGTTCTGGCCAAGCTTGCGCTTGCCTTCCAGGCGCATGACCTGGACCTCGATCCCGACAATCGCCTGCAGCATCTGGTCGATGTAGTCCCGCGGCGCATCGCCCATCTTCCAGGGCGTGGGCTCGGCCGCTTCATGACGACGGGTCAGCCGGGCGACGATGCTGCGAACGAACCGCTCATCGTCCATGACGGACAGGCGTCCGTGGGCATGCACGACTTCGTAGTTCCAGGTGGGTACGTGGCGGTGCGTCTGCTGCTTGCTGGGGTACCAGCTCGGCGAAATATAGCCGTGGGTGCCGCGGAACACGACCATCACGTCCGCCCCGTCGCCAAACTCGGTCCACAACGGATTGGCGCGGGCAACGTGCGCTTGCAGGATTGCCGGCGTGCCGGAAGCAGCCTCCAGCTCGAAGGGAATGTGATTGGCATCGAGTCCCTTGGCCGAGTGGGTGACGAGCATGCCGAGGGGGTTCTCGCGGATGATGCGGTGGAGTTCCTCGAGCCTGGTTTCGGCAAAGTGTGGCGGCAGGTACATGGAAGTGGCTGGCGGTTGCAGGGATCCGTCACTATGCCTGCTCCGTGGCATCATGGGAACTGCCAATTCTGGACAATTCTGCCGGACCAGTTGCTCCCATGGCCCTGTCGACGTTCAAGCGCGAGGGACGCGGCCGCGCACTGTACGAGGAGATCAAGGCGCGGGTCATCGACGGGACCTATGCCGCCGGCACGCCATTGCCGTCGACTCGAGCGTGCGCCGCCGAGCGCGGGCTGTCGCGCACGACAGTCAGTGCGGTCTACGAGCAACTTGCTGCCGAGGGCTACATCGAGACGAGACAGGGCTCGCCAAGCAGGGTCGCCGACGGGGCGGCGGCGCCGGGAAGGGCGGGCGCGGGGCCCGCCGCCCGGGGCGGCCCCCCCGCCGGTTTAATTAGCCCCC
>JAEZQX010000001.1 GCA_023441105.1 Pseudomonadota bacterium | reverse complement strand
GGATTGAGCCGCGCCGCGCGGGGCTCGTCTACTCGGCGCGGGCGCCGGACTTCCTGACCAGCTCGGCCCAGCGGGGAATCTCGCTGCTCATCAGCCGGGCCAGCTCCTCGGGACTGCTGCCGACGATCTCCATCCCCAGGCCGGAGAGCTTCTCGCGCACGTCGTTCAGCTGCAGGATCTTCACGATCTCGGCGTTGAGCCGCTGGATGATCGGCTTGGGGGTTCCCTTGGGCGCGTAGACCGCCTGCCAGGACGACATCGCGAAGCCGGGCACGCCGGCTTCGGCCATCGTCGGCAGCTGCGGTGCGAGGCTCATGCGCTTCTCTGTGGTCACCGCGATGACCTTCAGCTTGCCGCCTTCGACCATGGTCTTGGCCGCGGTCATCTGGTCGAACATGAACGGCACCTGGCCGGAGGCCACGTCGACCATCGCCGGTGGCGTGCCCTTGTAGGGGATGTGGCTCAGCTTCACGCCGATCATCTCGGCGAACAGCTCTCCGGCGAGATGGGTCGACGTGCCCGCGCCCGAGGATGCGAAGTTGCGCTTGCTCGGATCCTTGCGCAACAGTGCCACCAGGTCGGCAACCGAATCGACACCCAGGTCGGGGTTGACGATGAGCACGTTCGGCAGGAAGGCCACCAGCGCCACCGGCTCGAAGTCCTTGACCGGGTCGTACGGCAGGTTCTTGTAGAGGCTGGCGTTGATCGCATGGGTGCTGATCGTGCCGCCGAACAGGGTGTAGCCGTCGGGCCTGGCCTTGGCGACGAAGGCCGCACCCACGCCGCCTGCCGCGCCCGGCTTGTTCTCGACCACCACCGGCTTGCCGAGCGCCTCGCCCAGCTTCTGCGCGATGGTCCGGCCCACGACGTCGGTCGAGCCGCCGGGGGTGAACGGCACCACATAGGTGATCGGCTTTTCCGGCCAGCCGCCAGTGCCATCGTCGGCGGCATGGGCGGTGCGTAGCCAGGTCAGGGCGCCGGCAGCCGGAAGCGCCGCAAGCGCTCCCAGCAGCCTGAGCGTATGGCGACGGGGACCGGTCATCGTTGTCTCCTCGAAGGTTGCCGCGCGTCCGCTCGCGGACGGCGGCGGTGGTCGTTGCTGCACCGGTCCTTCAGACCGCGCCTTGGGTTTCGACGTAGAGGGAGTAGAGCGAATGGCTGCTGGCCATGAAGAGGCGGTTGCGTTTCGGACCGCCGAAGCAGAGATTGGCGCAGCGCTCGGGCAGGTGGATGTGGCCGATCGGCTTGCCCTGCGGGTTGAAGACCATCACGCCATCGAGCTTGGCGGCATCGGCGTTCGGGCTGCCGTTGCTGCCCCAGCCGCACCACAGGTTGCCGTCGACGTCGCACTTGATGCCGTCGAGCGCGCCCGGTCCCTCGGCATCGATGTGCTTGCGCTTGTTGGTCAGCCTGCCGTCCGGGGACACATCGTAGGCCCACACCAGCCGGTTCGGCTGTGCGCGTCCTTCGACGATGAAGAGCCGCGATTCGTCGGGCGAGAAGCACAGGCCGTTCGGTCC
Source organism: Pseudomonadota bacterium (assembly GCA_023441105.1). Next base: position 1,607 of record JAEZQX010000001.1, on the reverse strand, counting down.
GGCGAGGTCGTCGAGCACCCGCTGGAGCTTGCCGCCCTGGGGATCGATGCGGTAGACCGAATGCGGCAGCTCCGGCGACGCCTTGTCGCCCTCGTAGTGGCCGCCGATGCCGAAAGGCGGATCGCTGAACCAGATCGAACCGTCGGATTTGCAGACGATGTCGTTGGGCGAGTTGAGCCGCTTGCCGTCGAAGTTGTCGGCCAGCACCGTGATGGAGCCGTCGTATTCGGTGCGCGTGATCCGCCGGGTCAGGTGCTCGCACGCCAGCAACCGTCCCTGCCGGTCGCGCACCAGGCCGTTGGAGAAATTCGACGGCTGGCGGAACACGCTGGTCGTGCCGGTGCTCTCGTCCCAGCGGATGATGCGGATGTTGGGGATGTCGCTGACCAGCAGGCAGCGGCCGTCGCCGATCCATACCGGACCTTCGGCCCAGCGCATGCCGCTGGACAGTTGCTCGACGCTCGCGCTGAACACCCGGTACCTGGCGAACGAAGGATCCAGGATCTCGATGGCCGGATCCGGATAGCGCTGGTTGGGCTTGAAGTCGAAGCTGTGCCCGTGCGCCAGTCCGGACAACGAGGTTGCAATGGTGCCGGCCATGAGTCTCCTTCTCGTTGGGCTCGTCAATTGGTGGGCCTGATTGTCGCCGCGTTGCTTCATCGTTGTCTCCGTCGGTTTCTTTTCGGGCCGCATGGAAGGTGCGCAATCGCAATCATCCGGCAGCGTCAAGCCAAGCTGCCGGAACAAGGGCGACCAGGCACGCCGGTCACCCCCGTGCGCTTCTTCGGGTCGTCTGCGAGGGCGCGCCTCGCGATGATGCGGCAGCAGCAAGCGCAGGCACAAGGCCACCAGCCACGTCCATCGTCCCCATTCGTCTTTTCGATTGTCTGCAAGGGCGCGCCGGGCCAGCAGCAAGCGCAGGCACAGAGCAACCCCTCCATCGACCCCATGCCTCTTTAGACCGATGGTAGCGCTACCAAGGGGCGATCATAGTGGAGCGCAGCGATCGTCGTCAACAGCCGTCAGCAGCCGTCAGCAGGCGCCGGCAGGCGCCGGCAGGCGCTCGGCAGCCAAGATGCTCGTTCGCCAGGAAGCTCGTTCGCCAAGGGGCTCAGGCGCTGTCGCGCGGCACGATGGAAAAGCCGATGTCGCAGATGGCCGGCCCGCGCCGCCGGCCGGCGGCACGGTCGATGATGAAGCGCGCTGCCTGCCTGCCGATGGCGGTGCCATCGATCCGCACGGTGCTGAGTGCCGGATTGAGGTGGGCGGCGAACTCGAGGTCGCCGAAACCCATGACGGCGAGCTGGCGGGGCACCTGCAGTCCGCGCGCCTGCGCCTCGGTGATCACGCCCTGGGCCAGGACATCGGAGCTGCAGGCGATCACGTCGACCTGCGGATCCTGCGCGAGGATCGTGCGCAGGCCGGCGCGACCGTTGGCCAGCGTGCTCGGCGCCGCTCCGAAACACACCGGCACCGGACCGATGCCGGCCGCGCGCATCGCCTCGACGAAGCCGGTGCGACGCTGGCTGGCGCGGTCGTCGTCGGCGGAAACCACCGCCGGCCGGCGATAGCCGCGCTCGAGCAGGTAGCGGGCGCCGGCCGCGCCC
>JAEZQX010000546.1 GCA_023441105.1 Pseudomonadota bacterium | reverse complement strand
ATCAATCTCCTAAGTTTCTGGAATTCAATCGGTTACGACCGTTGCAAGGCGCGTCACCGAAACTCCCCGAGATGGCCCGGAAGGAAGTTGAAAGTATTGTCGCCAAATTCCAGCAGCGGTCAAAGAGCCGTTGCAGTTGCCGGCGATAAAACGACGTCAGTGTTGTTTGGCGACAACTTAATTGTGTACGGCCACTTGCGCCGATCGGCAACGCTCCGCCAGCCATCGCACTGCTGTCGTCGCGTACGCACAGGCGGCCTTGACTGAAGCTCCGCGATAATGATGGCTGCGGCAATCTTCTGCCGCCAACCTGACGGCAATCCCTAAGCGTTACACGGAGCAGCGATGAACGACTACGAATCCGAAAGCGTCCGGCGCCTGTCGACGGTCGATCGGCTGCTGGCCGTCGCCACCCGCGCAATGGCCGACACCACGACCACGCCGGCGCCGACGCGGCCGACCCCGGTACCGCGCGGCGTGCCCGCCTCGTCGGACGATGCCCTCGACGAGGAAGCCCGCCGCCATGCCGGCGCCCTGATGCGGGTCAATCATGTCGGCGAGGTCTGCGCACAAGCACTATATGAAGGGCACGCCTTGACGGTGCGCGATGGTCGGCTCTCCGCGTTCTTCCTGGCCGCCGCCGACGAGGAACGTGACCACCTGGCCTGGACGCGGCAGCGGCTGCGCGAGCTCGACGCCAACCCGTCGCTGCTCAACCCTCTCTGGTATGCCGGCTCGCTCTCGCTTGGTGCCCTGGCCGGAATCGCCGGCGGGGACAAGGCGCTGGGATTCATGGCCGAAACCGAGCGCCAGGTCGAGGCGCACCTGCAGGGACATCTGCAGCGGCTTCCGGAAGACGACCTGCGCTCGCGGGCGATCGTGGAGGAGATGAAGGCGGACGAGGCGCGTCACGCGGACGAGGCGCGGTCCAAGGGTGCAGGGCCGATGCCGTTGCCGGTGATCGGCGCGATGCGGCTGATGAGCAAGGTGATGACGACGCTGGCGTATCGTATCTAGCCCCAGCCCTGTCGAGCGGGCGCGACCGGCCCCCCCCTGCCGCTCAGGCGTCCTCGACGATTTCCCAGGTGGTCTCGAACCTGGCCGTGTGCGCCAGCATGGCCGATGCCGAGCAGTACTTGTCGTGCGACAGCTTGATCGCGCGCTCCACCAGGTTCGGCTTGAGCGACCGGCCGCGGACGATGAAATGGAAGCCGATGCGGGTGAAGACCTTGGGATCGGCTTCGGCACGGTCGGCATCGAGCCGCACTTCGCAGGCGCGCACGTCCTGTCCGCTCTTGCGCAGGATCAGCACGACATCGTAGGCGGTGCAGCCGCCGGTGCCGGCAAGCACCACCTCCATCGGCCGCGGCGCCAGGTTCTCGCCGCCGCCTTCCGGCGCGCCGTCCATGGTCAGGAGGTGGCCGCTGCCGCTCTGGGCCACGAAGCGCATCGTGTCCGGGCCCATCCATCTGATCGTCGTCTTCATGTCTGCCGTCCGCAAGAGCGGGAATCGTAGCCGATGCCGGGGCAGGGGTCAGCTATTGCATTGCGCAATCATCGCTCCAGAAGGGCTGCGGATGGCCCTTTTCCGGCGGACTGCGGCACGCTGTCGCGGCTTGAAAGCGACGCCACCGGCGGCGAATTGACACGCAATATCAAGAAGTTGAAGATCATGTTGCCATGGAGCAACGAAAGTGTGCGCGAGGCGACAGACGGATATTGCAAAGCACCATCAGCGCCTGCTAGTATCCCTCCATCGGTTGCCCGTGCAACCCAACCATGTCTCCTCCACCCTCCTCCTTTGGTGTGGATTCCAACCCGGGAACTCCCCGGGTTTTTTTTGCCCGGCTCTCCGGGGCCCGCTATGCGGGGCTCCTCGGTTTTGACGTCTTGCGACCCGCTACGTTATACTGCTGGGCTCACTTGGGACCTTCGATCCGGAAGAACGGGGATACCGGGTCCTTCGGCCAGTTCCGTTCCTCGCCTGATGGATGAGGTGCCCGCGCTGCGGCGGCTCACCGAATAGCAGGCGCATGGTCGCCAGCGGCACATAAACTATGAAAACTTTTTCTGCGAAGTCTCACGAAGTCCGACGCGACTGGTTCCTGGTCGACGGCACGGACAAGGTCCTCGGCCGCTTGGCTGCCGAGATCGCCCACCGGCTGCGGGGCAAGCACAAGCCCGAGTTCACGCCGCATGTCGATACCGGCGATTTCATCGTCGTGGTCAACGCCGGGCGGATCCGCGTCACTGGCAACAAGGGCCTGGACAAGAAGTACTACCGTCACAGCGGCTATCCTGGCGGGGTCAGCGAGACCAACTTCGACAAGATGCAGGCGCGCTTTCCGGGCCGCGCCCTGGAGAAGGCGGTCAAGGGCATGCTGCCGAAAGGTCCGCTGGGCTATGCCATGATCAAGAAGCTGAAGGTCTACGGGGACGGGACGCATCCCCACAGCGCGCAGCAACCCAAACCTCTCGAGATCTGACTGCAGGCGAGACTAGACAAATGATCGGTGAATACAACTACGGCACGGGACGGCGCAAGACTTCGGTCGCCCGGGTTTTCATTCGGCGAGGCAACGGCAAGATCACCGTCAACGGCAAGGACATCGGCCAGTACTTCTCGCGTGAGAGCGGCCGGATGATCGTGCGCCAGCCGCTGGAGGTGGCCAACGTGCCGCAGACCTTCGACATCCGGGTGAACGTGCATGGCGGCGGCGAGTCGGGCCAGGCCGGGGCGGTGCGCCACGGCATCACCCGCGCGTTGATCGACTTCGACGCCTCGCTCAAGTCCTCGCTGTCTGCTGCCGGGCTGGTCACGCGGGACGCCCGCGAAGTCGAGCGCAAGAAGGTCGGCTTCCACAAGGCGCGTCGGCGCAAGCAGTTCTCCAAGCGCTAAGCGCCGCTCGCGTCCATCGTCGGCAGCCGGTTGCAGCTTTCCGGCGCCACGGTGGCAGGGCCATCGGCGGGGTGGCTGCGGACGCCCCGTCTTGCTTTCCGGCGGCACCACTACAATCGCGTCGCGGGAAAGAAGCTTCGGAGGATGCGATGCTGGGACAGAGGCGATCGGGCGGTGCCGGGCACAGGGTCGGCGCGGGGGCGGTGTTCGAAGGGACGCTGCGCTTCAGCGGCCGGATCGAGATCGAAGGAAGAGTGTCGGGCAACATCGTTGCCGATGCCGCGGCGGACAGCGAGGTCGTCGTGGCAGGGCCGGGGGTGGTGCAGGGGCAGATCGACGCCGCGCGCGTGGTGATCTCCGGTACCGTGGAAGGACCCGTGCGCGCCAGCGTCCGTCTCGACGTGCTGGCGGGCGCCAAGGTTTCCGGCGACCTGACCTATCGCGATCTGCAGATCCAGCACGGGGCGGTGGTCACCGGCTCGCTGCAACCGATCGAAGGCGAGCAGGTGGCATTGAAACTGGTCGCCAACAGCCGCACCTGAGTTGCAAGGGCCGGTCGACGCGCCCTTGAGTGCCCCGGTCATCCGGCCGACAGCCGACGCGACCCTGGGCTAGCCAGGGATTGGGATTCTGGACTATGCTCGTCAGGAATTGGAGCTTCGATACATGAATGCAGTTGCCGAAATGCCCGCCCCCCTCATCTTCACCGACAGCGCTGCCGCCAAGGTCTTGCAGCTGATCGAGGAGGAAGGAAACCCGGACCTGAAGCTGCGCGTCTTCGTGCAGGGCGGCGGCTGTTCGGGATTCCAGTACGGTTTCACCTTCGACGAAGAGATCAACGAAGACGACTCCGTGATGGAGAAGAACGGCGTGAAGCTGTTGATCGACGCGATGAGCTACCAGTACCTGGTCGGCGCCGAGATCGATTACAAGGACGACCTGCAGGGCGCCCAGTTCGTCATCAAGAATCCGAACGCCAGCACCACCTGCGGCTGCGGCTCATCCTTCTCGGCGGGCTGACCCGCCGCTTGCCACATGCAGCGCCCCCAGCACCCGGGGGCCTGAGGCCCCGGTGACCGCTTCGAGGTTGCCGGCTTCCCGCACCACTCGCTGGCGCGCCAGCCAGGCGAAGCCGCTCGCTTCGACCGCCTGGGGGTGCAGGCCCAGCGCTTCGGTGGATTCGACCGGGATGCCCGGCAGGCTAGCCTGGAGTCGGCGCATCAGCTGGAGGTTGGCCGCGCCGCCGCCGCAGACATTGACCTGCGCCACCTCGTGTCGGCGGCACGCTTCGGCGATGGTGGTTGCCGTCAATTCCAGCAGCGTCGCCTGCACGTCCGCGGCACCCAGCCGCGCGAGGTCGTGGCGCTGCAGCCAGTCGCCATTGAACAGGTCCCGGCCGGTACTTTTCGGTGCCGCGCGAGCGAAGTAGGGCTCCGCCAGCAGATCCGCAAGCAATGCCGCATCGGGCGTGCCGCTGGCGGCCCAGCGGCCCTCGCGATCGAAGCGTTCACCACGGTGCTGTTCGCACCAGAAGTCCAGCAGCGTGTTGCCGGGGCCGGTGTCGTAGCCGATGACCGGGACGCCATTGCCTTCGGAGCTCCCGCCGGAGTGCCGAGGCGCGAGCACCGTGATGTTGGCGATGCCGCCGATGTTGACGATGGCGCGCTTGAACTGGCCGGCAAACACTCTCGCGTGGAAGGCCGGCAGCAGCGGCGCCCCCTGGCCGCCGGCGGCGATGTCGGCGCTGCGCAGGTCGCTGACCGTGTCGATGCCGGTCGCTTCGGCGAGCCGCGCGCCGTTCAGCAATTGGAGGGTGTAGCCGCGCGCGGGATCATGGCGCACGGTCTGGCCATGGGCGCCGAGCGCGGTGACTGCCGACGGTGCGAGCGACGCCTGCGCGAGCAGCTCGCGGACGCATTCGGCATAGAGATCGCTCAGGTCGTTGGCCGCCAGCGCGGCTGCTGCGAGCTCATCGGCTGCCGGCTGCTGCAGGCTGGTCAGCAGGCCGCGCAAGCCGGAGGGCATGGCGCGCGAGGCGACGGCGAGGGTGCCGAGCAGATTGCCGCGGTCATCGAATTCGACCAGCACGCCGTCGACACCGTCGATGCTGGTGCCGGACATCAGGCCGATGAAGCGCCGTGCCGATTCCGTGTTCAAGGCGTTGGCCGCGTCGTCACGCGACCGGACTTCATTCAAACGAAGCGAGCTGGGCGCTGTCCTGCCAGCGCATGCGCTGCAGCAGGTCGCTGGTTTCGTCCTTGAACCGCGCGAGCGCCTGCATGTCCAGCGGCGGCTCCGGCGGCGGCAGCACGGCGGCGGGGTCGTTGGGCTCGCCGTTGAGAAGGAACTCGAAATGCAGGTGCGGTCCGCTGGCCCAGCCGGTCTGGCCGACATAGCCGATCACGTCGCCCTGGTTGACCCGCGCGCCTTCCGACACCTTGGGTGCGAACTTGCTCATGTGCGCGTAGAGCGTGCTGCGCTCGCGGTCGTGCTTGACGATGACGACCTTGCCGTAGCCGCGCTGCACGCCGACGAAGTCCACGACGCCGTCCCCGATGGTGCGGATCTTGGTGCCAGTGGGCGCCGCGTAGTCGATGCCCTTGTGGGCGCGCCAGTCGCGGAACACCGGATGACGCCGGCCCTCCGTGAACCCCGAGGTGATGCGGGTGAATTCCATGGGCGAACGGAGGAAAGTCTTGCGCAGCGTGCGTCCGTCGAAGTTGTAGAAGTCGCCGGTGCCGTCGTCGCGCTCGAACCAGACGGCTTCGAGGCGCCGGTTCTGCGACTGGTATTCAACGGCCAGCAGCTTGCCCGGTTGTCCATCCGCCAGCGTCTCCGGATCCGTGAAGCTCTCGTACACCACCCGCAACTTGTCGCCCTTGCGCACGTCGCGATGGAAATCCAGTTCGGCCGCGAAGATCTCCGGAATCTGCGCGGTGATGGCGTCGGGGATGCCTGCCTGGTCGGTGGCCGCGAACAGCGACGAGGAGATGGTGGCGGTGCGGGTCATCAGCGTGCGGTCCAGCACCATCGGCACGATGGTTGCCTGCCACTGGCCCGCTTCGCGCTGCAGCTCGAGCCGCATCGGCTGCTCCGCGCTGTCGTTGCTGCCGAGCGGATAGCTCAGCGAGGTGATCTGGTTCTGGTGGTCCACCTCGGCGCGCACGGTGGTGCCGGCCTGCAGGCGCAGCAGCTTCCTCGCGGTGGTGTCGGTGCGCACGAAGTCCATCAGCTCGCGATCCTGCTCACCCAGCTTGCGAAACAGGCTACCGAGCGTCTCACCGCGCGAGATCATCGTCTGGCGCAGGAAGTCGCCCTGGATCTCCAGCGGCTGCGGCAACAGCGCGACCGGTTCGATGACGCGCAGGTTGGGCGGGGGTGGTTCTTCAGCGAGCGGAGCAACGGCAAATGCAGTCAGGGTAGCGACCGACAACGCGGCGGCGAGCGCGGAGGCGAGGCGTTTTCCAGCTGATGTCTGCATTCTTGCCCTGACTGCTAGTTCTTGAACGGCTTGACGCGATGCTCTGCGTATGCGGCAGCCTGATCTGCTGCCTGCCAGCCGCGGTATCCGAGGCGGATCGCTCGGATAGAATTCCGGGCTGGCAGCCGATGAGGCCATCTGACTTGCTACTGCGAGCTTGTCCCGCTCATCCGACTGCCGACGCAGGCTCCGAATGTTGCTGGAACCGACCGGCAAGGCGGGGCTGCCATCCACGACCGGAGCATCGTCTTTCGGAGGACGACCCCAGTGCGAACTGCGGCATACACCCGTTCCGGGCCAGAAACAAGCTGAGATTGCATTCTAACCCTCGATCGTCCGAAAAAAGCGAATATTTCACCTTAATTACTTTCTCACAGAGTCCTAAAAGCATGTTATCCACCGGGCAGCGAAGCGATTCCGTTCATCAGGCACTCCAAACCGCCAAGCGAGGCGCAGACGAGTTGCTGGTGGAGGACGATTTCGTGACCAAGCTGCAGCGATTTGAAACAACCGGTAAGCCGCTGCGCATCAAGCTGGGACTCGATCCCACCGCGCCCGACCTCCACCTGGGCCATACGGTGGTGTTGAACAAGATGAGGCAACTTCAGGACCTGGGTCACCGCGTCATCTTCCTGATCGGGGATTTCACCGCATCCATCGGCGATCCCTCCGGCCGCAACACCACCCGCCCGCCGCTGACGCGCGAGGAGATCGAGGCCAACGCCCAGACCTATTTCAAGCAGGCAAGTCTTGTGCTCGATGCCGAGCGCACCGAGATCCGCTACAACTCGGAGTGGAGCGACCCGCTCGGCGCTCGGGGCATGATCCAGCTGGCCTCGCGCTACACGGTGGCCCGCATCCTCGAGCGCGATGACTTCACCAAGCGCTACAAGGGGGGCATGCCGATCTCGGTGCACGAGCTGCTCTATCCGCTGATGCAGGGCTACGATTCGGTCGCGCTCGAGTCGGACCTCGAGCTCGGCGGCACGGACCAGAAGTTCAACCTCCTGGTCGGTCGCGAGCTGCAGCGCGAATACGGACAGGAGCCGCAGTGCATCCTGACGATGCCGCTGCTCGAGGGGCTCGACGGCGTCGAGAAGATGTCGAAGTCCAAGGGCAACTACGTCGGCATCACCGACGAGCCCAACCTCATGTTCGCGCGGCTGATGTCGATCTCCGACGACCTCATGTGGCGCTACTACCTGCTGCTGTCGTTTCGCGAGCTCGACGAGATCGAGCGGCTCAAGGCCGAATGCGCGCAGGGCCGCAATCCGCGCGATGCCAAGGTCATGCTGGCCAAGGAGATCGTGGCCCGCTTCCATTCCGCGGCCGCCGCCGTCTCGGCCGAGGAAGACTTCAATTTGCGTGCCCGTGGCGGCATCCCCGACGATATCGCGACGGTGGAGCTGAGCGGCGCGCCGCTGGCGATCACCGCGGTGCTGCGATCGGCCAACCTGGTCGCATCCGGCAGCGAGGCGGTGCGCATGCTCGAGCAGAACGGCGTGCGCATCGACGGCGCCACCGTGAGCGACCGGAACCTGAAGCTGCCGGCCGGCAGCTTCGTGGCCCAGGTCGGCAAGCGCAAGTTCGCGCGCATCATCCTGCGCTGACGCCGATGACCACCGAGATCATCCTGGTCCGCCATGGCGAGACCGAATGGAATCACCTGCGCCGCATCCAGGGCCAGCTCGACGTCCCGCTCAACGAGATCGGGCTGCGCCAGGCCCGGGCGGTGGGACAGCGGCTGGCGCGCGAGTCGATTGCCGCGGTCTACACCAGCGACCTGCTGCGTGCCAGCGCCACCGCCGCGCCGATCGCCGATGCGCATGGCCTCGCGCCGCAGCCGGATGCGCGGCTGCGCGAGCGCCATTACGGCGGCTTGCAGGGCAGCTACTACGATCGTCTGCAGCATACGGCGCCCGACGTGTATCGCCGGATGCTGTCGCGCGATCTCGATTACGACCTCGACGGCGGCGAGACGATCCCGATGCTTCATCGCCGCGTGACGGATGCGCTGCTCGACCTTGCGGGACGCCATCCGCGCTCGACCATCGTCGTCGTGACTCACGGCGGCGTACTGGATTCCTGCCATCGCCTGGCAAGCGGCATGAGCCTTGATGCGCCGCGCACCTTCGGCCTGTTCAATGCCGGCCTCAATCGCATCGCCCTCGATGAGGAGGGATTCCGGCTCGTCTCCTGGGGCGATGTCGACCACCTGGCCGGCGCCGCCGACGAGATCGACCCGCGGTCGCGGCCGGCAGCGCCGGTCGGCAAAGTTGGCTAAACTGGTGTCCTGTACGCGACTGGCGATCGGGTAGAGCTAACTACCAGGGAGCGTACGGTCAGTGTTCAACGACGCCTGCCGTGCGCCTGGGCAGCCGCTCCCATCGAAACCTTGAGCGCGGCCGCAACGGCTGCAGGAGTGCATTGGACATGTTCGACCGTTCCACAACCATCGCCAGCGTCGATCCCGAGCTTTGGCGGGCCATCGAGAACGAGAACCGCCGCCAGGAAGAGCACATCGAGCTGATCGCATCCGAGAACTATGCGAGCCCGGCGGTGATGCAGGCGCAGGGCACGCAACTCACCAACAAGTACGCCGAAGGCTATCCCGGCAAGCGCTACTACGGCGGCTGCGAATTCGTCGACATCGCCGAGCAGCTCGCCATCGAGCGGGTATGCCGGCTGTTCGGCGCGTCGTCGGCCAACGTCCAGCCGAATTCCGGCTCGCAAGCCAACCAGGCGGTGCTGATGGCGATGGCCAAGCCGGGCGACACGGTCCTCGGCATGTCGCTCGCCATGGGGGGGCACCTCACGCACGGCTCGCCGGTCAACATGTCGGGCAAGTGGTTCAACGTCGTCTCGTATGGCTTGAACGAGGCCGAAGAGATCGACTACGACGCAATGGAGCGGCTCGCCCACCAGCATCGGCCGCGCATCATCATCGCCGGCGCCTCGGCCTACTCGCTGGTGATCGACTGGGCGCGCTTCGCGAAGGTCGCCAGGGACGTGGGCGCGACCTTCATGGTCGACATGGCGCACTATGCCGGCCTCATCGCAGCCGGCGTCTACCCCACCCCGGTCGGACATGCCGACGTGGTCACTTCCACCACCCACAAGAGCCTGCGCGGGCCGCGCGGCGGCATCATCCTCACCAACGCGGACAACGAGAAGGCGATCAACTCGGCCATCTTCCCAGGCTTGCAGGGCGGACCGCTGATGCATGTGATCGCCGCCAAGGCGGTTGCGTTCCAGGAGGCCTTGCAGCCCGCTTTCAAGGCCTACCAGCAGCAGGTGCTGGAGAACGTCAGGACGCTGGCCGCGTCGCTGGTGGACCGCGGCCTGCGGATCGTCTCGGGTCGCACCGAATCGCACATGATGCTCGTCGACCTGCGCGCCAAGGGCATCACCGGCAAGGAAGCCGAGGCCGCACTGGGCAAGGCGCACATCACGGTGAACAAGAACGCCATCCCGAACGATCCCGAGAAGCCGTTCGTGACCAGTGGCATCCGGGTCGGCTCCCCGGCGATGACCACCCGCGGCTTCGGCAAGGAGGAGTCGGCGCTGGTCGGGCAGCTGATCGCCGACGTGCTCGAGAAGCCGGCGGACGATGCCCATCTGGCGCGCGTCCGCGAACGGGTCAACCAGCTGACGGCGCGCTTTCCGGTCTACCGCTGAGCCGCCCGCCGGGCGCTGCTGTGCAGTGCAGCGACAGTGCCATAATCAGGCATGCACTGCCCCTTCTGCAACCACGGCGAAACCCAGGTGATGGAGACGCGACTCGCCGAGACCGGCGACAGCATCCGCCGCCGGCGCCGCTGTGCCAGTTGCGACCGGCGCTTCACCACCTACGAGCGCATCGAACTGTCGATGCCGACGGTGGTCAAGAGCGACGGCAGCCGGGTCGACTACGATCGCGAGAAGCTCGAATTCTCGATGAGGCTCGCCTTGCGCAAGCGCCCGGTGACCAAGGAAGCGTTCGAGGGCGCCCTCGATCATGTCGAGAATCGGCTGTTCCGGCTGGGATTGAAGGAGGTGCCGAGCGCCACCATCGGCGAGCTGGTGATGGACGAGCTGCGCAAGCTCGACAAGGTTGCCTACATCCGCTTCGCCTCGGTCTATCGCAAGTTCGAGGATATCGAGGCCTTCGCCGATGCGATCAACGAGATCCGCCCCAACGATGCGCTCGCGGACGCTCTCCAGCCGCGCAATCCGCGCAAGCTTCACGATGCATAGACCGACGAGGCGCCAGCGCCATGTATAGCGACGCCGATCGCGCCCATATGGGGCGCGCGCTCGCCTTGGCCCGCCACGGCCTCTACACCACCACGCCCAACCCCCGGGTGGGCTGCGTCATCGTCCGCGACGGCCGGGTGGTGGGCGAGGGCTGGCATCGCCAGACCGGCGAGCCGCATGCCGAGATCCTGGCGCTGGCCCAGGCCGGCGGCCGGGCGCGGGGCGCCACCGTCTATGTCACCCTCGAGCCGTGCAGCCACCAGGGCCGGACGCCGCCGTGCACCGACATGCTGGTGGAGGCCGGCGTCGCGCGGGTGATCACGGCGATGGAAGATCCCAACCCGCTGGTCAACGGCCAGGGGCTGGAGCGGCTGCGGGCGGCCGGCGTCGACGTGCGCTGCGGGCTGATGGAGCAGGAGGCGGTCGACCTGAACATCGGCTTCGTCTCGCGCATGACCCGCGGCCGGCCATGGGCACGGCTCAAGATCGCGGCTTCGCTCGACGGCATCACCGCCTTGCCCGACGGGCGGAGCCAGTGGATCACCTCGGCCGCCGCCCGTGCCGACGGCCACCAGTGGCGCGCCCGGGCTTGCGCCATCCTGACCGGCATCGGCACGGTGAAGTCCGACAATCCGCAGCTCAACGTACGGGGGGTGTTCACCCCGCGGCAGCCCGCCAAGGTGCTGATCGACTCGCGACTCGAGGTCAACCCCGCCGCCGAGCTGTTCCGCGACGCGAAGGTGCTGGTGATCCATGCGCTGCCGCCGGAGTCGCTTGCGCCGGAGCGTGCCGCCCGGCTGCAGGAGGCGGGTTGCGAGCTGTTGTCCCTGCCGGGCGCCGCCGGCAAGGTCGACCTCGCGGCGGCGCTCCAGGAGCTGGGGCGCCGGGAGATCAACGAGCTGCACATCGAGGCCGGCTACAAGCTCAACGGCTCGCTGCTGGCCGCCGGCTGCGTCGACGAGCTGCTGGTCTACCTGGCGCCGTCGCTGCTCGGGCAAGGCCAGCAGTTGTTCAACCTGCCAGCGGTCGCGGACCTCGAGAGCCGCATCGGGCTGCAGTGGCTGGACGTCGAACGCATCGGCGACGACCTGCGCCTGCGGGCGAGGGTCCAGGGCCGCCCGCCGGCTGCCTGACCGCCGGAGCAGCAGCATGTTTACCGGAATCATCGCCTCGGTCGGCAGCATCACGCAGCTCGAATCGCTGGGCCTCAATGCCGGCTGGCGGGTGCATGTGGAGGCGCCGACGCTGGGACTGGGCGATGTCGCGGTCGGCGATTCGATCGCGGTGCAGGGCGCCTGCATGACGGTCGTTGCCATCGGCGCCAGCGGCTTCGACTTCGACATCTCACGCGAGAGCCTCGGGCGCACCGTCGGCCTCGACCTCAAGGGCCCCGTGAACCTGGAGAAGGCCATGCGGCTCACCGACCGGGTCGGCGGGCATCTGGTGTCGGGGCATGTCGACGGCGTCGGAACCGTGGTGCGCTTCGAGCCGATCGCCGAGAGCTGGCTGCTGGACATCAGGGCGCCGCTGCCGCTTGCCCGCTACCTGGTCTTCAAGGGATCGGTCACCATCAACGGCGTGAGCCTGACCGTCAACAAGGTGACCGACGCCCCCGACGGCTGCGTGATCTCCATCAACCTGATCCCGCACACCTTGGCCGCCACCACGCTCAAGGCACTGGTGCCGGGCATGGGCGTCAACCTCGAAGTCGACATGATCGCCCGCTACCTCGAGCGCATGCGGGCGGTGGATGCCGCCGCCGCCAACGTGACGGGCGGCGCCGGCGCCTGAAGATTTCCTGAAGCTGCGGGAAGCCGCGCTTCCGCGCGGCGCTTTCGCTACCAACGCATCCGAACTCATACAATCGAGCCCATGGCACTCGCAAGCACCGCGGAAATCCTGGCCGACTTCAAGGCCGGCAAGATGGTGATCCTCATCGACGAGGAGGACCGGGAGAACGAGGGAGACCTGCTGCTCGCGGCCGATTACGTCACGCCGGAGGCCATCAACTTCATGGCGCGTCATGCCCGCGGGCTGATCTGCCTGACGCTGACGCAGGAGCGTTGCCGGCAGCTCAACCTGCCGCTGATGACGCTGGCCAACGGCACCCGTACCGGCACCGCCTTCACCATGTCGATCGAGGCGGCCGAAGGCGTCACCACCGGCATCTCCGCCGCGGACCGGGCGCGCACCGTGCAGGCGGCGGTGGCGCGCGACGCGAAGCCGACCGACCTGGTGCAGCCGGGGCACATCTTCCCCATCATGGCCAAGGCGGGCGGCGTGCTGGTGCGCGCCGGCCACACCGAAGCCGGCTGCGATCTCGGCGCCCTGACCGGACTGACGCCGGCGGCGGTGATCTGCGAGATCATGAAGGACGACGGGACGATGGCGCGCCTGCCGGACCTGCTCGAGTTCAGCGAATCGCATGGCCTGAAGATCGGCACCATCGCGGACCTGATCCACTATCGCAGCGCCCACGAGAGCCTGGTCGAGCGCCTGCACCGGCGGCGCCTCGCCACGCCCTTCGGCGACTTCGAGCTGCTGGTCTATCGCGACAAGCCCGGTCGCCAGCCGCATCTGGCGCTGGTGGCGGGCGAGATCTCGGGCGAGCGCGAGGCGCTGGTGCGTGTGCACGAGCCGCTGTCGCCGCTCGACCTGATCATCAGCGACGGCAGCACGCATTCGTGGAGCGTGCATCGCGCGCTCAAGGAGATCGCGGCGCACGGCGAGGGCGTGCTGGTCATGCTCAACTGCGCGCCCGACGGCGAGACGCTGCTGGCGCAGGCACGCTGGTTGTGCGACAGCGGCTCGGACGGCCAGTCGCAGGCGCTGCCGGCGCGGCCGCGCGGCGAGGCGATGGACCTGCGCACCTACGGCATCGGCGCGCAGATCCTGCGCGACATCGGCGTGCGCCGGATGCGGCTGCTGGCCCATCCGCGGCGCATGCCCAGCATGACCGGCTTCAATCTCGAGGTGACCGGTTTCCACGAGGACGGCAGCG
>JAEZQX010000540.1 GCA_023441105.1 Pseudomonadota bacterium | reverse complement strand
CCCCCCCCCCCCCCCCCCCGCCGCCCCCCCCCCCCAGCCCGGATGTGTCCCCCAATCCAGGTCGTCCGACATGAAAAAGACTGCAGTCGCCGCGGCGGGTCCTGCCCGCACCTCCGATCGACGGGAGTCATGATGCTGGCAAGACTGGCGCAGCGGCTGCCCTTCTACTACGGCTGGCTGGTGGTGGCCGTGGTGTTCGTGACCATGGCTGTCGGCGTCAACGCGCGCACCGCCTTCTCGTTGCTGTATCCGCCGATCCTCGCCGAATTCGGCTGGGAGCGAGGCGTCACCGCCGGTGTCTTCTCGTTCGGCTTCTTCCTGTCGGCGCTCCTCAGCCCGCTATTCGGCAGGATGATGGACAGCCGCGGCCCGCGGACGGTGACCCTGATCGGCATCGGCGCCATCGCTGCCGGCCTGGTGCTGGCGGGATGGTGGTCGCGCGAGCCATGGCACTTCTACCTGACCCTGGGCGCGCTGGTCGGCGCCGGCAGCGTCTGCCTCGGCTACTCCTGCCAGGCGCTGTTCCTGCCGGCCTGGTTCATGCGGCGCCGCGGTCTCGCCATGAGCATCGCCTTCGCCGGCGTCGGCGTCGGTTCGATCGTGTTGCTGCCGCTCCTGCAGACGCTGATCGGCCGCTTCGGCTGGCGCACGGCGTGCATCGCGCTAGGCGTCTTCGCCCTCGTGCTGCTGACGCCGCTGGCGCTGCTGCTGAGGCGCCGCCCGGAGGACATCGGACTGCAGCCCGATGGCCAGAGCGGCACGGACGGCGCCGCTGCCGATGCGCGCCGGGCCTACGTCGTGGACCATTCGTGGGTGGCGGTCGAATGGACGCTCGGCAGGGCCATGCGCACCGGCCGCTTCTGGTGGCTGGCGGTCGGCTATTTCCTCGGGCTGTTCAGCTGGTACCTCGTGCAGGTGCACCAGACCAAATACCTGGTGGAGGTCGGGTTCAGCGCGTCCGACGCCGCCTGGGCACTCGGCTGGGTGAGCTTCGCCGGGGTGCCGGGCCAGATCGCCCTGGGGCAGCTGTCGGATCGGGTGGGGCGCGAGATCGTCTGGACCATCGGTTCCTTCGGCTTCCTGCTGACCTATCTCGCGTTGCTGCTGCTGCCCGGCATGCCCAGCATGCCGCTGCTGGTCTTCATGGTGCTTGCGCAGGGCTTGCTCGGCTACGGCGTGACCTCGGTCTTCGGGGCCATTCCGGCGGAGATCTTCGAAGGCAAGCACTACGGCAGCATCTTCGGGATGCTGATGCTGGTATCCATCAGCGGCGGGGCGGTCGGACCATGGGTGGCCGGCGTCATCCACGACCAGAGCGGGAGCTACGCGGGTGCCTTCTGGATCGCGATCGTTGCCAGCGTCGTCTCGGTGCTGGCGATCTGGCGCGCCGCGCCACGGCGCGTGCGGGCCGTGGCGGGAAAGGTCGCGGACGCGGCCGCCTGACCCCTTAGGAGGACTTGAACGGCTCGGTGATCGACTTGCCGAGCGATTCCGGGACGGAATCGTCCGCGCCGCGGTCACCGGCCGGCGGACGCATCTCCCGGTCCTGGCGATTGCCGGCTGGCCCGATCCGCTCGCCTGGCTCGAGTGAATCGGCCGGACCTGCCAAGTCGCGCGGGGCGGTGGCGGCGGATCCGCGTGCCATCTCTCCGGTCGATGGGCTGGCCTCACCGGCGCCGGACCGTGGTCCGCCTTCCCGACGAGCCGCCGCGCGGTCGCCGGCGCGATCGACCCCTTCGTTCAACGTCGCCGGGATCCCGCCGACGTCGCTGTCCTGCGGCCGGCCACTCGCCGGCGGCCGGGTCGGATCACCCTGCCGTTCCTGATTCCGCTCTCTTGCCATCGCAATCCTCCATCGGCTGTCGAAGACGAAGGTTGGCAATGGCCGTACCCAAGCGGCAGCGCGGCGCCGCGGCGCTCTGCCGAGTATCTCGAGCAGCGGCCTAGACGGATTCGGCCGGCCGATGCCAGCCACCGAGCGCGCGCCGCAGTGATGCCGCGCTGGCGGCCGGCAGGCGCGAGCCCCTGCCGGCTGCGGGCCAACGCAGTCCGCCGTCGTTGTCCGCCGGCGCGGTTTCAGCCTCGCCTGTCTCGTCGAGCCGGTTCGAGGTCAGCAGGCGCTCCGGCGACAGCGCGATGACCGGCAGCCCGAGGCTCGCCGCCTTGCGCTCGAGCCAGGCGCAGGGATGAGCGAATTCCTCTGTGGCAGCCAACGCCGTGTTTGCCTGCTGGACGGCGGGACGGGCGATGATCACCATGTCGGCCGATGCCAGTCCTGCTCGCAGTACTTCCATCTGGTCGAGGAAGTCGGATCGGGAAGTCACCATGGCGCCGGCGAAGGCTGCGAGGCCGGCTGCCAGGCCGCCCGCGGCGCCCGCGCCGGGCAGGGCAGCCACGTCGACGGCGAGGCTTTCGTGGACGATCTTCGCGAAGCGCGCCAGCCCTTGCTCCAGGCGCAGGACCTGCGTCGATGACGCACCGCTTTGCGGACCGTGGGCGGCGACCCTGCTGTCGATCCCCAGCAGGGAATGACCCGGATCCACCACGGCCTGGATGGACACCCGGGCCAGTCGCGGATCGCGGTGCGACATGTCGATGGCCGCCAGCCGCAGCAGGCCGCCGGCCTCAACGATCTCGGCGCGATCGGCGTCGAGAAAGCGGATGCCGAGTTCACCGGCCATGCCGATGCCCCCGTCGTACGCGCCGCTGTCGCCGCAGCCGACGATGATCCGCCGGGCGCCGCGGTCGAGTGCCGCCGCGATCAGTTGCCCGATAGCGCGGCTGCTTGCGGCGGTCGGATCAGGCAGATGGTGCAGGTCGCGCGTAAGCTCGACTGCTTCCGCGGCGGCGATCACCGCGGCCAGGTCGTCGCCTTCGCCGACCAGGCCGAGCTGCCCCAGCGCGAGTTCGCCATGCGGTCCAAGCAGGCTGATACGCTCGATCCTCCCGCCGGACAGGGCGACCACCTGTTCGATGAAGCTGGTGCCGGTATCGATATCGGGCACCCGGAGCACGCGCGCCGACGGCAAGGTCGCATGGACGCCCTCGACGATGGCCGCCGACACTTCGGCAGCCCCGAATGCCTGGGCGTTGGCGGCGGCAGCGACCACGACGGTCACGTTGTCCTTCCTGCCGCGTGCGGGCGGCGATACGCCGACTGCCGCCGCCTCCTGCCCGTCCAGGCTCTGCCTGGCCTCCAGGGCAGGAAGACTGCTGTCGAGGCAAGGCGCCGCCCCGCTCGACGTGTCGGTTGAACTCATTCGCTGCTCCATGACTTCAGTTTCCTGCCGGCGCGGCTAGCCGCCATTCCCGCGTCCGTTGCCGTTGCCGTTGCCGCGTCCGTTCCCGTTCCCGTTCCCGTTCCCGTTCCCGTTTCCGTTCCCGTTTCCGTTCCCGTTCCCGTTCCCGTTTCCGTTCCCGTTTC
>JAEZQX010000525.1 GCA_023441105.1 Pseudomonadota bacterium | reverse complement strand
GGTTGGCGCCTGCAAGCGCCAACCCGTGAACCACTGTCAGCCCGACCCCGCGACACCCGCCGACCCCGCCCATGCGCCGACGGAACCGTTTGTAAAGCAGCATTGACCGTCCGCTCACCGCCGCTTGCGCTTCCGTATCGGCGCAACATCCGCGTGCCGCCGATCAGCGGTCAGGGGCCACGCATCCCGGTCCCGGGAGGAGGGCTGGGCTGCGACGGCAGAATCGGTTCTCAAAGCTTCACCATGAGATCCAGATGGCCAAACCCTACATTGACGCGATTGCGGCAGAGCACCTGCTTCGCGACCTCGAGGCGACAGCTTCGGCAACCCTGCGCCGCGTCGTTGCGGATGCCCGAGATCACATCTGGCTGCTCGATCGCATCGCAACCGTCGATGTCCTGCAGGACGCGGAATTCCAGCGCCAGCTCTGCCGGCACGCCGGCATGCGCGGCAAGCTTCGCATGCGTCGCGACGACCTCTTCGCCATCCTCGACGACTTCCGCCGCAACGACAGCCGCACCTATCCCGAACTGCTCACCCGGATCAGCGAGCTGACCGGCCAGGTGGAGAAATCGGTGGCCTCCGAAATACTTGCCCTGCTGGAGCCGGACCAGCCGACGATCGACCGCGAGGTGCGCGAGCTGCTGCCGCGCTACGGCTTCTATCCCCTGCCGGAGTCGCCGCTGTTCGACGAATGCGTCGCCTACCACCGCGAGCTGCGCGAAGTGATGTTGCGGGTGATCGAGCTGCCGGCATTCGGCCGGCTCGAAGCGCGCTTCGACCAGGCCATCGGTTCGGCGAGCGCGTCTCTGTCGCGGCTTCGCAAGTTCAACCTGCAGCTGAGCGGCTCGTACCGCACGGTGGCGCTGATGCCGAACATGGACGCCAGTCGCAAGGTCATGCCGCGTCGTCTGGGCGTGACGGCCGAGCCGCTGGCTGCGCCGATCCGTCCGATCAATACCCGGCCGGGCGTGCGCCTGCACCTCTGCCGCTGAAGCCGGCCGCTCCTGCCCGCGGCCCCAAGATCGCGGGCAGGCGGGCGGCGGCGGCGACGGGCTGGCTGCGGGCGGGGCGGCCACTGCCGGCCCGCCGTCCCTCAGGTCGGCAGCTTGCCGATCAGCAGGTACTCCAGCAATGCCTTCTGGACATGGAGCCGGTTCTCGGCCTCGTCCCAGACGACCGACTGGCTGCCGTCGATCACGCCGGCGGTGACTTCCTCGCCGCGATGCGCCGGCAGGCAGTGCATGAACAGCGCCGTCGGCTTAGCGACACCCATCATCTCCTCGTCGACGCAGAAGTCGGCGAATGCCTGCCGCCGCTCGTCGTTCTCGGCCTCGAAGCCCATGCTGGTCCAGACATCGGTGGTGACCAGGTCGGCACCGCGGCAGGCATCCATCGGATCGGCGAAGATGCTGAAGTGGCCCTGGTCGCCGGCGTTGACGGCGCCGGAATCGATCGGATAGCCGGGGGGCGTCGAGATGTGCACCTTGAAGTCCAGCAGTCGCGCGGCCTGGATCCAGGTGTAGCTCATGTTGTTGGCGTCCCCCACCCAGGCGACGGTCTTGCCCTGGATGGGGCCGCGATGCTCGATGTAGGTGAAGACGTCCGCCAGCACCTGGCACGGGTGGTACTCGTTGGTCAGGCCGTTGATGACGGGCACCCGCGAATGGGCGGCGAAGCGCTCGACGATCGTCTGCTCGAACGTCCTGATCATGACGATGTCGCACATCCGCGAGATGACCTGCGCGGCGTCCTCCACCGGCTCGCCCCGGCCGAGCTGGGAATCGCGGGTGTTGAGGTAGATGGCGGCACCGCCCAGCTGGTGCATGCCTGCTTCGAACGACAGCCGGGTGCGGGTCGATGCCTTCTCGAAGATCATCACCAGCGTACGGTCGGCAAGCGGGTGGTAGGCCTGGTAGCGCTTGAAGCGGTCCTTGATGAACCGGGTGCGCGCAAACAGGTAGTCGAGCTCTTCGCTACTGAAGTCGTCGAAGCGCAGGAAGTGCTTGATCGGCATCTCGGGCAGGCTCCAGTCCGGCGCCGTCAGGCGCGCGGATTGGATGCGAGGAAGTTCCTCATCAGCGGTACCAGGGTGCTCACCAGCTGGTCCGCGTGCTGCTCGGTGAAGATCAGCGGCGGCAGCAGGCGCACGACGGTGTCGGCCGTCACGTTGATCACCAGGCCGGCATCCAGTGCCTGCTGCACCAGCGCGCCGCAGGGGCGGTCGAGCTTGATGCCCATCATCAGTCCCTTGCCGCGCATCTCGACGAAGCCGGCGACGTTCTTCAACTCGCGCGTAAAAGCGTCATGCAGCCGGGTGCCGAGGCGTTCGGCATTCTGCGCCAGCTTTTCATCCTCCATCACCTCGATGGTGGTGAGCGCGGCGCGCATCGCCAGCGGATTGCCGCCGAAGGTCGTGCCGTGGTTGCCGGGCTTGAACACCTCCGCCGCGGCACCGCCCGCCACCACCGCGCCGATCGGCACGCCCGAGCCCAAGCCCTTGGCGAGCGGCATCACGTCCGGCACGATCCCGGCCCATTGATGGGCAAACCAGCGGCCGGTGCGGCCGGTGCCGCACTGGACTTCGTCGATCATCAGCAGCCAGCCTTTCTCGTCGCACAACCGGCGCACCTGCTGCAGGTACTCGACGCGGGCGGCGGTGATGCCGCCTTCGCCCTGGATGGCTTCGAGGAACACCGCGACGATGTCCGGATCGGAAGCCGCCAGCGCCCGCAGCGGCGCGATGTCGTTGAGCGGCACCCGCACGAAGCCCGGCACCAGCGGCTCGAAGCCCTTCTGGACCTTCTCGTTGCCGGTGGCGGAGAGGGTGGCGAGCGAGCGGCCGTGGAAGGCCTTCTCGTAGACGACGATGTGTGGTTCGCGGACCCCCCGGTTGTGACCGTACAGCCGCGCGATCTTGATCGCAGCCTCGTTCGCCTCCAGGCCGGAGTTGCAGAAGAAGACGTTGGTCATTCCGGAGAGCTCGACCAGCCTGCGCGCGACGGCGTGCTGCAGCGGCACCTCGAACAGGTTGGAGCTGTGGATGATCTTGCCGATCTGGTCGGTGAGCGCCGCCACTAGCCGCGGATGGTTGTGCCCCAGCGTGTTCACCGCGATGCCGCTCAGGCAGTCGAGGTAGCGCTTGCCATTGGTGTCGAACAGGTGGACCCCGTCGCCGCGCTCGAACGCGACCGGTTGCGGGAGATAGGTCGACATCAGCGGCGAACTGGCGGACATTTCAGGACCTCTGCGAAGGGGACCTTCGATTGTAGGGTATCCCTGCAGCGAGTCCGCCGGGGCGGGGAGGGCGGTCGAGGTCGCGGGGTATCATTGCACGCGATGCGACAGGAGGACCGCCACCCGACACCGCCTCCTGGCGCTGCCCGGGGTGCAGCAGAAGAGGGCACGGCTCGCTTCGTGATCCTCGGTCAGACCTCGACCGGCAAGACCTTTCGTCCAAGCGACTGGGCCGAGCGGCTGGCGGGCGTGATGGCGGCATTCCGTCCGCGCAAGGCGGGCAGCCAGCAGCACCTGACCTATTCTCCCTATGTGCTGCCTTCCACTCATCGCGGCATCAAGTGCGTCATCGTCGATCCCCGCCTGAAGGAGATCGAGCCGCTCGCCTACAGCTTCATGCTGAACTTCGCGAGCGACAACGATCTGGTCACGGAGCTGCTGCCGTCCGCTGGCTAACCGGCGCGGCAGATCGAGCCCGGTCTGCGTAAACTCTGCCGACAAGATTAGCGTAGTCTGGCAAGTTATCCGCCTAAACCCATGAAAACATGGGTTTTCTGCAGACACCCACTTCATCAGTCTGGATCGACGGGCCTACAATTCGACGCCAGGCTACAGTGGTCGAGACGACAGTCACCGCCGGAGAGGATCGCTTGACAGGACCCCAGGACCAAGCCGCACCGTTCGATGCGCGCCCGTTGTATCGGATTGCCGTGTTCGGGCTGGGACCGCGCTTCCAGCGCCTGCTGGAGATCATCGTCAAGCATGCCCGGCACAACAACTATCGCTTCCAGGTAGCCGAGCATCGCGGTCCCGGCGAGTTCGACATCGCGCTGGTGGACATGACGGCCAAGGGCGGTGCGGAAGTCGCCCGCACGTTGAAGAGCGTCCCGCAGGCGCTGCCGGTCATCGGCGTCGGGCGTCGCGCCAACCACCGCCGCGGCAACGACGACCTGTTGCTTGCCACCTTCAGCCTCGACGTGCTGGGCGTGCTCAACCGCGCTGCCGAATCGCTATCGCTGCGCGAGCGTACGCGGCGGCTGTCGACGCGACTGGTGCAGGCCGATCCGCATCTGCGGCTGCCGCTGGTGGGCGGGCGTCCGCCGCGGGCGCTGGTGATCGAGCCAAGTCCGTCGGTGCGCAGCCAGCTGGCGGTGGCGTTGCGCCAGATCGGCGTCGACGCCGAGGGCGTGGGGGCCCTGGCGCAGGCCGAGGATGTGCTCGGGATGCGCCGCTACGAGCTGATCGTGCTGGAGCCGCAGCAGCCCGATGGCGACGGCCTGTCGATGCTGCGCCGGCTGCGGCACGCGCCGGAACCGGCGCGGCTCAAGGTCCCGGTGATCGTGCTGACTTCACGCTCCGGCATGCTCGACCTGGCGAAGGCGGCCTGGGCGGGATGCAACGGCTACCTCGGCAAGCCGGTGCCGCTCAGCACGCTGCATTCCACGGTGAGTCGCGTGCTGATGCGCCACCTGCGGCCGCGGCTCGAGGCCGAGCGCAAGGCACGGGCCGGCATGCCCAGCCACGGCGCGGAAA
>JAEZQX010000519.1 GCA_023441105.1 Pseudomonadota bacterium | reverse complement strand
GCCGCCGACGGCGCGCCGGCCTGATCGCGGTCTTTCGCCCGGTAAAGCGAGTCGGGTCTTCGGCCCGAAGCTCGCTACCATGGCGAACATGAACGACACCGTCATCTACCGGGCCCGGCGCATCGTCACCATGAACCCTTCGCGCCCCGTCGCCAGCCATGTGGCGGTGCGCGACGGACGCGTCCTCGGCGCCGGCTCGCTCGCGGAGCTGGAAGGCTGGGGCGCCGGTCGCCTGGACGAGCAGTTCGCCGACAAGGTCCTGCTGCCGGGCTTCGTCGAGGGCCACAGCCACCTGATGGAGGGTGCCCTCTGGCGCTTCGTCCATGTCGGCTTCCACGATCGCGTCGATCCGGATGGCCAAACCTGGCGCGGCGCGAAGTCGATCGATGCGGTCATCGAGCGGCTGGCGGAGCAGGACGGCAGGCTCGCCGACGCGCGACAGCCGCTGGTCGGCTGGGGCTTCGATCCGATCTACTTCGGCGGGCGCCGCTGCAACCGCCACGACCTCGACCGCATCTCCACCACCCGGCCGATCGCCATCGTCCATGCCAGCCTGCACATCGTCAACGCCAACAGCGCGGCGCTGGCTGCTGCCGGTTACCTGCGCAAGGGCATCGTCCACCCGGGGCTGCCGCTGGCGGACGACGGGTTGCCAACCGGGGAATGCCGCGGGCCGGACGCGATGGCGCCGGTGGCTGCCGAAGTCGGCATGGATCGCGGCCTGCTGGCGGCCGACACCGAGGCGATCCGCGCCTTCTCGCGCCTGTGCGTGCGCAAGGGCGTGACCACCGCCACCGACCTGGCCGCGCCGCTCACGCCGGAGTCGGTGCAGGGCATGCTGCAGGTCACCGGCGAAGCGGGCTTTCCGACCCGCATCGTGGCCCTGCTGCGCCAGCTCGCGCAGACGCCGCAGCAACTCATCGATCGCGCGCTGGCGCTGCGCGGCCAGAGCACCGAGCGGCTGCGCCTGGGCAAGGTCAAGCTGGTGGCCGACGGCTCCATCCAGGGGTTCTCCGCGCGGCTGCGCTGGCCGGGCTACTACAACGGCCTGCCCAACGGCCTCTGGTACACGGCACCCGAACAGGTCCGCGAGATCCTCGCCCTGGCGCTGGCCAACGACGTGCAGGTTCATACCCACACCAACGGCGACGAGGCCACCGACATGGTGCTCGATGCGATGGCGGCCGCGCTGGCCCGCCACCCGGTGCCCGGTCATCGCTTCACGCTGCAGCATTGCCAGCTTGCCGACGCCGCCCAGTTCCGCCGCATCCGCGAGCTGGGCATGTGCGTGAACCTGTTCGCCAACCACACCTTCTACTGGGGCGACGCGCACTACGAGCAGACGGTCGGACCGGAGCGCGCGGAGCGCATGAATGCCTGTGCCACGGCCATCGCCGCCGGCGTGCCGTTCGCCATCCATTCCGACGCGCCGGTGACGCCGCTGGGTCCCCTGTTCACCGCCTGGTGCGCGGTCAACCGCAGGACGGCCGGCGGACGCCTGCTTGGCGCGGCGCAGCGCATCACCATCGCCGATGCCTTGCGCGCCGTCACCCTGGGCGCCGCCTATACGCTGGGGCTCGACGGCGAGATCGGATCGATCGAAACCGGCAAGCGCGCGGATTTCGCCGTGCTCGAGGCCGATCCATTGGAATCGAGCGCCGAGGATCTGGCCGACATCGGCGTCTGGGGCGTGGTGGCCAATGGCCGCCCGGTGGCCGCCGGCAGCACCTGAGATGCCGGCGGGGCAGGCGACCGGGCCGGCGGCCGGGCAGGCAAGCGGCGCCAAGGACGATGCGGGCGCCGTCTCCGATCCGGGCCTGCCGGGCGTCACCATCCTCGGCGGCTATCTCGGCGCCGGCAAGACGACACTGCTCAACCACCTGCTGCGTCACGCCGACGGCCGTCGCATCGCCGTGCTGGTCAATGACTTCGGCGACATCGGCATCGACGCCGCCCTCATCGAGGCGCGCACCGAAGACCTGCTCGAGCTCGCCGGCGGCTGCGTCTGCTGCAGCTTCGGCAGCGACCTGGTCGGCGCCCTGCGCGCGATCGCCCGCCGCCGGCCGCGACCGGATCATGTCGTGATCGAGACCAGCGGCGTGGCGCTGCCGGCGCCGGGGGCCCAAGCGGTCGGCCTGGTGCCCGGCCTGCGGGTCGACGCGACGGTGGTGCTGTGCGACGCGCAGACGGTGCGCCTGCGAATGGCCGATCGCTATGTCGGCGAAACCGTGGCGGCGCAGCTGGCGCAGGCCGACCTGATCGTGCTCAACAAGCTGGACCTGGTGCCGACGGATGCCCGACCGGAACTGCAAGCCTGGCTGGCGCAGCGCCATCCCGGCGTCGAAGTCGTCGCCGCGGTGCAGGCGGCAGCGCCGGTGGAGCTCGTGCTTGGCTGGCCGGATCCGGTTTTGGACCGGGACGCTGCCGTCCGGCGCCGTTCCACTGCACGCGGGTCCGTCTTCACGGACCGGGCAGGCAGCTGGCGCAACCGGCATGCAGCCCCCGGCGCCGGCGCGTTCGTCAGCGCCAGCTTCCCGATCGCGCACCCGGTGGACGTCCGGCAGCTGGCCCAGGGACTGGCCGCTCCGCACCTCGGCCTGCTGCGCGCCAAGGGGGTGATGCGCGACCAGGACGGCAGCAGCGTCGTGCTGCAGCTGGTTGGCTCGCGCATCGAGATCGGCGACCGGGCACCGGCTGCCGCCGGCCTGGAGGCCGGCACCCTGGTCTGCATCGGGCTGCGCGGCCGCTTCGCCGGCGCAGCCATCGGGCGCATCGTCGACGAAGCCATGCGCCCGGCCTGAGGCCTGCTCAGGGCCGCGGCAGCGGCGGCGCGAGGGTGTACGACCCGGCCGCGTGACGCCGGCCTGCCCACAGCACCCGCCACATGATGCGGGGCGTCATCAGCGACGGCGGCTTGCGCAGCATGTGCATCACCTGCAGGAAGGCGGCTGCCACCTGCGGATCTTCGGGAGCCGCCTCGAACACCCGTTTCAGGTAGGCATTGACCAGCCTCACCGGCAGGGGTCGCGGACCCGGCACCATCGGCAAGGCGAGATCGCCGCCGACCGCCGTCTGCCAGGGGATGTCGATCACCTTGGCCGCCGCCTTGAAGAACCGCGGCGCCAGTCCGTCGAGACCGCGCTGCAGGACGCGGCGCAACTCCAGCGCCTCGCAGGCCGCCACCGTCATCCCCTGCCCGTAGATCGGATTGAAGCTCGCCAGCGCATCGCCCATCACCAGGTAGCCGGCCGGAAACCGCCGCATCCGCTCGTAGTGACGCCGCTGGCTGTGAGGGAAGCGGTAGCGCAGCACCTGGCCGATCAGCCCACGACGCTCGGCTACATCGATCAGCTCGGCGCAGCCGATCGCCTGCGCCCGATGCCGCATCCCTTCGATGCTGCCGTCGGGCTGGTCCTGGCCATAGCCGCCGACGCCGAGCACCCAGCGGCTGCGTCCCTGCGCATCCGGCTCCTGCGCCAGCAGCACCGCGGGTCGCGGCAGGCCCGGCGTCGCGGTACTGATCACCCCGCGGATGTCGGCAGGCTGGGCCTCGCGCTCGAAGTAGGCGCTGACATACGCCAGGTCGATCCGAACCCGCTGCTCGCGCGCCGGTTCGTAGCCCCAGCCGTCGAGCCAGGTCGGCGAACGCGAACCACGGCCGCTGCAGTCGACCACCAGGTCGGCGGCCACGGTCTCCGCATCCGCCGCCGGCTCGGTATCGCCGGCAGGGCCACGCCGGCTCATCCGCACGCCGTTCACCCGGCCGGCGGCGGCATCGAAGACCGGCTCGATGACATCGACACCCGCCAGCATCGTCACGCCCGGCAGCGCCCGGGTGCGCCGGCGCAGCTCGGCTTCGATCGCCAACCGGCTGGCCAGCAGGCCGACCTGGCCGGTGCGCAGCCGCTGGAACCGGCGACGGTCGGCGTCGAACACCACTTCCATGCCGATATCGCCTTGCAGCGCGCCCCGCGCCACCAGCGACTCGGTGAATCCGGGGAACAGCTCTTCCATGACCTGCAGGCCGCGCGCCAGCAGGCCATGCGGCTGCATGGCGTGCGGCGTGCCCTTGCGCGGCACCGCCGCATCCGGCAGCTCGTCGCGCTCGAGCAGCCAGACCTGGGCGAAGCGCTCGCTCAGGATGCGGGCGGCGAACAGTCCGGCGATGCTGGCGCCGATCACGATGGCGCGCTGGCCCGCCGGGGCGGCAACAGGTTCGGGATTCGCATGTCGGATCGGCTTCATCACGCAGCTCCTCGGGTGGATCGAGCCACCACGATGGCCGCCGGACGTTTCGCGAACGTTGGGGAGGCGTTAATCTTGCGTTTATCGGGCGTAGTCGGTGGGGTCCTCCGATGCGGCGAGAGCAACAGGTCGGGACGGTCGCGCGTCTGCGCGGCCTGCAGATCGGGATGCTGGGTCGACCGCGGCTCGAGATCGACGGCCAGCCGTTGGGGCGGCTGATCGGCGCGAAGCCGCAGGCGCTGGTCTTCTACCTCGCCGGCCACGACCGGCCGGTGACGCGCGGCCGGCTGGCCGCGGTGCTGTGGGAACGGCTGGACGCCTCCGCTGCCCGCTCCAACCTGCGGGTCGCCTTGAGCCGACTGCGCAAGCTGCTGCCGCAGATGCTCGACATCGACGACGCCGAAGTCGGACTCTCCCCCGGCGCGCCCCTGCGCGTCGACTGGCGCGAGCTCGACGACATCGCCCGCGAACCGGCCGCCTTCGAGGCCGGCCGCATCGCCGCGGCGGCGCGCAGCTGGCGCGGACCCTTCCTCGACGGCTTCGAGCTCGGGGACGCCGGCGAATTCGACGACTGGGTCCGCGGCATGCGCCCCCGAGCCGCCCGCCTGGCAGTGGCGCTGCGCCGCCACCTTGCCGCCGCCTGCGAAGCGGCCGGCGATCGCGAGGCGGCAATCGCCCACCTGCGCGCCTGGCTCGACATCGACGACGCCGACAAGGAGGCGCACATGGCGCTGATCCGGCTGCAGTCGCAATGCGGCCGGCGCACCGCCGCGATCGCCCAGTACGAAGCCTGCCGTGCCGCGCTCCTGGACCGGCTCGGCGCCCGGCCTTCGGCGGAATGCTTCGCGCTCTATCGCCGGATCCACGCCGATGCGCCGGCCGCGGGGATGCCGCCGGCCAATTCGCCGGCCAGTTCGCCTGCCGATTCGCCTGCCGATTCACCTGCCGATTCGCCCGCCGATTCGCCTGCCGATTCGCCCGCCGTTTCGCCGGCCGCAGAGGTGC
>JAEZQX010000499.1 GCA_023441105.1 Pseudomonadota bacterium | reverse complement strand
TCCCGGCTGTGTTGCCTGCCGATGCTCTCGGAAGTCGCGCCGCTGCCGTGGCTCGCGTCCTTTGCCGAGGGCGCCGCCTGCGCCGCGCCCTTGGAATCATCTCCGGTATCGTTCGGACCCTGGGCGACCGTATCCGCCATTTCGGCGCCCCGGGTGCCGAGCGGCTGCTCCGGTCCGGTGGTGGTGTCCTCGCGGGTCTGGTGCTCCATCTCGGCATTGAGCTCGCCGCCGGTGATCACGAAGGTGGCCATGATCCACAGCCATGTCATGAAGCCGATGATGGCGCCCAGCGAGCCATAGGTCTCGTTGTAGGAGCCGAAGTTGGCGACATACCAGGAGAACAGCAGCGAGCCCACCATGGCGATCGCCACCGCGACGACCGCGCCGGGCGTGATCCATTTCCATTGCGCCTCCGAGCGGCTGGGGCCCCAGCGATAGAGCGCCGACAGGGCAAGCAGGGCGGCAAGGATCAGCACGATGGCGCTGCCGATCTTGACGATCAGCTCGGTCATCGCGCCCAGGCCAAGGCTTTCGACGACCAGCGGCATCACCACCACCACGCCGATGATCGCCAGCAGCAACACGATGGCGCCGAGCGTGAAGGCCAGCGAGGTCAGCGTCAGCTTGACGAAGCCGCGCTTCTCGGCCTCGTCGTAGGCGACGTTCATCGCCTCGAACAGCGCCTTCATGCCGGCGTTGGCGCTCCACAGCGCGATGCCCAGCGAGATCACCAAGGCGAAACCGAGGCCCGAGCTGGGTTGCTGCGAAAGACGGGTCAACTGTTCGGTGACGATCTCCTGGCCGCCGCTCGGCATGTAGTCGTTGATGAAGGAAATGTGCTGCTGTACGGTCGCCGGGTCGGCGAACAGGCCGTAGAGCGAGATGAAGGCGGTCATCGCCGGCACCATCGCCAGCAGCAGGTAGAAGGTGACGCCGGCCGCGACCAGCATCACGCGGTCCTTGCTGAACTCCTTGTAGACCCGCATCGCGATCTCCTTCCAGCCCGGTGCAGGGATCTGGGTCGGGGTCGCGGCGTCACGGCCTAGGGGATGGGTGGCTGCTGCAGTTGCTGACATTTTTCACCTTTCCTATCCGAAACGTCTCGGAACGAGGCCGCATAGCAAACTGTGGGCCCAGCAGCGTGGGCCCGCGTTCGATGACAGGAAAAGCGCCAAGTCGCGTGGTCAGGGCGCCGGCAGGAGCACCTTGTCGATGGCGTGGATCACGCCGTTGCTGACCACCACGTCGGTCTCGACGATGCGGGAGCTGCGCCCGCGCTGGTCGGTGATGGAAAGCGCGCTGTCGACGGTGAAGGTGCCGCCTTGCAGCGTCTTGATCGGCACGCCGACCGGCACCTCTGCCTTCAGCACCTGCCCGGCGACGACGTGATACGTCAGCACCTTGGTGAGCAGCGGCTTGTCGGCAAGCAGCTGCGCCTGGGTGACGCCGAGCTCCGCCAGCAACGACGCGAAGGCTTCGTTGGTCGGTGCGAAGACGGTGAACGGCCCGGTACCGGAGAGCGTCGTCGCGAGGTCGGCCGCCGCGACCGCTTCGGCCAGGATCGAGAACCTCGAGTCGGCCTGCGCCTGCTGCACGACATTGCGATCGCGGGAAGCGTCGTCATCGTCGTCGCTGCCGCAAGCGGCGACGGTTGCCAGGGCGGAGGCGACGACTAGAACCTTGAGCCAGCGGAACATCTCGTACTCCTTGCAAGGTGGTAAGGGTCTGGTAGTTTTGTCCAGGACAACTAGAATCGCGTCGCCAGAATAGGCGCAGTCGAACTGGCTGTCAACCATTTGTCCAGGACAAAATGAGCGAAACTCGGTTCACGATCGCGGCGGTCGAGCGGGATGTTGGGCTCTCCAAGGACGTGCTGCGGGTCTGGGAGCGGCGCTACGGCTTTCCCGCGCCTTCCCGCGACGCGCATGGCGAACGTCTCTACCCCGCGGAGCAGGTAAGGCGGCTACGGCAGGTGAAGCGGCTGATGGACCAGGGGTTCCGGCCGGGGCGGCTGCTGGCACTGCCGGTCGACGAGCTCGAGACGTTGTCGCGACCGCGCCTGGTTGGCGGTACCGGGGCGGCAGCGGGAGCAGGGGAACTGGCGGGGGCGGCGGGAGCGGCGGGTGCGGCGGGGGCGGCGGGGATATCAAGGGAGAGCGTCGCCAATGCCCCGGCGAGGGCCTCCGGACGAAGGGAGCGGGAGCCTGCGGACATCTTCGCCCCGGCTCCCGGTGAGCTGGAGAACCTGCTCGCGATGGTGCGCCGGCATGACGGCGAGGGCTACCTGCAGGCGGCGCAGCAGCGGCTCGTACGGTACGGCCTGCAGGGCTTTGTCCAGGACACGATTGCGCCATTGGCGGTCGCGGTGGGGCGCGCCTGGGAGGCGGGCGAGCTGCAGGTGTTCGAGGAGCACCTGTTCACCGAGCTGACGACGCGCATCCTGCGGCAGGCGATCGCCGCCGTGCCCGGCGGCGCCGCGCCGCGGATCCTGCTCACCAGTTTGCCCAACGAGCAGCACGGCCTCGGTCTGCTGATGGTCGAAGCCCTGCTGTCGCTGGAAGGCGCCTATTGCATTTCGCTGGGCACGCAGATGCCGTTGCTGGAGATCGTCCAGGCGGCGCAGGCACATCGGGTGGACGCGGTCGCCCTGTCTTTTTCCGGCGCCTTTCCGACGCGCCAGGTGCCGGCCCTGCTGGGCCAGCTGCGGGCGGTGCTGCCGGCGACGATCGAGCTGTGGGCCGGCGGCAGCGGCGCGCGCAAGGCGCCTGCGGGCGTGGGCCTCTTCATCCTGCCCGGGCTCGATGACGCCGTCGCGGCCGTCGCTCGCTGGCGCGCGACCTACTCAGCTGGCTAGCGGGAGTCCATCTACCGGGAGTCGACCGACCGCGGGGAATCCACCCACCGCGCCACGGCATCCAGCAGCTCCTCCCTCACCTGCGCATCGGTGCGGCCGGAGCGCGCCAGCACGTGGAACGAATGGTCGGCGCCGTCCACCACCTGCAGGGTGGCTTGGTCGCCGAGCGGGCCGGTTACCTGGCGGATGAGATCGATATCGGCGAGCGCATCCCGCGTTCCCTGCAGGAACAGCATCGGCAGGCGGACGTCGGCCAGGTGCGTGGCGCGCTCGACGCCGGGTTTGCCGGCGGGATGGAGCGGAAAGCCGAACAGCACGATGCCGCGCACGGCAGGCAATGGATCGGCTGCCTGCGCCTGCGTGGTCATACGGCCACCGAACGATTTGCCGCCGGCGAAGAGGGGCACGCCGGGCAATCGGCGCCCGGCTTCCGCGACCGCCGCGCGCACCGCCGCCTGCGCCACCTTGGGTGGGTCGGGGCGCCGGGAGCCTTGCTCCATGTAGGGAAACTGGAAGCGCAGCGTCGCGATGCCGCGGGCGGCGAGCCCGTCCGCGATGGCCGTCATGAACGAATGCTGCATGCCGGCGCCTGCGCCGTGGGCGAAGACGTAGCAGGCTCGCGGGGTCGCCGGGCTGTCGAGCAGACCGGATACGCTGCCGCCGCCGGCCAGTGCAATCGTCGGTTGCGAGCGGCCGGCCGGCATGGCGGTTCGGGCTGCCGCTTCAGCGGCCGACGCCGAAGTAGGTGAAGCCCACCTTGGCAACCGCCTGCGGATCGTAGAGGTTGCGGCCGTCGAAGATGACCGGCGCGTTCATGCTGGCCATCATGTCGTTGAAGTTGGGCGCGCGATACGGCTTGGCCTCGGTGGCGATGAACAGCGCGTCGACGCCGACCACCGCTTCCATCGGCGATGCGGTCAGCACCAGGTCGCGGCGGTTGCCGTAGATGCGACGGCACTCGTTCATCGCCAGCGGATCGTAGGCCTGCACGCAGGCGCCTTCGGCCCACAACGCCTCGAGGATGGCGCGCGCCGGCGCCTCGCGCATGTCGTCGGTGTCGGGCTTGAACGCCAGGCCCCACAGGGCGAAGCGCTTGCCTTGCAGCGAGCCGCCGAAATGGCCGAGCGCCTTGCGCACCAGCACCAGCTTCTGCTGCTCGTTGACCGCTTCGACCGCGTCGAGCAGCCGCAGCGGCTGGCCGGCGGTCTTCGCGCTGTGCAGGATCGCCTTCACGTCCTTCGGAAAGCACGAGCCGCCGTAGCCGGTGCCGGCATAGAGGAACGAATAGCCGATGCGGCTGTCCGAGCCGATGCCGCGGCGGACCTGCTCGATGTCGCCGCCGAGAGTCTCGGCGAGGTTGGCGAGCTCGTTCATGAACGAGATGCGGGTCGCGAGCATCGCGTTGGCGGCGTACTTGGTGAGCTCGGCCGAGCGGCGCGACATCACCAGCACCCGGTCGTGGTTGCGCTGGAACGGCGCGTAAAGCTCGCGCATCACCTTCTCGGCGCGCGCATCCTCGGTGCCGAGGATGATGCGATCGGGCTTCTGGAAGTCCTCGACCGCCGCGCCTTCCTTGAGGAACTCGGGATGGGAGACGACCGCGAACTCGATGTTGGCGCCGCGCGCCGCCAGCGTCTCGCCGACTGCCTTCTCGACCAGGTCGCCGGTGCCCACCGGCACCGTGCTCTTGTTGACGATGACCACGTAGCGCTGGAGGTGCTGCCCGATGGAGCGGGCCGCGGCCAGCACGTGCGACAAGTCCGCCGAGCCGTCCTCGTCGGGCGGCGTGCCGACGGCGATCATCAGCACGTCGCCATACGCCGCGCCGTCGGCCGGCGAGGTGGTGAACGACAGCCGCTTCTCGGCCGCGTTGCGCCGGACCACGGACTCGAGGCCCGGCTCATGGATGGGAATCTCGCCCTGGTTCAGACGGTCGACCTTGCGCTGGTCGAGGTCGACGCAGAGCACCTCGTGGCCCACGTCCGCGAGACAGGCGCCGGTGACGAGGCCTACATATCCGGTGCCGATGATCGTGACTTTCAACTGTTCTTCCTGGTAGCTGCAGCAAAGCGGGTCAGGATAACAAACGCGCCGCCGCTGCGCGTTGCGCGCCTGCGGACCTGTCGCGGCGACGGGCCGCGGTGACCGACGGACGGCCTGTGCACATCATCGGCGCGAACAGGTTCGGTGCGACAATCGCAACATGAGCGAAAGTGTCCGCGATCCCGTCCTGGTCACCGGCGCGGCCGGCTTCATCGGCATGCACGTCTGCATCTCCCTGTTGCGCGCGGGCATCGACGTGGTCGGCATCGATGCGCTCGGCGCCGGCAACCTGCCGGTCCTGGAGACCCTGCGGCGCGACCGCCTGCGGGAGATCGAACGCCAGGTCGGCGACGCCAGCCGCATCGGTCGCATCAGCGGCATTGGCCGCTTCGAATTCCGCCGGCTCGACATCGCCGACGCCGACTTCGGGCCGGCGATGCTCGAGAGCCGCTTCGATCGCATCGTACACCTCGCCGCGCAGGCGGGGGTGCGCTATTCGATCGATCGGCCGGACGTCTACGTCCGGTCTAACCTGGTCGGCATGGCCAATATCCTGGAGCTGGCGCGGGCGCGCAAGTCGTCGCACCTGGTCTATGCCAGCAGCTCGAGCGTCTACGGCGGCCGGCACAGCACGCCGTTCGCCGAAGAAGACCGCATCGACAAGCCGGCAAGCTTCTACGCCGCGACCAAGGCGGCCAACGAAGCGATGGCGGCCAGCTACAGCCATCTCTACGCCATCCCGTCGACCGGCCTGCGCTTCTTCACCGTCTACGGCCCGTGGGGCCGCCCCGACATGGCGCCATGGCTGTTCACCGAGGCGATCCTGAAGGATCAGCCGATCAAGGTGTTCGGCTACGGCGAGCTGTTGCGCGATTTCACCTACGTCGACGACATCGTCGAAGGCGTCTGCCGGGTGCTGGACCTTCCGCCGCGCGTCGAGGGCAACACCGCGATCTTCAACATCGGCAACAACCGGCCGACGACGGTCAACGACTTCATCGCGACGCTCGAGCGCATCCTCGATCGCAAGGCGATCCGCAACGAAATGCCGATCCAGGCGGGGGACGTGCCGGTGACCTGCGCCAGCATCGATCGGCTGCAGGCCGCCACCGGCTTCGCGCCGCTGACGCCGCTGCCTGAAGGGCTGGCGGCATTCTGCAATTGGTACCGCGCTTACATCGGCTGACATCGTCGCAGCGGTAAGCCGCCGCTGACTTACATCACTAACGATTCGTAACCGCTTGGTTCGTTGCGCTGCGAGATGCAGCGCATTCGCGGCCTATCATCGTGCCCGACGCGTGGCCGGTGATTGCCCGGGGTCCTGCATCGGACCCTTGTGAGGCGATCCGCCGGATCGGCCAGGCAGCAGTGACCGGCTTGGCAGCAGTGCGCCGGGCCGGCCCGCTTCCAGCCGGCCCGCTTCTGATCGAGCCTCCCTCCGCGACTTCGCCCGACTCGCGCCACCGTGATCCCGGCCGCGAGACGCCGGTCCATTGAAGGCCGCAGCCATGCGGCCCGGCTCGATCCAGCGGACCTCCCGCCCGCGCGTCAGGCCTCTTCCACCCGCAGCAGGACATCGCATGACCATCCCCATGATCCGCCTCCTTCCCATGTTGAGGGCCCGTTGGGGGCTGCTGCTGCTGACCTTCGCCGTGATCGTCGGCCTGGCGGCGGCGGCCAGTCTCCTGCTGCCGAAACGCTATACCGCGGAGGCGGAGGTCGTGGTCGACGTGAAGTCGCCCGATCCGATCGCCGGCGTGGTGCTGCCTGGCCTGCTGACGCCGGGCTACATGGCCACCCAGATCGACATCGCGCGCAGCGAACGGCTGGCATTGATGGTGGTCGACCGGCTCGACCTCACGCGGGATCCGGCGTTCATTGCGCGCTTCGAGGACGATGCGGACGGCGCGGGGTCGATCCGCCAGTACCTGGCGGAGCTGCTGCTCGAGAAGCTCCAGGTCAAGCCCGGCCGCGACTCGAGCGTGATGCGGATCGCGTTCTCCTGGCCCTCCGCCGACTTCGCGGCCACCGTCGCCAACGCATTCGCCTCGGCCTACGTCGACACCAACATCGAGATGCGGGTCGAACCCGCCACCCAGCAGCGGCGCTGGTTCGAAGGCCAGTCGCAGACGCTGCGCGAGGACCTCGATGCGGCGCAAAGGCGCCTGTCGGAATACCAGCGCGGCAGCGGCATCGTGTCGGCCGACGAAGGCCTCGATGTGGAGACCCGGCGCCTGCAGGAGCTGTCGTCGCAGCACACGACCGTCTCCGCCGAAGCGGTAGAGGCGGTGAAGCGCCAGGGTCTTGCCAAGACCGCACAGTCCAGCGGTGAAGCCGGGCAGTTGCCGGACGTGGTGCAGAGCCCGGTGGTGCAGCAGCTGAAGGCGGACCAGACGCGGCTCGAGTCGCGGCTGGGCGAAAGCGCGGTCGCCTTCGGCACCAGCCATCCCGAGTATCGCCGCGTCCGCGAGGAGCTCGACGCGGTCAATGGCCGGCTCAAGCGCGAGATGGCGCTGATCGTGCAAAGCCTCGACCGGAGCGCGCAGCTGATCTCCGCGCGCGAGATCGCGCTGCGCGGCACGCTCGAGGAGCAGCGGCGCAAGGTGCTGCAGATGAAGCAGGCGCGCGACGAGCTGCAGGTCCTGCAGCGCGACGTCGACAACGCCCGTAGTGCCTACGAGTCGATCGCGCAGCGGGTCACGCAGGTCGGCCTCGAGAGCCAGGCGACGCATGCCAACGTCTTCATCCTGAAGCCGGCCGCCGCGCCGTCCAGCCATTCGAGTCCGAAGCTGCTGCTCAATCTCCTGCTGGCGGCGATCGTCGGCAGCTTCCTCGCCGTGGGCGTTGCCGTGCTCGTCGAATACCTCAACCGCCGGGTGCTGGATGCCGACGACCTGGCCGCCGCCGGCGGCGTGCCGGTCCTCGGCAAGACCCGCAGGGCGAAGCGCAGCACGCTGGTCGCGCGGGTGCAGGGGCCGCCGCGGCTGGTGCCGCTCACCTTCGGCTCGCCTCAACCCGGGAAATCCGCATGAATTCTCCAGCACGCACTGCCGACCTGTTGGCGCCCGAGGAAATCGACGAAGACCTGCCGTCGCGCGAGCGCGATCGCCGCATCGGCGACATCCTGCTCGATGCCGGCATGGTCGATGCCAAGACCATCGACCGGATCCTCGCGCATGCCCGGCGCAAGCAGCAGAAGTTCGGCCAAGCCGCCGTCCACCTCGGCGTCCTGCGGCGCGACGAGCTGCAGCGGGTGCTGGCCTACCAGTTCGACTTTCCGGTGATGGCGCCCGGCAGCGGCATGGTGAGCGCGGAGGTGGTGACCGCCTACGAAGCCGCCGACAAGCTTGCCGAGGACCTGCGCGAGTTGCGCAACCAGGTGCTGCTCAAGTGGAAGGCTGGCGAGCGGAGCAACAATGCCCTGGCGATCCTGAGCCCCGGGCGCGACGAAGGTCGCAGCTTCCTCGCCGCCAATTTAGCGGTCGCGTTCTCGCAGGTCGGCCAGCGCACGTTGCTGATCGATGCGGACTTTCGCCATCCACGCCAGCACGAGCTCTTCGGCATCCCCAACCAGACGGGCCTGTCGGCACTGCTCGCCGGCCGCAGCGTCGCCTACGCCGTGCAGCAGTTTCCGGCGCTGCGCGGCCTGTCCGTGCTTCCCTGCGGCGGCATTCCGCCGAACCCGCTAGACCTGTTCGCCGGCGAATCGTTTCCCGAGCTGCTGGGCATCTTCTCGCGGGTCTACGACATGGTGATCGTGGACACGCCGGCGGCCGATGCCGGCGGCGAGGCGATGATGATCGCGGCGCAAAGCGGTGCCAGCCTGCTCACCATCCGGCAGGGTCGCACCAGCTACCGCTCGCTGCAGGCGTTCGCCGCCAAGGCCACCGCGGCCGGCGCGAGCGTGATCGGTTCCAACCTCGGCGAATTCTGATTGGCTGCTGGCGGCAGGCCTCGCGTGGCTGACCCGGCGCGGGCAGGAATGGAAGCATGGAAGCGGCACTGAACCTTCCGGCGATGCGCGCCATCGCGCCGCCCCGCGTCGAACGCGACGCGGCGGTGACGGGCGCCTTCTTCATCCTGCTCGCGGTGATCATCCTGCAGAAGGTCGCCCTGCCGCTCGGTGCCGGCGGCGGCGGTCGCGTCCCGCAGCTGCATGCGTCGGTGCCGATCTTCGCGTCGGTGCTGGCCTGGCTGGCGCTCAAGGGCCGGGTGCGGGTGGATCTGGTGCAGCTCGGCCTGCTGGGCCTGTTCTTCCTCGCCTGCCTGCCGACGCTGCTGCTGGCCGAGGCCGGATTCTCGCTGCCGTCCTTTCTTGCCGCCATGATCCTCTACGGCGCCTTCGCCTTCCGGATCACCATCGAGCCGCCGACGTACCGCCGCATCCTGCTGATGTTCCAGCGCTTCATGATGCTGATCGCGCTGCTGGCCCTGTCGGGCTACGTGTTCCAATACCTGTTCGGCAGGCCGATGAACCTGGACGCGCTGCTGCCGGACCCGCTCATCTATCGCGAGTACGTCTACCTGCAGCCGATCGTGTGGGGCTCGAGCTTCATGAAGCCCAACGGCTTCTTCATGCTCGAAGCCTCCTTCCTGTCACAGTTCCTCGCGCTGGCGATCGTCGTCGAGCTGATCTGGTTCCAGCGCATCCGCGTGCTGCTGCTGTTCGCCGTCGCCCTGCTCGGCACCGTGGCCGGCACCGGCCTGCTGCTGCTGCTGGTGACGCTGCCGTTCCTGCTGGTGCGGCTCAGCCCGCGGCTGCTGCTGCCGCTGCTCGTCGCCGTGCCGCTGCTGGCCACCGCCGCCATCGCGACCGGCTGGACCGATGTCGTCTACCAGCGGCTGGGGACCTTCGCCCAGCCCGGCACCAGCGCCCACTCGAGGTTCGTCGCGCCGTTCCAGCTGCCGGTCGACACGGTGCAGGCCGAGGGCGCCCGCAGCGTCTTCGTCGGCGACGGCCCGGGCAACGTCCAGGAAAACCACAACGACCAGTGGAACGTGTTCGCCAAGGTGGTCATCGAGTATGGCGTGCTGCCGTTCGTCGTGTTCCTGGTCTTCAGCATCTTCACAGCGCTGCGCTTTCGCCAGTCGGCTGTGCTGGCCTGGGCACTCCTGGTCATCTTCTACTTCCTGTCGGGCGCCTTCCTGCAGCCGCCGATCGTCTACCTGATGTTCGTGCTGGCGATGGGCTACTGCCCACCCGCGCGGCGGGAAGGGCGGTGATGGTGCTGCCTGTCGGTGGGGCGGGTCGCGCGCGCGTGCCGAGCGGGGATCGCGCCGCGTCCCTGGCTGCCGCCTGGCGGCTGCTGTTCTGCGTGGCCACCGCCGCCGCGGCCGCCGCGCCGCTGTCGGCCTCGGCGGAGGTCAAGGGTCCGTTCGACGCCCGTGACCGGGGGCGGCAGCTTGCCCGAACCGACCAGCCGTTCGACTGCCCGCGGCCGCAGCCCGCCGTGCGCGACATCCGCATCGCCGAGTACTACACCGACAAGGCCTACAGCATCGTCGACGAGAAGCGCCGCAAGGACGCCGACCGCAGCGCCGATCCGTTGCACCGTTACGCGCGGAAGGTGACCTGGATGGCGGACCAGGCGCTCCTGCAGCGCGAGCATCGCGAGGCGGTCACCGGCTGCCTGGTCCGTTGGCTGGGCGAATGGGCCGACGGCAGTGCGATGCTGGGTGAGATCGACGGGCCGCTCGCGCAGCACTACCGCAAGTGGACCCTGGCGTCGATCGCCCTGGCGTATGTCGCGATCAAGCCGACCACGAGCGTCGGTCCCCAGCGCAAGGCTGCGATCGAAGGCTGGCTGCGCCAGCTGGCGCGCGAGATGGACGCGTACTACGCCACCTGGCGGCGCGAGTCATGGAACAACCACATGTACTGGCAAGGCCTCGCCGAAGCGGCCGTGGCGGCGGCGGTGGACGATCGTCGCCTGCTCGAGAAGGCCGCCGAGAAATATCGACATGCCGTCGACGCCATCACGCCGGAGGGGCTGTTGCCGAAGGAAGTCGCGCGCCGCGAGAAGGCTTTCGGTTACCACGTCTTCTCGCTTGCGCCGCTGGTGCTGCTGGCGGAGATCGGCGAACGCAACGGGATGGCCCTTTACGAGCTGCGCGGCGGCGCGATCCACCGGCTCGCGCATCTCGTCGCCACGGGCATGGAAGAGATCTCCAGCGTCGAGCGGCTGGTCGGCGGGCGACAGGAAGTGGATCCGCGCGGCAAGGTCTGGACGCTTGCCTGGCTCGAGCCCTACCTCGCGCGCTTTCCCGACCCGCGCCTCGAGAAGCTGGTGGCACCGCATCGACCGGTGGCGCACGAATGGCTCGGCGGCAACTTGACCCTGCATTTTGCGGACATGGATGTCGCGCGTGGGGTGAGGCTGAGCGATCGCTGAGCGCGTCGAAGCTGTTGAATCTGTTGAAGCTGTCGAATCCGTTGAACCCGTCGAATCTGTTGAACCCTTCGAAGCCGTTGAACCCGTTGTCCTGGACTGCATCATGACCTGGCTGTACCTCTCGATCGCATTTGCACTGCTTGCCCTGCATCCCTTCGTGACCTATCCGTTGTCGCTGATGGCGTTGCGCCGCCGGCGCTATGCCGCACCGGCTGGCGACGCGGTGTCGCATCCGGCGCCGAGCTACACGATCGTCTGCTGCGCCTACAACGAGGCCCGGGTCATCGAACGCAAGATCCACAACCTGCTGGCGATCCGCGAGCGCTGGAAGGATGTGCAGATCCTGATCTACAGCGATGGCTCGTCGGACGGCACCGCGGGCATCCTGCGCCGCTACGGGGAGCAGATCGGGGTGGTGATTAGCGAGAAGCGGCAAGGCAAGAGCGTCGGCATGAATACGCTGCTGAAGGCGGCGAAGGGCGACATCGTGGTCTTCACCGATGCCAACGTCGAGCTCGACGTCGAGGCCTTCGGCAACCTCGCCAATCACTTCAGCCAGCCGGACGTCGGCTGCGTGTGCGGCCACCTGCTCTATGTCAATGCGCGCGAGAGCGAGGCGGCAGCGGCCGGGTCCCTGTACTGGCGCTTCGAGGAGATGCTCAAGCGCCTCGAGACCGATACCGGTTCGGTAATGGGCGCCGACGGCTCGCTGTTCGCCATCCGTCGCAAGCTGTTCAGGACGCCGCCGCCCGACATCATCGACGACATGCACACGTCGTTGAGCATCCTGTGCGATGGCTACCGGCTGGTGCGGGCGGACGACGTGCTGGCTTACGAGCGGTCGGTGTCCAGCACCAGCGAAGAGTTCCGTCGCAAGGTCCGCATCAGCTGCCGCGCCTTCAACTGCCATCGCCTGCTGTGGCGGCGCCTGCGCACGCTGCGGTCGCTGGACCTCTACAAGTACGTCTCGCACAAGTTCCTGCGCTGGATCAGCATCTACCTGCAGGGCGCCTGCGTCCTGAGCCTGCTTGCCTGGTTCGCCACTCGCGGCCAGGGTACGCCGGCAATGCTCGCGCTGCTGGCGTTTGGCTTGCTGGGCTGGACCTTGTCGCGCACGCCCGGCTTCGGCGTGGTTGCCCGCATCCGCGAGTTCCTGGCTGCTTTCGCGGCAACCGGGCTGGGGGTCTGGAAGTCGCTGGCCGGCGAGCGCTACCAGACCTGGACGACGGCGGCGACCGCGCGCAAGTGAGGGCGGTATTCGACGGATGCGGGTAGGCGCGGTCGCGCCAGGACAGGCTTCAGTGGCGGTGGGACGGCGGTGGCTGGTGCGGTTGGCCGGCGGCCTTGGTCCTTCCCGGCGACAGCACCGCCCGCACCACCGCCTCGAGTCGACGGCTGCGGTTGTGGGGCGACCGACGGGCGCCGACCAGATACGACTGCCAGCCGCGCTGCGGTACGAGCAGCAGCAGCGACCAGCCGGCAAGCATCAGCCGCTGCCCGATCGGCTGGCCGGTGCGCATGATCGCGCCGGCAAAGCGCGGCGCCTGCCAGGCCACCTGCCCCTCGAGCGCGGCGATCATCATCCGCCGCTCGAGGATGTACAGCGGCTCGTCGCGGTCGAAAGGCGTCGTTTCCCAAGCCAGGAGGTGGCGGGCCTCTTCCCACGTCTTGTGGAAGGCGGCGATCTCTTTTTGCAGCAGCTCCACCGTCGGCCGCGACCATTGGCCGAGGCTGCTGTCGTGCACGCGGCGAAAGGCCAGCGGCTCGTTGACCGACACCACGTCGCCGAGATACGGCATGATCAGGTTGAGCGTGCCATCGATGGCGCCGCGCTTGTCCAGCCGGTCGATGTCCAGCGCCTGCAGCACATCCGCCCGCACCACGTTGCCGGATGTCGGCGGCGAACGGTAGTAGCCGATGATGCGGTTGTCACGCTGCATCTCGCGCGAGCCATAGCTGGCAGGATAGGTCGGGAAGAGCGCCTCGAACGCCTTCAGCTGCTCGCTGACGGAGGACAGCTGGAACTGCAGCTTGGCCGGGCGCGACTGCAGGTGGTGCCGCACCCGCTCGACGAAGTAGTCGGGCAGGTAGTCGTCGGCATCGAGGAAATAGACGTAGTCCGAGCCCGGCAAGCGGCGCAAGCCTTCGAGGCAGGCGCCCGTCTGTCCCTGGTTTGTGCTCTCCAAGAGGTCGATGCGATCGCCATACTGCCGCAGCAGCGGGAGGGAGTCGTCGGTGGAGCCGTCGTCGACCACGATCACACGGTCGAACGGCACGGTCTGCGCAAGCGCCGACTCGACCGCCTGCCCGACGTAGGCCTGGTAGTTGTAGTTGCTGATGACGCAACTGACGGTGGGCGATGCGGGTGGGGTGCTTCTCTTCACGTCGGGTGTTGCCTTGCGCCCTCAAGCATAACGGCAAGGCGCCATTGTCGATGTAGCAACCCTTCGGTTTGCGGGTCGCGCGCGCAGCGCGGGCGCAACCGCAACCCTCTCAGGATGTAAATGAACTTGCAGGAAAGAATCGCCTTCGCGGTGGCCGGCGGTGCCGGTCATATCTCTCCCTTCTGGCGCTATCGACTGTGGCGCCGTCTGTCGCCGCACGACCGCCATCGCTCGCTTTCCGGCAGCCGGCCGGTCTGGCGCAGCGTTCGCCCGCATGGCTACCAGATGCGGCTGTCCGAGGACGACTGGCTCGAGCGCTATGCGCTGCATGC
The DNA here is from genome assembly GCA_023441105.1 of Pseudomonadota bacterium. The sequence goes on along the minus strand of JAEZQX010000499.1, from coordinate 765 downwards.
CGGGCATTACTACCAGGATGACCTGTGCGAGCTGATCCGGCAGACCGTGCGGCCCGGGTCGTGCGTCATCGACGTCGGCGCCAACATCGGCTTCATCACGCTGTGCGCGGCGAAGGCAGTCGGGACGAACGGACGCGTGTTCGCGGTGGAAGCGTCGGCGCGGCTGGTCGGGAGGCTCGAGGAGGCGGTGGCGCACAACCGCATCGGCAACACCACCGTCATCAACTCGGCCGCCGGAGACTTCAATGGGGTTGCGTCATTGGATGTCCATGAACATCATGGAATGAGCTCGGTCAGCACGGCTGGCAGTGGCGCCGTTCGAGACGGCGGAGGCGAGACGCAGGTGAGGATGGCGCGGCTCGACGACCTGCTCGACGGGCGGATCGACGAGGGCATGCCGCTCTTCGTGAAGATCGACGTCGAAGGCTTCGAGCTGGCGGTGCTGCGCGGCATGCCGACACTGCTCGCCCGGCCGGCGACGACGGTGTTCGTCGAGGTCGGCGATCCGCTCGCCAGCGCCTATGGGGCGAAGACGCAGGACATCTTCGACCTGATGGCGAGTCACGGCTACCGCGGGTATCGCGCCAGGACCTCGCCCCTGGGCGGGCGGGTTTCGTTCAAGCCGCTGCCGGGGCCGTTGGAGAAGTTCACTTATGACGTGTGCTTCAGTCGGGAGGAGCTGGGGTAGGGGGCATCGGCGGACTGCGCGAGGTCTTGCGTTCTTGACACGGGTTCCGCACCGCCGGCCCCCGGCGTGGTGGGCGC
>JAEZQX010000495.1 GCA_023441105.1 Pseudomonadota bacterium | reverse complement strand
GAGCGGGCAGCCTGCGGCGGCGCGGCACGGCTCGCGGACGCATCGCTCCCCTGGCCGGCAGCATGGCCATCGGCAGCCTTGAAGGCGAGCATGCGCACCAGTGCCATCGTGAAGCCGGTCTGCGGATCCGGCGCCAGCGGCAGGTCGCGCGCCGCGTGGATCGCCACCTGGTACCAGACCTGCACGTCCTCCGCCGACGCCGCCGCCGCCAGCGCCGCCAGCGAACCGGCATCGGCGCCGTCGACCCCGTCGTCGACGGCAAGCGACGGATCCAGTTGCACCACTGCGACCTGCTGCAGGGCCCGCGCCAGCGCCATCAGGACTTGCGTGAACGGCAGGTTGCCGGCGGCCATTTCGTCGCCGAGCGCGATCACCTGCGCCGGCGTGCCGTCGGCCAGCAGGCGCAGCAGCTGCGCGACCACCTGCCCGTCGACGCCGCCGATCATTTCCCTGACCGAGGCCAGGTCCACGGCTCCGCCGCCGAGCGCGATCGCCTGGTCGAGCAGCGACAGCGCATCGCGCATGCTGCCCGCGGCGGCGCGGCCGAGCAGGTCGAGCGCGGGCGGTTCGAAGTCGATCGCCTCCTGCCCGAGGACGTGGGCAAGATGCGCCGCCACCGCCGCCGGACTCATGTTGCGCAGGCCGAACTGCATGCAGCGCGACAGCACCGTCACCGGCAGCTTCTGCGGGTCGGTGGTGGCCAGCACGAAGATCACGTGCCCCGGCGGCTCCTCCAGCGTCTTCAACATCGCGTTGAAGGCGTGGGTGGTGAGCATGTGCACCTCGTCGATCACCAGGACCTTGTAGCGGCCGATGCTGGGCGCGTAGGCCGCGTTCTCCAGCACCACCGTCATCTCCTCGACCTTGCGGTTGGAGGCGGCATCCATCTCGACATAGTCGGGGAAACGCCCCTGGTCGACGCCGACGCAGGCCGCGCAACGGTTGCAGGGCTTCGAGGTGACGCCGGTCTCGCAGTTCAGCGCCTTGGCGAGGATCCGCGCGATGGTGGTCTTGCCGACGCCCCGGGTGCCGGTCAGCAGGTAGGCATGGTGGAGGCGATTGTTGTCCAGCGCGTGGCGCAAGGCGCGAACCACGGTGTCCTGGCCGATCAGCGACTCGAAGTCGCGAGGCCGCCACTTCCGGGCGAGGACCTGATGTGATTGGGTAGGCTGCACCGTATGTCGTCCGGGACGGGATTCAGGGTTGGGCCCGGGGGCGCTGCCGACCGGGCTCGTCGGACCCGGACTTCGTCGACCCCGGACGAGTTGCCCTGGGAGGCATCGACCCAGGAAAGACGGACCCGGGAAGATCGGACCCCGGAGACGGCGGCCCCGGGGAGACGCTGACCCGGGAAATTCGGTGGACGAGCCTGACCCTCGGCACTTGCGGTTGACGGCTGTGGCTGCTTCCTTCCGGACCTGACCAGTTTCACCGAGCCGCAATGCGAGGAGGCCCGTCCATTGCCATTGTATCAGCGGCGCAGCACCCGGCCCTTGTCCTGGCAACGGCGCCGCGGCGTGCCTCGGCCACATCGGCGATGATGTGCAAATGCCATGTCGAGCCGGGGCGCGAAGCCGCTTACCATGGCAGGGTATGCCCGGGCGACCGCCCAAACGCTGTGCTATTTTACGGCCGCAGGAGATAGCATATGAGCATCAAACAAGTATCGAACGATTCTTTCGAGGCCGACGTCCTGAAGGCCGAGGCACCGGTGCTGGTCGACTACTGGGCCGAGTGGTGCGGTCCCTGCAAGATGATCGCGCCGATCCTCGACGAGGTGTCGCGCGACTACGCCGACAAGCTGAACGTCGCCAAGGTCAACGTCGACGAGAACCAGGAGATCGCCTCCAAGTACGGGATCCGCGGTATTCCGACGCTGATGCTGTTCCGGAACGGCGCCGTCGTCGCCACCAAGGTCGGCGCGCTCTCCAAGAGCCAGCTGACGGCGTTCCTCGACAGCAACCTCTGAGCGGCGGCCGCGAGGCGGTGGCGGACAGCGCCGCCGCGACGCCCCCTGCAGCCCTCCGCCGCGATCCTTCCGCCCTGCACTCACGTCATCGCCGGCGCAGCGGCGCGGCGACTCCACAAGTCCCCTCCCCGACCAGACCGCGAATGCCCGCCTCGACCGCCGGCGCGATGCGCCGCCCACCCCGCCCGACTGACGACGCGCGAACGCATTCGTCGTCGGCAAACCTGACACCGGCAACGACTATCGCGCCGCGGGCCGGCCGGTAGCCACCATGCGTCTGCCGGAATCTTTGCGCCAAGGGGTGTTTCCGTAGTACATTTATCCGCCGTCCTGACCATTCGGGTCGTGTGCCGGACCCGCAGGGTCAGCACCAATCAGTCCCGGCGCGGGCGCCTCCTGGTCGAGCCCGGCTTCAGCCCCACGCGCCGAACCTGTCTGCCGCCGTACGGCGATCATTCCTAGCCCTCAGTCCCGTGCCCGGCGACCGCGTCGCCGCACCCCTCCCCCGACAAACTCTTCCAGTACCCCATCCACACATGTATCTGTCCGAGCTGAAGGCACTTCACGTGTCACAACTGATCGAGATGGCGCTCGCCCTGGACATCGAGAACGCCAACCGCCTCCGCAAGCAGGAACTGATGTTTGCCATCCT
>JAEZQX010000413.1 GCA_023441105.1 Pseudomonadota bacterium | reverse complement strand
CCCGCCGGGGGCCGCTCGAGACCCGGGGCGCGGCCGAGGGCCGCGTTCCCGAGGAGGTCGTGCGCGAAATGCGCGAGATGGGTCTGTTCGGACTGACGCTGCCGGAAGCCTACGGCGGCCTCGGCCTGAGCGTGACGGACGAGGTCGAGATCATCTTCGAGCTGACCTGGGCCTCGGCGGCCTTCCGGTCGCTCCTGTCGATGAACCTCGGCGTCGGCTCCCAGGGCATCCTGATGGACGGGACCGAGGCGCAGAAGCGGCGCTGGCTGCCGCCGATCGCTTCGGGCGAGATGATCGCGGGCTTTGCAATCACCGAACCGGATTCCGGTTCCGACAGTGCGGCCCTGCGTACCCGGGCAGTGCGTGACGGGGATCATTACGTGCTCGACGGGACCAAGCGCTTCATCAGCAACGCGCCACTCGCCGACGTCTTCACGGTGATGGCCCGGACCGCGCCGGAGCGGCTTCCCGGCAACGCCCACGTTAGCGCCTTCATCGTGCCGGCCGATCTACCGGGCCTGACCATTGGCGAGCCGGACCTCAAGATGGGCCACAGCGGCGCGCTGACCGCCGACGTGCGCTTCGACGAGGTCCGGGTACCGGCGGCCAACCTGATCGGCGGCGTGGAGGGCAAGGGCTTCGTCACCGCCATGAAGGCCCTGGACCGGGGTCGGATCAACATCTCGGCGCTGTGCGTTGGCCAGGGGCGGCGCATCCTGCACGAGATGCTGAGCTACGCAGCGCAGCGCAAGCAGTTCGGCCGTCCGATCGCGGAGTTCCAGTTGATGCAGGCGATGTTCGCCGATAGCCAGGCCGATCTCTATGCCGCGGAGTGCATGGTGCGGGAGACGGCACGCCGCCGCGATGCGGGTGATCGGGTGTCGCTCGAGGCGTCCTGCTGCAAGATGTTCGCTTCCGAGATGGTCGGCCGGATCGCCGACCGTGCCGTGCAGGTCCACGGCGGCGCAGGCTACATGCAGGAAAGCATCGTCGAGCGCTTCTACCGGGATGTGCGGCTCTTCAGGATCTACGAGGGGACGACGCAGATCCAGCAACTGGTGATCGCGCGCGAGCTGTTGCGCGGGCTCGGCCAGGTCTGAAAGCAGGTCCAGGAACAGGTAAGGACGAATGGAACTCCAACTCGACAAAAAGGTGGCGGTCGTGACCGGCGCAGGCGGCGGCATCGGAGCCGCGATCGCCAGGATGCTCGTGGCCGAGGGGGCGAAGGTTGCGCTGGTCGACATCGATCCGGCCAAGGCTTCCGCCCAGGCGAAAGCGATCGATCCGGCCGGCAAGGCGACCCGCGCCATCCGCTGCGACGTCACCGATGAGGCCAGCGTCGCGGCGATGATGTCCGAGGCGGTCGAAGCCTTCGGTGGCCTCGACATCCTGGTCAACAACGCGGGCTTCACCCGTGACATGCGCATCGCTCGGATGGGCGTGCCGGACTGGGACGCCGTGGTCGACGTGATCCTCAAGGGCGCCTACCTCTGCACGCGCGCGGCCGTTCCCCACCTCGAGCGACGCGGATCGGGGCGGATCATCAACATGTCGTCCCGGGCGCATCTCGGCAATCCGGGCCAGGCCAACTACTCGGCCGGCAAGGCCGGGCTGATCGGCTTCACCCGCGCCATGGCGCTGGAGCTCGGCCGACACCGCATCACCGTCAACGCGGTCGCGCCCGGCATCATCGACACCGAAGCCGTCCGGGCGCTGCCGCACTACGAGAAGATCGTCGACGCCGCGACGAAGACGACGCCGATCCCCCGGATCGGCCACGTCGACGATGTTGCAGCCACCGTCGTCTTCCTGGCCTCCGCACCGGCCGCCTACATCACCGGCGAAACGGTGCACGTGACCGGCGGCCGCTACTGATCGACGAGACCCACCGCCCGCTGGTGCCTCACTGGGTGCCGGACAGTCCGGCCTTGCGAAGAACGCCTTCCCAGCGGGCCGTCTCGGCGGCGAGGATCGTGCTCGCCTCGTCCGCTGTCGATGGCGTCGCCTCCACACCCAACTCGGCAAACCGCTGCCGCAGCTTCGGGTCGGACATCGCCGCGGACACGGCCTTCGCGAGTCGCTCGCCGATCGCGGCCGGCAGGCCCCGGGGTGCGGCGAGCGCATACCAGGACACGACATCGAACCCGGGTACGCCGGACTCGGCAAGCGTCGGGACCTCCGGCAGTCCTGCGTATCGGCGTGCCGACGTGACCGCGATCGCGCGGGCCCGGGCGGCCACCGGTGCGAAGGTCGGGGGGCTGACCAGCATCAGGTCGATCTGGTTGCCGATCAACGCGGTCGTCGTCTCGGCGCCGCCCTTGTAGGCCACGTGGGTCATCGGGACGCCGAGCTCCTGCTCGAGCAGCAGCGCCGCGAGATGCATCGATGTCGCCACGCCACCGGCGCCGTAGTTGACTCCGCCGGGCTTCGCGCGCGACTGCGCGGCAAGGTCGGCGATCGTGCGGATCGACGACTCGGGCGGCACCGCGAGGACGATCGGACCGCTGGCGATCATCGATACCATCCGGAAGTCCTTGACCGCGTCATAGGGCAGGGACTTGTAGAGCGCCGGCGCAATCGTGTTGGTCGAGCTCATCAGCATCAGCGTGTGGCCGTCTGCCGGTGCGCGTGCCAGAGCCGTCGCAGCCAGCGTCGTGCCGGCGCCGGGCCGGTTGTCGATGACGACCGGCTGGCCGAGATCGCGGGAGAGAACGTCGCCGAAGGTTCGGGCGAGCTGGTCGGTGCCTCCGCCAGCAGCGAAGCCGACCAGCAGGCGGATCGGCCGTTCCGGCCATTGCGCTGCGGCGGCTCGGTCGGCCGGCAGCCACGTCGCGGCAGCAGCGATCGCCCCGGCAATTCCGGCGGCTCCGGCCGTTCCGGCAACGCCGGCGAGCAGCCGGGCCAGCGTGCCGCGACGACGTCTTGGGTGAGGGACCGATTTCATGCGGCGGCCTTGGGCGGCAACGCGACGCCGAACTCACTCTCGAAGACCGCGGCGATCTCGTCGAAGCAGGTGCCGTAACGGACGACCTTCATGGTCCGGAAGTCGATCTGCGTGCTGGACAGGCCGACCGTGCGGGCATGCCGCGACTGGCCGTAGTCGATGATCAGGTCGGCGCAGTCGCGTACCGACTGCTCGATGTCCTCGACACGGTACTTGGTGCCGCGCAGCGAGGCATTGGCCGACGAGCCGATCAGTGGCAGCTGCTCGCGCCAGCTCAGGGCGGCGATCTCGTCGCGCAGCTCGCCTGCGTTGAGCAGGAAGTTCACGGTACCGTCGCGGGTGGCCATGCCAAGCAGGAAGGGCGACAGCTTCGCCATGAACGGTGAATCGGTGCGGTACGGCGCGATGACCGAGAGCGGCAGATCGTGGTCGACGGTGACAGCCCGGATCATGCGTCGCTTCTCCTCGTCGAGCACGTGAACGTTCTCGTGGATCTCGACGCTGCCGATCACGCCGCTCGCCCGATCGTAGCTGCGGCTCTTGGCGGCATAGACACGGCGCAGCGCTTCGTCGGTTGCGCAGAGGATGGCGTAGGACACGTCGTAGTGGGCGATCACCACGCCGCCCTGGGACAGGCAGTCGAAGGCGTTGCGGGCATCGCCCTTCACGTCGAAGCGGTCGGACATCTTTTCCATCGGGTCTTCTTCCTGGAAGGCTGTTGCAAAAGAGGTCGGCAGGGGGCGTGTGGCTCACCTGGCCGGTGACAGGCGCGCCATCAGCGGGTGTTGTGGCGCGCGACCGTGATCTCGTGGCTGATGCTGGCGCGGATCGCGTCGCCGTCCTGGTAGGCCGGGATGAGCCCGAGGCCGGCCTCGATGCGACCGGCCAGGTCCGTGCTCGAGAAGATCTCGCCGATCGCCCGGCTCCAGGCGGCGGAGACCGGCTCGGGAAGCCCGGGCGGCGCCATCAGCGCGAAGCGCGAGTCGACTTCCAGGTCGATGCCCTGCTCGCGCATCGTGCCGGCTTTCGGACTGGCCGGCAGCCGGGTGGACAGCAACGAGGCGACCACCACGACCTTGCCGGCGCGCTCGAGCGCCAGGTGTCCGCCGGCGTTGACGCAGAGATCCACGTGACCGGCCAGGGTGCTCTGGACCATCTCGGCTCCGCCCTTGAATGGCACGGCGGTGATTTCGCGGCCGAACGCCTCGGCCATCCGCCGCGGGACCCAGGCCATCGCCGAGGTGACGCCGACCATCACCGGGCGCTTCGCGGCCAGCGCCGCGACATCGCCCAGCGTCACCAGGCCTCCCTGGGCGCTTGCGACCAGCGCGAACGGCGAGCGGGCGATGCCGGCGATCCAGGTGAAGGCATCGGTCGAGAATGGCGGCTGGCCCAGCTCGATCGCGGTGTAGGTCAGCTGGTTGCTCAGGCACAAGCCCAGCGTCAGGCCGTCCGGCCGCGCGCCAGCGAGCGCCTTCAGCATCAATGAGCCGCCGGCACCAGGGCGGTTCATCGCGACGACGCTCCACTGCCGGTGCTCCGCAAGGCTACGGGCCAGGAGCCGCGCGATCGCATCGGCACCGCCACCCGGGGGATAGCTGATCCAAAGTTCGGCGGGTCGGTCGGGGTGCCAGTCCTCGGTCGTGGCAGCAGCGGGCCGGACGACGGTCGTGGAAGCGAATGTCGCGGCGGCCGCGGCGGCACCGGAAAGAAAGCGGCGTCGCTTCATGTCCGGACCGCCCCGGCGCGATCACCTGTCGTTGCGAACAGGTTCGCCATGCCCAGGCGTGCGGCCTGCCGGGCTTCGTAGGCAAGAAACGTCGCGGTGATCCCCTGCCCGCGAACCCCGCCACGGACGGCGCCGGCGCGCGTGTCCTTGAAGGCGTCCCGCCACCCGTCGGGCAAGGGTTGGGCATCCGGCACGGCCAGCCAGAGTCGCAGCAGGTGGCGCTTCTCGTCGCTCGCCTCGAAATCCTCGAAACCGGTTCGCGAGTGGACGATCACGTAGTTGTTGACGAGTTGCAGGTCTCCCTCGTCGAGCCGCATGGCATAGCAGAAGCGGTCGTCGGCAAGTAGGCGGTCCACCAGCTCGACCAGCGCCTGCTGCCGATCGGTCAGCCGCGGTGCGTGGGGGAAGTCGCGCTGGGCCGCGACGATGTTCTTCCGATTGGTCCGGAAGGCGATCGCTCCGTCCTTCTCCCCGCACATCGGGCTCATATAGAGCGGCGCGTCGTCGGGCGCCTGGGTACCCTGCCAGCTGAACGGGATCGGCTCGAGAAGCGCCGGCGCGAGTTCCGGGTGCTCGCGGCGGATTTCGTCGATCACCGCGAGCGAGCTGGAGACGAGGCTGGTGCCCCCTGACCTCGCGGTGCGTCGGCAAAGCAGCGAGACGACATCGCAGAAGTCGATGTGGAAGTCGAGCTTGAGGTTGGTGTTGTATCCCCGGCCGTTCCTGACCTGGTAGGCGCCACCGGCATCGCGCACGTCGTTCATGACTTCGCTGGCGGCGTTCTGGGGACGCGCGACACCGACGTGCAGGCCGATTCCCCAGTGCGCCAGACGCGTGTCGGCCTCCGACCATTCCCGGACCGGCAGGCCGGAGAGCAGGCACACGCCCCAGCGGCCCTGCACGGTCGCGAACGCCTGGCGCACCGCCTCGCCAGCGGGCGAACTCAGCGGGAAATCATCCGCCGTCATCGCCAGGATCGGCCGATCCAGCCGGCGGGCATGGTCGACCGCCCGCAGCAGGCCGTCGCGCGCCGCGGGTGACAGCGCCCTCCGCCACCCCGAGTCGGCTTCCATGTCGGCGCGGCGCCAGGCACGCGGCTGGCCCGATGTGTTCGCCGTCTGTGCCATTACGCCCAAGCCGTCACTTGGGTCGGGCGGCGAGGTATTTCTCGCCCAGCGGGGTCAGCACTTCCGTCTCGCGGCGGATCGAGGCTTCGAAGGCCTGCGGGCTGTTAAACACCGGAATGCCGCCCTGGCTCTCGATCGCAGCGATCACGTCGGGCTGCTTCGACGCCGCCTGGACGCCCTCGACGATTGCCCGGAAGGCCGCGTCCGGGGTGCCCTGACGGACCATCAGGCCGTACCAGGTCGTCGCGATGATCGGAAAGCCCGCCTCCTCGAAGGTCGGCGACGATGGAAGACGCTCGTAGCGCTTGTCCAGCCCGACCGCCAGCGCCTTCACCTTGCCCTCCTTGCTCATGGGCACGGCCTGGTTGGCGGAGATCAGGGCGACATCGATGTGGCCGCCGAGCAGGTCCGTCATCATCGGTGCCGTGCCCTTGTAGGGCACGCTGGCGCCATCGCGAATGCCACCGAGATCCATCAGCTGCTGGCCCACCAGATTGGCCGACACGGTGGCGCCGCCGAAGCTGCAGGGCTTCGGCGCGGACTTGCACTGCGCCAGAAACGACTTCAGGTCCGGCGACTTCGTGTCCGCCCGCACCGCGACGACCATCGGCGAGTCCTGCACCTTCGTCACGACGCGCATGTCCTGCAACACGTCGAACTTGTGCTCGGGCATCGACCAGCGCCACAGCATCAGGGAGTTCAGCTGGATCAGTACCGTGTGACCGTCGGCCGGCTGATTCAGGGTCCATTGGGTGCCGATCCAGCCGTCCGCGCCGGTCCGGTTCTCGACGATCACCGATTGATTCCAATGGCTCGACAGTGCCTTCGCCAGCGTTCGGGCGACCGCATCCGTGCCGCCGCCAGCTGAATACGGGACGACGATGGTGACCGGCCTGGAGGGAAACGCCGCCTGGGCGGACGCTGTTCCGGCCGCCAGCGAGGCGATGGACAGGGTCAACGCGCCGAGGGCGACGCGGATGCTCCTTCGATCGTACATGCGGGGTCTCCTCCTTCGCTTCGATCTATAGTAAATGAAATTGTAAACACAGTTGAAGACAAAACGCGACCGATGGGCCGAAGGCGCACAAAGGGCGAGTCCCTCAGAGCGCTTCGTCGAGTTGGGCGAAGATCCGGGCGCGGGCCCGGCTCAGGTGTCGGCGCATCGCCAGTTCGGCGGCATCCGGATCGCCGCGCAGGACGGCCGACGCGACCGCCTGGTGTTCGCGCTCCGACTCCTCGCGATAGCCATCGACCGTGGCAGCTCGCAGATGCAGCCGCGCGGCCGGAATCTTGAGCCGGTCGATGGCGGCGATCAGGAAGGCGTTGTCGGCTGTTTCGATGATCAGGTCATGGAAGACCCGGTTCTCTTCGCGGAATCGCCGTGCCGGGTCGGCGATGTCCGGACGACGACCGGCTTCCAGGGCCGCCGCGAAGCGCTCGCGCTCGCTGCCGGAGCGCACTCGCTCCGCCGTCAGCCGGGCAGCCCATCCCTCGAGACCTTCCCGGACGCGGAAGAGGTCGAACAGGTCCTTGTCCGAGAAGCGGGTCACGAATGCGCCGCGGTTCGGGATCAACTCGACGATGCCCAGGGTCCCCAACCGGCGCAAGGCCTCGCGCACCGGGCCACGCCCCGCGCCGAGGTCGACCATCAGGTCGGCCTCGATCAGACGCTGACCCGGCGCATAGGTGCCCTGCTGGATGGCCCCCTTGAGGCGTTCGACCAGGGCGTCCCCCTGGTTGCCGGGACGAGCGGGGAGTGCGGTGGTGTCGTTCACGGATCGACGAATGGCATCTGGTAAATCATACGACGGCGCGACGCACGCGTCGGGGTCCTATGCTAAGCTGTTAACAGTTTTGTATCCGGTGAACGCCCAAATTCAGAGCCCAAGCTGGATGACGTCATGCTCACATTGGAGACGCCATGCATCCCGCCCGTCAGTTGCGCCAGTTGCTGTCCCGTGCGGACATCGTCGTTGCCCCAGGGGCCTACGATGCGATCGGCGCGATGATGATCGAGCAGGCCGGCTTCGCCGCGGTCTACATGACCGGCTCGGGCACGTCCGCCGCGCTCGGTTACCCGGACTATGGCCTGACCACCATGACCGAGATGGTCGAGAACGCCGGCATCATCAGCCGCGCGGTCCGGATCCCGCTGATTGCCGACGCCGACACCGGTTACGGCAACGAGCTCAACGTGACCCGGGCGGTGCGGGAGTACGAATCGCGCTCGGTCGCCGGGATCCATATCGAGGACCAGGTCTCGCCCAAGCGCTGCGGGCACCTCGACGGCAAGGAGGTGGTGCCGCGGGCCGTGTGGCTCTCCAAGATCCGGGCCGCAGTCGCTGCGCGCCGCGATCCGGATTTCACCATCATCGCGCGCACCGACGCCCGCGCCGCTCTCGGGCTCGACGAGGCGATCGCGCGGGCGAGCGCGGCCCTTTCCGCCGGGGCGGACGTCGCCTTCGTCGAAGCCGCCCAGTCGCTCGAGGAAGTGGCGGCGATCCCGGCGCGAGTCCAGGGTCCCTGCCTGCTCAACATGGTCGGCGGTGGCAAGACGCCGCAGGTGAGCGCGGCGGATGCCCAGGCCATGGGCTACCGGATTGTGATCATGCCCGGAATCCTGCTGCGCAGCGCGATCGCGACCTTCGACGCCGTGCTCGCGGAAGCACGCGAGACCGGGCGGCTGCCGGCGCGCGCCATGCCGGCCGACGTCGTCCAGGGCTTCCGGCGTTTCGGTGCCGACGAGTGGGACGACCTGCGCACGCGCTTCGCCGGCATGGACAGCGACGACGGCGTCCCGGCGACCGCGGCCAGCCCGAAGGCAGCCTGAAGGGGCGCGATGATGACCGGCACGACCCCGAAATCGCTGTTCGACCGCATCTGGGAACGCCACCGGATCCTCGAGATCGACGGCAACACGCTGCTGCACGTCGCACGCCAACTGGTGCATGACGGCTCGCGGCCTGCGTTCCAGGCCTTGGCGGACCGGGGCATCAAGGTGCGACGGCCGGACCGTACCTTTGCCACCCCCGATCACTACGTCCCCACCGTGAGCCGCGACCTGTCGGCCGTGGTGGAAGCGGGGCGCCGCGAGATGGTGCTCGCGCTGGACCGCAACGCCCGGGCCCACGGCGTGACCCAGTTCGGATTGGACGATCCACGCCAGGGCATCGTCCACGTCGTCGGCCCGGAGCAGGGCCTGTCATTGCCGGGCACGATCATGGTCTGCGGAGACAGCCACACGGCCACTCACGGCGCCCTGGGCGCCCTCGCCTTCGGCATCGGTGCCTCCGAAGTCGCGCATGTGCTTGCGACACAGGCGATCTGGCAGAAACGGCCGAACTCGATGCGCATCACGGTGCAGGGGCGCCTTGCCGCCGGTGTCGGCCCGAAGGATCTGATCCTCTCCATCATCCGGACCATTGGCACCGACGGTGGCGTCGGACACGTGATCGAGTACGCCGGCGAGGCGATCCGGACGATGTCGATCGAGGGTCGGCTGACCGTCTGCAACATGACGATCGAGGCCGGCGCCCGGGCCGGCATGGTCGCCCCGGACGACGCGACCTACGAGTATCTGTACGGTCGGCCCTTCGCGCCGCGGGGGGCGGACTGGGACCGGGCGCTGGCGGATTGGCGTACCCTGCCGTCGGATTCCGATGCGCACTTCGACCGCGAGGTGGCGATCGACGCTGCAGCGGTCGAGCCGACCGTCACCTGGGGCACCAACCCGGGCATGTCGGCCGGCATCGGTGATCGGGTGCCGGATCCCTCCGCCCAGGGCGATGAGGCCTCCCGGCGCGCCATGGCGGAGGCGCTTCGCTACATGGGACTGGAGCCGGGCACACCGATCGCCTCGATCCCGGTGGATCGCGTTTTCATCGGCTCGTGCACCAACGCGCGCCTCGAGGACCTGCGCGAGGCCGCGCGGGTCGTCGCCGGCCGGCGGATCCGGATCCCCGCCATCATCTCCCCGGGTTCGACGCTGGTGAAGGCGGCGGCCGAACGCGAGGGGCTGGATGTCGTCTTCAAGGCCGCCGGCTTCGAATGGCGCGAGTCGGGCTGTTCGATGTGCGTCGGCACCAATGGCGACATCGGCGCGCCCGGCGAGCGCTTTGCGTCGACGACCAATCGAAACTTCGTCGGCCGCCAGGGCAAGGACGTGCGCACCCACCTGGTCAGCCCGGCCATGGCGGCTGCCGCGGCCCTGACAGGACATTTCACTGACGTCCGGTCCCTCGCCGATGGTGCGGGGGCGCGGCCGGCGCACTGACGGGACGACACACCATGCGCCCTTTCGGACGCCTCGTCCTGCCGGCAGCGAGCTTGCGCACGCCCGACGTCGACACCGACCAGCTCGTGCCGGCGCGGTTCCTTTTCCGGCCGCGCGCGCAGGGCTTCGCCGAGCAGCTCTTCCACGACCTGCGCTTCGATTCCGCAGGCGGGCTCAGGCCCGATTTCGTTCTGAACCGACCGCGCGCGGAGGCTACCGGCTGCCTCGTGACCGGACCGAACTTCGGCTGCGGCTCGTCGCGCGAGAGCGCGGTCTGGGCCCTGTCGGACTACGGCATCCGCTGCGTGATCGGCACGAGCTTCGGCGACATCTTCTTCAACAACTGCCTGAAGAACGGCCTGCTGCCGGTCCGGCTCGAGGCGCAGGAAGTCGACCGCCTGCACGCCCGGCTCGAAGCACAACCTGACGCCCCGATCGAAGTCGACCTGCCGGCGCAGACGGTCTCGCTCGAAGGCTGCCCCCCGATGAATTTCGCGATGGACCCGTTCCGCAAGCACCTGCTGATCGAGGGCAAGGACGACATTGCGCTGACGCTCGGGATGACCGATCGGCTCGCGCAGTTCGAGCAGGCCTACGACACCGGCCCCGGGAGGCACCTCGCCGGTGGTCCCGGCGGGCCCGATCGACCACCCTCCTAGCCCGTTCGCAAGTCACGGCCACCGGTTCATGACCGGTGCGTGCCCTTCCTCGAGGAGACACCATGGATGCCGCCCCACCCGATCGCCTGCTGCCTCGCCTTCCCCTCCGGCGTCGGATGCTTGCCGGCGCGGCGGGTGCAGGACTGCTGGCAACCTTCGCAGCGGGATCGGCCAGGGCTGCCTCGCCGCTGTCACCGCCAGGCGACTTTCCGAGGCGACCGATCGAGTTCCTTGTCGCCTACCCGCCCGGGGGCGGCATGGACGCGACCGCAAGGCTCCTGGCCCGCTACTTCGAGAAGCACACCGGGCACACGGTGGTGGTGGTCAACAAGGCCGGCGCAGCCGGCGCGATCGGCGAGGCCTTCATGGCGACCCAGGCTCCGGCCGACGGCACGATGGTCGGCATCATGGCCTCGAACTTCTGGTCCAACAGTCACCTGAACTCCAATGGCAAGTGGTCCTATCGGAGCACGGACCCGATCGCTTTCGTGGCGCTCGACCCGCTGGCCTGGCTGATATCCAAGGGGGGACCGCACGGTGACCTCGACCTCGAGGCCATGCTGGAGCTCGGCCGGCGCCGACCCGACACGATCAGCGTTGCCGGTTCGAGTTCGACCGCAAGCGGATTCCTGCTTGACCAGGTCCAGACGAAATCCGGTGCGCGCTTTGTCCCGGTCCAGTACCAGGGCGGGCGGCAGGCCGTGACGGACCTGATGGGCGGGCACATCGCCGTATCCTATGGCTACTACGCCGAATACCGCGCGCTGCTCGAAGCAGGCAAGGTTTCGGTGCTCGCAGTGAGCAGCGCGCGCCGGCTGCCGACGCTGCCGGACGTGCCGACCTTCAACGAGGTGCTCGGTACCGACGACATCCTCTGGGACGCCTTCCGGTTTGCCGCCGTGCCAGGCGGTGTTCCCGAGAACCGCAAGCGCTGGCTCGCCGAAGGTCTCGGGCGCGCGCTCGACGACCCCGAGTTCGGCCGGGAGCTGGCAGTCCAGGGCGGCACCCTCGACCGCAGCCTGGATACGCCCGCAGCCGTTGCCCGCGAAGTGCAGCGACGGGCCGATCTCGAGCGCGACTACCTGATTCGAACCGGCCGCCTGGCCCGATAACCACCAATCAACCGGAGACACTTCGATGCATCCCATTCATCACGACCGGCGTCGCTGGCTTGCTGCGGCAGCTGTCACCGCAACGACCGCCGCCGTTCCCGCCCTGCGCGCCCAGACCTGGCCGACCAAGCCAATCTGGATCATCGTGCCCTATGCTCCCGGGGGTGCGGTCGACATCGTCGCCCGATCGCTCGCCGAGGATCTCGGCAGGCAGCTCGGCCAGCAGGTGCTGGTCGAGAACAAGCCGGGCGCGGGTGGCAATCTCGCCACCACCCATGTCGCACGGTCGACGCCGGACGGTCACACGCTGGTCGTCGGCGGTGGCGCCACGACGGTGGCCAAGGCGCTTTTCGCAAACCTCAGCTACGACCCCGACAAGGATCTGACGCCGGTGGCGATGATCGGCGCAGCGCCCGCCGTGCTGGTCGTCGCGGCCGATTCGCCGTACAAGGACGTGGCCAGCCTGGTCTCGGCCGCGAAGTCCAAGCCGGGCACCACCACGTTCGGCCACGGCGGGGTCGGGACCACGTCCGAGCACCTCGCCGCAGAGCTCTTCCGGACCCGAGCCGGAATCGACATCACGACGGTTGCGTACAAGGGCGGGCCGGCGGCGATGAACGACGTCATCGGCGGCCGGATCACCGCGGTCTTCACCAATCCGGTCAACGTGATCCCGATGGTGGCATCCGGCCGGATCCGGGCTCTGGGAGTGACGTCGACGAAGCGGATCTCGGCGCTTGCCGATGTCCCGACGATGTCCGAGGCGGGCGTCGACAGCATGGACGTGGCCGTGTGGTGGGGCCTGATGGGCCCGGCTGGCATGCCGGACGTCGCGGTCCGCACGCTGAATGGCGCAGTGAATCGGGCCCTGGAGTCCGGGGCAATCCGCGCGCGGCTCGAGGCCCTGAACGCCACACCGATGCCGAACACGCCCGCGCAGTTCGCGCAGTTCTTCGAGAGCGAAGGACGCAAGTGGACCGCGGTTGCCCGGCAGGCAGGCCTGCGTCCCGAATGAGCGATCGAGGTCGACGCCGAGTGAAATCGCAATGAACGAACAGGTCGCCCAGCGGGCGGCAACTCCCTATCCGGCGCTGTTCCAGCGGATCACCCTGGCTGGCAAGACGCTGCGCAACCGGGTGGTGCACGCGTCGATGTCCACGATCATGGCCGATCGGCAACGGGTCACCGAGCGCCAGATCCGCTATTACGCGAATCGCGGCGCCGGCGGTGCGGCGATGGTCGTCACCGAGCCGATGGCCTGCGCCCCCCACCAGACCCAGCCGTCAAGGCCTCGCGCCTACGACGACGCCGAGATCGAGGGCCTCGCACGATGGGCGGAAGCCGTTGAATCGACAGGCTGCCGTCTGCTCGGCCAGATCCAGGATGCGGGCCGTGGTCGCCACATCCCCGGTCGCAATCTCGCGGCCATCGGTCCGTCGGCCCTGCCGGACGACCTCAGCTGGACTGTCCCGCGGGTGCTGTCGACCGACGAGGTCGCCCGCCTGGTCGATGACTTCGCCGCGACCGCTGCCCGGCTGAAGCGGTGCGGCTTCAGCGGGGTCGAGCTTTCCGCTGGCCACGGCCACATCTTCCACCAGTTCATGTCGCCGCTGTCGAACATCCGCGAGGACCGCTACGGCGGCGACCACGACGGTCGGATGCGGATCGTGACCGAACTGGTGCAGGCCATCCGCTCGAGCTGCGGCGCGGACTTCATTCTCGGCGTCAAGATGCCGGGCGACGACGGCGTCGCCGGTGGCATCGACATCACGCGCGCTTGCCGGATCGGGCGCACGTTGGCCGACCTGGCGGCCGTCGACTATATCTGCCTGGCGCAGGGCTCGCACCATCGCTCCCTGGACCTGCACATCCCGGACGATCACTTTCCGCGGGTACCGTTCCTTCCCCTCGTCAAGGCGTTCCGCAAGGCCGTGCCGGAGGTGCGGCTGATGGCGGTCGGGCGAATCACCGATCCCTCGGAAGCGGATGGCATCATCGCTCAAGGGCATGCCGATCTCGTGGCGCTGGGACGACCGCTGATCACCGACCCCGCATGGCCGAGGAAGGCGCAGGCCGGGCGTGCGCGCGACATCCGCTATTGCGTCAGCGGCAATGCCTGCTGGCAGCGGGTGATCAATCACCTGCCGCTGGGCTGCGACAACAACCCACGGGTTGCCGAAGCCGATGAGCTCGCCGGGCCGGCTGCGCCGGCGCCCGAGCGCAGGCGCATCGCTATCGTAGGCAGCGGGGTGGCCGGCCTGGAAACGGCCTGGGTCGCCGCGGCACGCGGCCACGACGTCACGCTGATCGGGCGCTCACCGGAACCTGGCGGAAAGGCCCGATGGCATGCCCGCCTTCCCGGCAGCGAATCCATCAGCAGCGTCTACGACTACCAGGTCGAAGCGGCAAGGCGGGCCGGCGTTCGCTTCCTCTTGGATACCGAGGCAACCCCGGCGCTCGTAGCCGGGTTGCAGCCCGATCGCGTCGTGCTTGCCACCGGTTCCACGATGATCTGGCCTCCGACTTTGCCGGCCTCGTTGCGGGAGGAGGGGCTGATCCCGGATCTGCGCAGCGCCCTTCCCGACCTGCTGCGCAGCCATGGCCGGACCCCGGGTACCGCCATTCTCCTCGACATGGACCACACGGAGGCCGTCTATGCGTCGATCGAGCTGCTCGCGTCGCGCTTCGATCGGGTCGTGCTCGTCACGCCGCGCGAGTCGGCTGCGCAGGACGTTCCCCTGGTCGCTCGCCAGGGCATCCAGCGGCGCCTGCATCACCTGGGCATCGATGTCCGCACGCTCTGTGAACTTCGGATTGCCGCCGATTTCGAGGACACCGGGCGATTCGAAATCGTCAGCGTCTTCGGCGGTGACCCGCAGCCGATCGACGATGTCGCGTTCGCGGCCTATGCGACACCCCGCAGTCCAGACGACGCGTTGGCCGCGCCCCTCGAGGCGATGGGGCTCGGTGTCGAGCGGATCGGAGACTGCCTCGTTCCCGGCACGCTGATGGCCGCGACGGCGGCGGGCAGCCGGATCGGCTACGCGTTGTAGCCGCACCTTCAGCCACCACGGGACGAGCGCCTCGGCCGCCCGCTTACGTCACTCGTCTTAACCTTCCAAGGACAGCAATGACCACTCACGCGCTCTATCTCGTGCTCGACATGCAGAACGATCTCGTCGCGGACGACGGGCCCAACGGCAAGTCGCCGCTCGGCGAGCAGGTTCGCGATCGCGGCATCATTGCCAAGACCGCGGCAGCGATCGCCAAGGCCCGTGCCGCCGGTGTGCGGATCGGTTTCGTCCGGGTCGGCTTCTCGCCCGACTACCGCGAGTGCCCGACCGGGTCGCCGGTGTTCTCCGGGGCGCCGAAGATGGGCCTCTTCAAGCTCGGCGCCCGTGGTGCGGAGATCCATGCCGACCTGGCTCCGGCGCCGGAAGACCTGCAGATCATCAAGCACCGGGTCAGTCCCTTCTATGCGACGACCCTGATGGCCCAGCTTTCAGCGCTGGGCATCCGTCGCATCTACTGCTCCGGCGTATCGACCCAGGCCGTCGTCCAGGCCACCGTCCGCGACGGTCACGATCGGGACTTCGAGATGTTCGTGCTCGAGGACTGCTGCGCATCGCCCTCGGCCACCGAACACGCCAACTCGATCCAGAGTCTCACCCGGTTCTGCAAGGTGACGACGTCGGCCGACGTCGACTTCGCCGGCACGTGACCCGTACGGCCGCGGCGCTGGTGCTGATTGCGTCGCCGCGGCAAGGCGGGTGCAAGCAGGTATAAGATACCGTGCACGCCTATCCTGCCGAGCGCCGAGAGCTGCCTTTGCAGGTAAACGCATTTCGACGCTCCTGAAGGCAACTCATGTCCAGGCAGAAAGATCTCGCGCGCTACCGCAACATCGGCATCATTGCCCACATCGACGCCGGCAAGACCACGACCACCGAGCGCATCCTGTACTACACCGGTCGCAAGCACCAGATGATCGAGGTGCACGACACCAAGGATGGCAAGGGCAGCACCACCACCGACTACATGGAGCAGGAGCGCAAGCGCGGGATCACGATCCAGAGCGCGGCGGTCTCCACCGAGTGGAAGGGACACCAGATCAACCTGATCGACACGCCCGGGCACGTCGACTTCACCATCGAGGTCAATCGCAGCCTGCGGGTGCTCGACGGCGCGGTGGTGGTGTTCGACGGCGTCGCCGGGGTCGAGCCGCAGACCGAGACCAACTGGCGGCTCGCCAACCAGTACAACGTCTCGCGGCTGTGCTACGTGAACAAGATGGACCGGATGGGCGCCAACTTCGGCCACTGCCTGACCGGCATCCGCGAGCGCCTCGGGGCCAACGCGCTGGTCTGCCACGTCCCATTGGGCAGTCATGACGAGTTCGTCGGCATGATCGATCTCGTTGCCGGCGCCGCCTACGTTTTCAGCGGCGAAGACAAGGACAGCCCGTGGGAGACGGTGCCGCTCGAGGCGCTCGAGGCGCGCTTCAGCTTCTCGGCCAGCCGCGACAACGACTGGATCCGGCAGGTGCCCCGGTTGCGGCAGGAGATGCTGGAGACGGCCCTGGCGCAGGACGACGAGGCCTTCCTGTCGTTCGTCGAAACCGGCGAGTTCGACCAGGCGACGTTGCAGCGATGCATCCGCAAGGGCACGGTCAGCGGCGAGCTGGTGCCGGTGCTGTGCGGCTCGTCGTTCAAGAACAAGGGCGTGCAGCAGCTGCTCGACGCGGTGGTGGATTACCTGCCCTACCCCGGTGAAAGCGGCGGCATCCACCTGGTCGACCCGGACGGCAAGACCGTCGGCGAGCAGGAGATCCGCGACGATGCGCCCGTCCGGGCGCTGGCCTTCAAGATCATCAACGACCAGTTCGGCAGCCTGACCTTCATCCGGATGTACTCCGGGGTCGTGAAGAAGGGCGACAGCCTGCTCAACGTCACCCGCGGCCGCAAGGAGCGCGTCGGGCGCATCGTGGAAGTCCAGGCCAACCACGTCAAGGACATCGAGGAAGCGCGCGCCGGCGACATCTGCGCCTTCGTGTCGCTCAAGGACACCGAGACCGGCGACTCGCTGTGCGATCCGGACCATCCGGCGCTGCTCGAGCGCCTGCGCTTCCCGGACCCGGTGATCAGCGTGTCGATCGAGCCCAAGGCGCGCGACGACGTCGACCGGATGACCGCGGCACTGATCAAGATGGCGCGCGCCGATCCGTCGCTGCGGCTCGAGGTCGACCAGGAGACCGGCCAGACGGTGCTGCGCGGCATGGGCGAGCTGCACCTGGAAATCACCGTCGACCGCATGCGCACCGAGCTCGGGGTCGAGGCCAACATGGGCAAGCCGAAGGTGAGCTTCCGCGAAGCCTTCGGCATGCCGGTCGAGCGCATCTACACCCACAAGAAGCAGACCGGCGGCTCCGGCCAGTTCGCCGAGGTGAAGATGGTGTTCGAGCCGCTCGAGCAGGGCAGCGGCATCGAGTTCAAGGACCAGATCGTCGGCGGACGGATCCCGCGCGAGTTCATCCCGGCGGTCGAGCATGCGATCCGCACGGAAAGCCGGATCGGCCAGGTGGCCGGCTACGAGGTGGTGGACTTCCGGGCGCGGCTGGTGGACGGCAAGTTCCACGACGTCGACAGCTCGGCGCTTGCGTTCGAGATCGCCGGCCGCCACTGCTTCCGCGAAGCGCACAAGGCGAGCAAGCCGAAGCTGCTCGAGCCGATCATGAAGGTGGAAGTGGTCACCGAAGCCAGCTACCTCGGCGACGTGATCGGCGACATCAACCGGCGCCGCGGCCAGGTCACCGACCAGGGCCAGAAGGGACCGCAGGCCTACGTGCAGGGCCTGGTGCCGCTGGCCGAAATGTTCGGCTACATCAACTTCCTGCGCTCAGCCACCAGCGGTCGCGGCACCTACACGATGGAATTCGACCACTACGCGCAGGTGCCGGCCGGGATGGTGGACAAGCTGCTGGAGAAGGAGCGGTAGCCGGGCCGGGCGCGGCGGCGGCCGACCGCGCCGCTCAACCGATCCGGTCCAGCGCCTCGCGCAGCGACTTCACCGTCCGGTCGACGTTGTGCAGCTTCTCGAGGCCGAACAGGCCGATGCGGAAGGTCCGGAAATCCGCCGGCTCGTCGCATTGCAGCGGCACACCGGCGGCGGTCTGCAGGCCGACCTCGGCGAACTTCTTGCCGGACTGGATGTCCGGATCATCGGTGTAGCTGACGACCACGCCGGGGGCCTCGAAGCCGCGGGCAGCCACGCTGCGAAAGCCGCGCTCGGCGAGCAGCGCGCGGACCTGGTCGCCCAGTTGCTGCTGCTCCGCCTTGACCTTGTCGAAGCCGTAGGCTTCGGTTTCCTTCATCACGTCGCGCAGCGTCGCCAGCGCATCCGTGGGCAGCGTCGCATGGTAGAGATGGCCGCCCTTCTCGTAGGCTTCCATGATCTGCAGCCACTTGCGCAGGTCGCAGGAATAGCTGGTGCTGGTGGTGCTCTCGATACGCTCGCGCGCCTGCCGACCGAGCATCACCAGGCCGCAGCAGGGCGACGAGCTCCAGCCTTTCTGCGGCGCACTGATCAGCACATCGACGCCGACCGCCTCCATGTCCACCCAGATGGTGCCGGAGGCCACGCAATCGAGCACGAACAGGCCGCCGCCCTCGTGCACGGCGGCGGCCACGCCGCGCAGGTAGTCGTCGGGCAGGATCATGCCGGAGGCGGTTTCCACATGCGGGGCGAACACCACTGCCGGCTTGTGCCGGCGAATGGCCGCGACCACTTCCTCGATCGGGGCCGGTGCGAATGGCGCCTGGCGTTCGCCGGCCACCGGACGAGCCTTCAGCACCACCGTCTCGGCGGTGACGCCGCCCATCTCGAAGATCTGCGACCAGCGATAGCTGAACCAGCCGTTGCGCACCACCAGCACCTTGCTGCCGGTGGCGAACTGGCGCGCCACCGCCTCCATGCCGAAGGTGCCGCTGCCCGGCACGACGATGGCCGAGTGCGCGCGATAGACGGACTTGAGCACCGCCGAGATGTCCCTCATGACGGCCTGGAAGCGGCGCGACATGTGGTTGAGTGCGCGATCGGTGTAGACGACCGAATACTCGAGCAGTCCGTCGGGATCGACGTCCGGAAGCAGGGCAGGCATGTTGGTTCTCCGAGGCGGGCGGCAAGCCGGGTTGCCGAAACGGCGAGACTAGCATGCCGCGGCCGCCTCGCCCGGCCGGAAACATCGATTGAAGATGCCGGCGGCTCCGGGGTAAGCTCCCTCGCGGACCGGCTTGCGTCCCGGACCGACCCGCCGACAACGAAAGAGGAGACGGAACCATGCTTCGAGCCGGAGTGCATCGTGCGTTGCATCGTCCTGCGGACAGCCCCGGCCGGGGAGTTGCCGCCCGGTTCCGGGCCATCGTCGCCGGCCTCGCCTTCGCGACGCTGCCGACGATGGCGCAGGCGCAGGCCAACGCCTCCGGCGGCGGCGCTGCCTATCCCGAGCGCCAGGTCAGGATGGTGGTGCCGTTCGCCGTCGGCGGCACCAGCGACGTGCTGGCGCGGCTGATCGGGCAGCATCTCGGCGAGGCGCTCGGCCAGCAGGTGGTGATCGACAACCGTCCGGGTGCCAACGGCAACATCGGCAGCGACCTCGTGGCCAAGGCAGCGCCGGACGGCTATACCCTGCTGCTGGTGGCCGACGGGACGATGATCATCAATCCCAGCATGTATCCCAGCCTGCCGTTCGACCCGGCACGCGACTTCGCACCGATCTCGCGGGTGGCGCTGGTGCCGTTGATCATCGTGGCCCATCCGTCGCTCAAGGCCGATTCCGCCGCCGAGCTGATCGCGCTGGGCAAGAGCGACGCCGCCAGCCTGTTCTTCGCATCGGCGGGTCCCGGCAGCATGGGCCATCTGGCGGGCGAGCTGCTGAAGGCCCAATCGGGCCTGAAGATGAGCCATGTCGCCTACAAGGGCGGCGGCCAGGCCATCACCGACGTGGTGGCGGGCCAGGTGCCGTTGCTGGTGACGGCGCTCGCCACCGCCGGGCCGTTCCTCAAGGACGGCCGCCTCAAGGCAGTCGCGGTCACCTCCAGCAAGCGGGTCGGCGGCGCACCGCAGGTGGCGACGGTCGCGGAATCGGGCGTGCCTGGCGTCGCCGGGTTCGACGTGTCGTCCTGGTATGGCATCGTGGCCCCCCGGGGCACGCCCGAGCCGATCGTGCGCCGGCTCCATGGCGAGCTGATCCGGATCCTGCAGTCGCCGCAGATCCGCGAGCGGCTCGAGACGCTCGGCGCCGAGCCCGTCGGCGACAGCCCGGAGCAGTTCGCCAGCGTGATCCGCGACGACCTGGCGCGCTGGGCGAAGGTCGTCAAAGATGCGAACATCAGCTTCAAGTGACCTGGAGAGCGCACCGCGCACGCCCCGATGCAGGATCAGCCCCACGAACAGGCGGTCATCCGGCTCGCCACGCCCGCCGACTATCAAGCCTGGCGCGAGTTGTGGCTCGGCTACCAGGCCTTCTACAAGGTCGATATCGACGAACCGACCACCGCCATGACCTGGCAGCGGCTCATGAACGACGCCGAAGCGATGTGGTGCGCGGTCGCGGAGATCGGCAACAAGCCGGTCGGCATCGTCAACTACCTGAGCCACCGCAGCACCTGGACCACCGGCAACTACTGCTACCTGCAGGACCTGTTCGTGGACCAGTCCCTGCGCGGCAAGGGCATCGGCCGTGCCCTGATCGAGCATGTCTACGAGCGGGCTGCGGAGATGGGCTGCTCGCGGGTCTGGTGGCTTACCCACGAGACCAACACCGATGCGATGAAGCTCTACGACAAGGTTGCCGACCGTAGCGGCTTCGTCCAGTACCGCAGGATCTTCAAGCCGGCGCGCTGAGCCCCAGTGCCGGCCGTCCTGCCGGGCTTGCCGGCGCGCCGAGGCCACGGCGCCGTCAGTGCGGGCCCGCGGCCGGCGAGGGCGACTCGGGTAACATGAACCGCATCGGAAGACCCGCAGGAGACCCCGCATGAGCGCGACATTCGCTTCCAAGGCCGACATGACGGCCAAGAAGATCACCTTCACCAAGCTCTCCGACAACGCCTACGCGTACACGGCGGAAGGCGATCCGAATTCCGGCGTGATCATCGGCGATGACTGCTGCATGGTCATCGACACGACTGCGACGCCGGTGATGGCCCAGGACCTGATCGCGCGCATCCGCGAGGTCACCAACAAGCCGATCAAGTACGTGATGCTGACCCACTACCACGCGGTGCGGGTGCTCGGCGCGTCGGCCTACTTCAAGGAAGGCGCCCAGGCGGTGATCGCCAGCCGCGGCACCCACGAGTTGATCAAGGAGCGCGGCGCCGCCGACATGAAGAGCGAGATCGAGCGCTTTCCGCGGCTGTTCCAGGCGGTGGAGTCGATTCCCGGCCTCACCTGGCCCGAGATCACCTTCGATAGCGGCATGACCTTGCACCTCGGCAAGCTCGAGGTGCAGCTCAAGCACATCGGGCCCGGCCACACCCGGGGCGATGCCATCGCCTGGATTCCGTCGCAGAAGATCTGCTTCTCCGGCGACCTGGTGGAATACAACGCCGGGGTCTACACCGGCGATGCGCAGCTCGAGGAATGGCCGGCCACGCTGGAAGCGCTGCGGGCGCTGGGCGCGGAGAAGCTGGTACCGGGCCGCGGCCCGGCGCTGGAGAATCCGGCCGATGTCAACAAGGGCATCGACTACACCAAGAAGTGGGTCACCGATCTCTACCAGACGGCCAAGGCCGGCGTCGCGGCCGGCAAGACGCTGAGGCAGGTGTTCGACGACACGCGCAAGGTGATGGATCCGGTGTTCGGGCACGTCTTCATCTACGAGCACTGCCTGCCCTTCGACGTCTCGCGCGCCTACGACGAGGCCAACGGCATCAAGAACCCGCGGATCTGGACGGCCGAGCGCGACATGGAGATGTGGCAGTCGCTGCAGGACTGAGCAGTCTGCCCGCGATGCCTTCCGCCTATCGGCTGCATTGATCTTTTGCATTGGCGGCACGCGCGCCGATTTGCTACGGTGGCAGGTCAGCAGTCGCCGACCGCGGATGCCCGGTGGTCACGGGGCGTCGCCAGCGCTCGCCGGCGACGGTTTACAACGAGAGGAAGGGATCATGAGCTTGAAGGGATCGAAGACCGAGCAGAACCTGAAGGATGCGTTCGCCGGCGAATCGCAGGCCAACCGTCGCTATCTCTACTTCGCCAACAAGGCGGACATCGAAGGCCAGAACGACGTCGCGGCGCTGTTCCGGTCCACCGCGGAGGGCGAGACCGGCCATGCGCACGGCCACCTGGAGTTCCTGGAGGAAGTCGGTGATCCGGCCACCGGCCTGCCCATCGGCAACAGCCGCCAGAACCTGATGGCAGCGGTCGCGGGCGAGACCCACGAGTACACCGACATGTACCCTGGCATGGCCAAGACCGCGCGCGACGAAGGCCACGACGAGATCGCCGACTGGTTCGAGACGCTGGCGAAGGCCGAGCGGTCGCACGCCAATCGCTACCAGAAGGCGCTGGACGCCCTGGCCGACTAGCCCCGCATTCCAGCCCGCATCCCGCGCGGCAGGTGCCTGGTTCGCGGGCTTCGCCGACTGGTCGGCGGAGCCCGCGCGTGCATGCCCCCATCTCCCAGGAGCACTCCCGATGAGCCAGGAGGGTAATCTCCAGGCGCCGACGCGCCATCCGATCGAATGGCGCGATCCAGGCTTCTACGATGAAGCGGCGGCGTTCGCCGAAATGGAACGCGTCTTCGACATCTGCCATGGCTGCCGCCGCTGCGTGAGCCTGTGCCAGTCGTTTCCCACGCTCTTCGATCTCGTCGACGCGACCGCCGACGGCGAAGTGCATGCGGTCGCGAAGAAGGATTACTGGGAGGTGGTCGACCAGTGCTACCTCTGCGACCTCTGCTACATGACCAAGTGTCCGTACGTGCCGCCGCATCCGTGGAACCTCGACTTCCCGCACCTGATGCTGCGCGCCAAGGCGATCAAGCATCGCAAGGGCGAGGTCGGCGCCGGCGAAAAGTTTCTTGCCTCCACCGACGTCCATGGCCAGTTCGCCGGGATTCCGGTGGTTGTGCAGGCAGTCAACGCCGTCAACCGCAGCCGGCCGATGCGCAAGGTGATGGACAAGGCGCTGGGCGTCCATCCGGACGCCTGGATGCCTGAGCTTGCCGGCAAGCGCTTTCGCTGGAGCGCGCCGAAGCAGGGTCGCGCCGAAACCGTGATCGATGGCGAACGCACGCCGGGCAAGGTGGCGATCTTCTCCACCTGCTACGTCAACTACAACGAGCCCGGCATCGGCCATGACCTGCTCAAGGTGCTGGAGCACAACGCCGTCCCGTACGTGATCGTCCAGAAGGAGCGCTGCTGCGGCATGCCCAAGCTCGAGCTCGGAGACCTCGACGCGGTGGCCAGGCACAAGGAAGCCAACATCCCGGCGCTGGCGCGCTATGCGCGCGAGGGCTACGCAATCCTCAGCGCCATCCCGAGCTGCACGCTGATGTTCAAGCAGGAGTTGCCGCTGATGTTCCCGGAATGCGCGGACACCGAGGCGGTCAAGGCGGCCATGTTCGATCCTTTCGAGTACCTGGTGGCGCGTCACAAGGATGGCCTGCTCAAGCTCGACTTCAAGACCGCGCTGGGCAAGGTCAGCTACCACATCCCGTGCCACGGCCGGGTGCAGAAGATCGGCCGCAAGACCGAGGAGATGTTCAAGCTGATCGCGCAGACCGCGCCGCTGTCGCTCAATACCGTCGAGCGCTGCTCCGGTCACGCCGGCACCTACGGGGTGAAGAGGAAGACCCATCCGGCAGCGATGAAGATCGGCCGCCCGGTGTTCAAGTCGATGGCCAAGGACGACCCCGACTGGATCAGCAGCGACTGCGCGCTTGCCGGCCATCACATCGCGCAGGGCATGGAGCAGGCGGGTAAGCCGGCCAAGGCGTTGAGCCATCCGCTGAGCCTGGTGCGGCTCGCCTACGGCCTCGACTGAGCAAGGGGCGGATAGAAGGAGCAAGCCATGGCGATCACCCCCGACAGCCTGATGACCCTGGAGGCCTACGCCAAGTTCCGCAAGACCAACAAGGCGCAGCAGATCGCCCACCGCCGCCTGCGCAGCGTGCGGCTGGGCGAGCACCTGAACCTGCAGTTCGAGGACGAGCAGACGGTGCGCATCCAGATCCAGGAGATGCTGCGCATCGAGAAGATCTTCGAGGAACAGGGCATCCAGGACGAGATCGACGCTTATGCGCCGCTGGTGCCGGACGGCAGCAACTGGAAGGCGACGGTGCTGATCGAATTCCCCGATCCGAACGAGCGGCGCAGGGAATTGCGCCGGCTGATCGGCATCGAGGACCGGCTGTTCATCGAGGTCGAGGGCTACCCGCGCGTCTACGCCATCGCTGACGAGGACCTCGATCGCGAGAACGAGGAGAAGACATCCGCCGTGCACTTCGTGCGCTTCGAGTTCTCGGGGGCGGCCAAGCGTGCCGTTCTGGCGGGCGCGAGCGTCAAGGTAGGGTGCGACCACACCAACTACCCGGCCCACGTCAACATCGCCCCGGAGACCCTGGCCAGTCTGGCGGGCGATCTCAAGTAGGCGGGCGGCCGCTTTCCCTGAGGCCCGGCGACGGGTCTGCGCCGCCCGCCGCCGGCCACGCCATCGGATCGAGTGTCACTGCGGCTCGATCCCCAGCTCACGGATCCGGTCCGTGATCACCTGGAATTCGGCGGCATAGTTCGTCCGCGCCTGTTCGGGCGTGGTCACCAGCATCTCGAAGCCGCGGTCGATCAGCGCCCTGCGGACCTCCTCTCCTTGGGCGATGGCCCTGATCTCCTGGGAGAGCTTCGCGACGACCGCCGGCGGCGTTCCGGATGGCACCAAGGCCGCCATCCAGACGCTCGTCAGGTAGATCGGGTCGGTGAAACCGAGCTCCCGCAGGGTCGGCACCTGCGGCAGCGCCGTGGAGCGTTCGCTGCCCATCATCGCGAGCGGCACGATCTTGCCGGCCGCCACATGCTGCAGCGCCGTCGCGACGCTGGAAAGCCCGATTGTCACCGTGTTGCTCAGCAGGTCCTGGACCACCGGTCCCTCGCCGCGCTGGGGCACGTGGACCATTCCGGCCTTCAGCTCGCGGTTCAGCGACTCGCCGGCCAGGTGCCCGAGTCCGCCGATCCCCCAGGACGCGTAGGTCAGCTTCGCGCCCTGCGCGATCTTCGCGCGCAAGGCGGCGAAATCGGCGACGCCGGCCCCGGCACTGGCGGAGATCAGTGCCGGGCTGCGCAGGATCTGGGCCACGAACACCAGGTCCTTGCGCGGATCGTACGGCAGCTTCTTGAACAACGCGGTGTTGTTCACCAACGGATCGTTGATGGTGACAAGGATCGTATGGCCGTCAGGCTCGGCCCGCGCCACCTCGGAGACACCGATGGCGCCGGCGGCGCCGGACTTGTTCTCGACGATCACCGGCTGACCCAGGGACTTGGACAGCCGCTCGCCGATCAGGCGGGTGACATAGTCGGTCGCCCCGCCAGCCGGGTACGGCACCACGATCCGCACCGACTTGGCGGGATACGACTGGGCCGTGACTGCAGCAGGAACCGCGAGCGCCGCCACGGCCAGCCATGCGCCGGCGACGGTAGCCAGGACAGTACGAGTCATGGGAGTCTCCTGTTGGGGTCGCGGCGCCGTTTCAGGCGGTCTCTGCCGCCCCGGCCGCGGCTCGCTCCCGCGCGATCCGCGCCTGGAGGAGCCGGCGGAACTGCACCAGGGCAGCGTCCATCGCCAGCGGCAACATCGGCGCCGCCGGGTCGAGCAGCAGGTTCCGGTACTGGGCCCCGATCATCGCCCGGTCCTCCTCGAAGGCGGTGACGATGCTGCCGTAGATCGACTCGGTCATCGCCTGTGCCGCCGCCTCGTCGAGCGCGCCCCGGCGATGGGACTGCTGAAAGAAGTAGTGGGTGGAGGCCTTGGTCTCGGGAGTCAGGGTCTGGCAACTGTGCAATTGGACCGTGTGCCCGGGATCGTCGGAGGTGTCGCCGGTCGGGCGGCCGCCCGACTGCATCAGCAGCGTACCCGGCAGCAGGAAATCGTAGATGAACCAGCGGTCGATATTGGTGTCGAAACGCCGGAAGCGCTGGTAGTACGCCGGCGGCGGCACGTCGGCCACGTGGCGGGTGACGCGGATTCCGGCTTGCGGCCACTCGTCGTTGCCGCCGGGGACCTTCTCGATGACCGCCGGTGCCTGGGCGATCCGGGTGGAACCGCCAAGCGTCCGCTCATGGACATAGCTCAGGTGCGAGAAGTCCAGCAGGTTGTCGCAGATGAGGAGGTACGGCGTGTCGTAATGCAGGTAGCCTGGCTTGTGGCGCCAGTCGGGATGGTCGTTGGAGAAGTTGTCCGGCAGCAGCGCCGGATCCGCCCGCGCCGGATCACCCGGCCAGATGAAGACCCAGCGGTTCTTGACTGCGACCGGATAAGTGCGCACACGCGCTTTTTCCGGAACGACAGCGATGCCGGGCGCCTCGACGCAGCGGCCTCCGGGATCGAACTTGAGCCCGTGGTAGCCGCATCGAACGCAGTCTCCCTCGCGACGCCCCACCGACAACGGCGCGAGCCGATGGCAGCAGCGATCTTCCAGGGCGACCAGCCCGCCGTCGGCTTTGCGATAAACGAGCACCGGCTCGTTGAGCACCACCCGGCTGAAGAGTGCGGGCGAATCAGCGGCGGGAATCTCGTGGTCCCAGGCGATCACGTACCAGCAATCGCGCAGCCAATCTTCCATCGGCAACTCCTGTGGGATGCGCCGGCGCTCCCGGTCCACGCGAATCGGCCACCGAACACGCCTGCCATGATAGGGCGGGCAAGCCGCCAGGTGGCACTGTACCGGCGGGCGCAGCGCTTGGATCGAGGAGATTCGTCCCCATTTAATTTGATTGGCCGGACCAATCGCTCCCGGCTGGGTTCGGTCCTTGCGGCATCAGCGTCCTGTCGCCCGGCTGGGTTCTCCAGCGGGTATCCAAGCCACCCCGATAGGCCAAGTCGATTCTTGGCATTGATTTAATTCATTTTACGAATTGGATGGTGCAAGGCATCATTCGTTTCACCAACCGCTTTTCCACAACCTCCAACCAACACAGGAAACGACACATGTCCCTGATCAACACCGTGATCCAACCCTTCAAAGCCAACGCCTACAAGGACGGCAAGTTCATCGAGGTGAGCGACCAGACCTTGAAGGGCAAGTGGTCGGTGGTCGTGTTCTACCCGGCCGACTTCACCTTCGTCTGCCCCACCGAACTGGAAGACCTCGCCGACAACTACGACGAGTTCAAGAAGCTCGGCGTCGAGATCTACAGCGTTTCGACCGACACGCATTTCGCCCACAAGGCATGGCACGACACCTCGCCGGCCATCGGCAAGGTGAAGTACACGATGATCGGCGACCCCACGGCCAAGCTGGCCCGCAACTTCGACGTACTGATCGAGGAAGAAGGCCTGGCGCTGCGCGGCACCTTCGTGATCAACCCCGAAGGCCAGATCAAGCTGTGCGAGATCCACGACAACGGCATCGGCCGTGACGCGTCGGAGCTGCTTCGCAAGGTGAAGGCTGCGCAATACGTCGCCGCCCACCCGGGCGAGGTCTGCCCCGCCAAGTGGAGCGAAGGCGAAGAGACGCTGACGCCCTCGCTGGACCTGGTCGGCAAGATCTGAGTCCCGGATCCTGACGGCGGGCTGCCGGACCCAGGGCGCCCGCCATTAATCGGATCTATCCCAGGTCCGGCCGCAGCCGGGCCTGAACAAGAAGCGATGCACGGTACCGGTCGGGCGCGGTCTGCCCGCCCCGGCGGGTCCCATCACGCCTGCAAACCTCACGAAATCGGGAACCATCATGTTGGACGCGAAACTCAAGACCCAGCTGAAAGCCTACCTCGAGAAGATCAGCCAGCCGATCGAGCTCGTCGCGACCCTGGATGACGGCGCCAAATCCCGTGAGATGCGCAGCCTCCTGCAGGAGATCGCGTCCCTGTCGGACAAGATCGCCTATGTCGAGCGTCCGGATGCCGACCCGCGCAAACCGTCGTTCGCCATCAACCGTCCCGGCAGCGACATCGGCGTGCGCTTCGCCGCGATTCCGCTCGGCCACGAGTTCACTTCCCTGGTCCTCGCGCTGCTGCAGGTCGGTGGCCATCCGGTCAAGCTGGATGCCGATGTGATCGAGCAGATCCGCAACCTCGACGGCGAGTACGACTTCGAGACCTACGTCTCCCTGACCTGCCAGAACTGTCCCGACGTGGTCCAGGCGATCAACGTCATGTCGGTGATCAATCCGAAGATCCGGATGGTGACGATCGACGGCGGCCTTTACCAGGACGAGGTCGAGGAGCGCCAGATCATGGCGGTGCCGACCACCTACCTCAACGGCGAGGTGTTCGGCCAGGGCCGGACCAGCGTCGAGGAGATCCTCGCGCGGCTCGACAGCAAGGCCGGCGAGCGCAAGGCGCAGCAACTCAATGCCAAGGAAGCATTCGATGTGCTGATCGTCGGCGGCGGTCCGGCCGGCGCGGCGGCGGCGGTCTATGCGGCGCGCAAGGGCATCCGCACCGGCGTGGTGGCAGAGCGCTTCGGCGGCCAGGTGCTGGATACGCTGGGGATCGAGAACTACATCTCCGTGCTGCATACCGAAGGGCCGCAGTTCGCGACCGCCCTCGAGCAGCATGTGAAGGCCTACGACGTCGACATCATGAACCTGCAGCGCGCCGATGAGCTGGTCGCAGCCGATGAGCCGGGCGGGTTGCACGAGGTGCGGCTGGCCGGCGGCGCGGTGCTCAGGAGCCGGTCGGTGATCCTGGCCACCGGGGCGCGCTGGCGCGAAATCAACGTCCCCGGCGAGCGCGAGTACCGCAACCGTGGCGTGGCCTACTGCCCGCATTGCGACGGTCCGCTCTTCAAGGGCAAGCGGGTGGCGGTGATCGGCGGCGGCAACTCCGGCGTCGAGGCGGCCATCGACCTGGCCGGCGTCGTGGCGCATGTGACCCTGGTGGAATTCGCCCCCGAATTGCGCGCCGACGCGGTGCTGCAGCGCAAGCTGCGCAGCCTGAAGAACGTCGACATCGTCGTCAACGCCCAGACCACCGAGGTGACCGGCGACGGCAGCAAGGTCGACGGCCTGGTCTACAAGGAGCGGGCGTCGGGAGAAGTCCGCCGGCTCGAGCTCGAGGGCGTGTTCGTGCAGATCGGCCTGGTGCCCAACACCGAGTTCCTCAAGGGCGCCATCGACCTGTCGAAGTTCGGCGAGATCGAGGTGGATGCCCGTGGCAAGACGGCGCGGCCGGGCGTGTTCGCGGCGGGTGACGCCACCACCGTGCCCTTCAAGCAGAGCGTCATCGCCGCCGGCGACGGCGCCAAGGCGGCATTGGCCGCGTTCGACTACCTGATCCGCACGCCGGCGCCGGCGGCGGCCGAGGAAGCGGAAGCCGTGACCGCTTGACCGCTTGACCGCTTGACCGACGGGCGCCGACGCGCCCGCCGGCGCCGTTCCAAGGCGAGGCGATACAATCATGGTGTCGTCCGGCTTCTCGTCGAACGACCGGGCGGCACGTGCGGATTTTCGCAAGTGGCATGCAGCCGCGCGCGCCGCGACCTGATCGATTTTCTTTGCCACCGTTCGCCCGGCGTCAATGCCCGCGCGTTCACGGCAGGCAGGCTCATTCAGCCGGGACCCCGGCCCGATCCGCTTCGGCCCGCTCCGCGTAGCCAAATCCAACGGAGATTCCGATGGACAAGGATCCGATCCAGAAACCGTTCTACCGGTCGCTGTACTTCCAGGTAGTTACCGCGATCTTGATCGGCATCCTTCTCGGGCACTTCTACCCCGAGACCGGCGCCGCCATGAAGCCCCTCGGCGACGGCTTCATCAAGCTGATCAAGATGATCATCGCGCCGATCATCTTCTGCACCGTCGTGGTCGGCATCGCCGGGATGGAAGACATGAAGAAGGTCGGCAAGACCGGCGGGCTCGCGCTGCTGTATTTCGAGATCGTGAGCTCGATCGCGCTGGTCGTCGGGCTGGTGATCATCAACCTGGTCCGACCGGGCGAGGGCATGAACGTCGACGCCAGCCAGCTCGACACCAAGGGGATCGCTGCCTATACGAAGCCCGGGCAGATGCAGGGCACGGTCGACTTCCTGTTGAACATCATCCCGAACACGGTCGTCGACGCGTTTGCCAAGGGCGAGATCCTGCAAGTGCTGCTGTTCGCCGTGATGTTCGGGTTCGCCCTGCACAAGTTCGGGGGTCGTGGCACGCTGGTGTTCGACTTCATCGAGAAGCTCTCCCACGTGCTGTTCTCGATCGTCGGCTACATCATGAGGGTGGCGCCCCTCGGCGCATTTGGCGCCATGGCGTTCACCATCGGTCGCTATGGCATCGACTCGCTGCTCTCGCTGGCGGCGCTGATGGCCACCTTCTACGCTACCTGCCTGTTCTTCATCTTCGTCGTCCTCGGAACGATTGCCCGGTTCCACGGCTTCTCGATCTGGAAGTTCATCAAGTACATCAAGGAAGAGCTGCTGATCGTGCTCGGCACCTCGTCATCGGAGTCGGTGCTGCCACGGATGATCGCCAAGCTCGAGAACCTGGGGGCACGCAAGTCGGTCGTCGGCCTGGTCGTTCCGACCGGCTATTCGTTCAACCTCGACGGCACCTCGATCTACCTGACCATGGCTGCCGTCTTCATCGCCCAGGCCACCAACACGCAGATGACGCTCACCCAGCAGATCACCTTGCTGCTCGTTCTGCTGCTGACGTCCAAGGGCGCTGCCGGGGTGACGGGCAGCGGCTTCATCGTGCTGGCCGCGACGCTGTCGGCGATCGGCCACGTGCCGGTGGCGGGCCTGGCCCTGATCCTGGGCATCGACCGCTTCATGTCCGAAGCACGCGCGCTCACCAACCTGATCGGCAACGGTGTCGCGACCGTCGTGGTGGCGAAATGGACCGGTGACCTCGATGTCGCGCGCATGCACCAGCGGCTGAACGGAGAGTCGGACCTGGAAGCCGATGAGCCGGAGGTCGTGCTCGACGAGGTCGAAGCCCACATGCCTGCTGGCGCCATGCCGGGGACGAAGCTGCCTGCTGCGCACCTGCCGGCGCCGCACGCGCCGGCAACCCGCTGACCAGAACTCGATCGTTGCCGCGGCGGTCATCCGACCGCACCGGTCCTGGCGACTCCTGCCGGTTGGCAGCAAGCCCTCTAAGCCGCCGATATGCCGCCGTTCACACTGATGACTTGTCCGGTCATGTTCGCGGCCGCCGGGCTGGCGAGAAATAGCGCCAGCTCGGCGATGTGCGCAGGCGTCGTTGCCCCCAGCCTCGCCCGGGCCTCCGCTTTCTCGAAGAGCTTCCTGCTGAAATCGTCCGCCATCAGCCGGTCGTAGTTCGGCGTCGATCTCACGATGGAAGGGGTGATGCAATGCGTGCGGATGCCGAATCGCGAAACCTCGAGCGAAAGCGTCCTGGTGAACATGATTACCGCGGCTTTCAGCGCTCCGATCACGGTCTCGCCGGGTGTCGCCACCTTGCCGGCATCCGACGACATGTTGAGGATGACGCCGGTGCCGCGGCTGATCATGTGTGGCAGCACTGCATGACAGCCGTGGAGAGTGCTGAGCAGATGACGATGGGCGAGCTCGGTGAACGCTGCCGGCGGCGTTTCCGTGAAGGGGCGGGGCGAAAGCCCGCCGCCGACGCTGTTCACCAGGATGTCGATGCGACCGAACGTCGCGATCGCTGACTCGATCAGACGCCCGACCTCCGCCGGGGCAGTGGCGTCTGCGGTGTGGAAGCCGACCTCGCAAGCCGGAGCCCGGGCCTTGACTGCAGCGATCGCCTGGGTCGCGAGTGCATCGCTTCTGGCGCCTCGTCCGTTCAGCATGACGCCTCGGGCACCTGCCTCTGCGAACCGGCAGGCGATCTCGAGGGCGATACCGGCCGAGGAGCCGGTCAGAACTGCAACCGCGTCTTTCAGGCTGTCATCCGCCATAGCACGCTCCCGCCATCAGGCGATGACGCCCTCGGATTTCAGCTGCTCGATGCGCTGCTGATCCATGCCCAGCAGCGTACCGAACACGTAGTCGTTATGCTGGCCGAGCATCGGCGCGCTGGCCCTGATCCGAGGTGGGCTCGCATCCATGCACCACGGCGTCCGATACAACTGCTCCGTGCCGGTGATCGGATGCACAGCCTCCTGCCGGATGCCGCGCGCGAGGAATTGCGCATCATCCTGCTGCGCGGCGATGTCCTGCACTGGCGAGCAGGCAACGCCTGCCGCCCGCAGGGTGCGCACCAGATCCTCCTGCGTCTTTCCCGCCACCCAGGATGCGAGCTTCCCGTCGATTTCAACGCCTTTCCGGGCGCGGTCGGAGGCCTGCGCCAGTGAAGCATCGGTTGCCCACGCGGGGCTGCCCATGGCGTTCACGAGCGACTGCCACTGCCGGTCGCTGGCCACTGCGATCGATACCCAGCTGTCTTCCCCTGCGGCGGCGTAGACGCCGTGAGGCGTCATGGTCGGATGGCGGTTGCCGGTCGGACCACCCTCGCGCTGGTTCATGAACCAGTCGATCAGCGGTTCGGCGGTCACCGACAACAAGGCTTCGATCTGGGACATGTCGATGTGCTGGCCCTTCCCGCTCGCCTCGCGCTCGTAGATGGCGGCAAGCAGCGGCACCAGGCCGTGGACGGCAGCGTTGGGGTCGCCGTAGCCGAAGTTCATCATGCCGATCGGCGGCTCGTCCGGATAGCCGACCAGAGTCTCGAAGCCGCAGTAACTTGACATGATCGGCGCGTACGCGCGCATGCCGCTCAGCGGTCCGGTCTGGCCGGCGGCCGACATCGACAGGTAGATGAGGCGCGGATTCAGGACGGCCACCTGCTCGTATCCGAGCCCCACGCGTCCGAGCGCGCCGGGGCTGAGATTCTCAACCAGGACATCGCTGATTCCCACCAGCTGATCGAGCAAGACACGCGCTTCGGGGGACTTGAGATTGAGGGTGATGCTCAGCTTGTCATGGTTCGTCTGGTGGAAGTACGGGCCGGTTTCGATACTCGGGCCTTCCACCGGCACGCCGTTTCGCAGCGGCTTGCCCCGCAGGCGGGAGTTGTCCAGGCGGGCGCCGTGCTCGACCTTGATGACCTCGGCGCCGAACTCCGCGAGGATCGACGTGACCAACGGGCCGGACCAAACCCAGCTGAAATCCAGCACCCGGAATCGTTCCAGGGGGCGGCCGTTGTCATTGCTCATGCATGTTCTCCGGAGAGCACAGGCCGAGCTCCTGGCGCACCTGCCGCGTATGCTCGCCCAGCCGGGGAGCCGGCAACATCCTCGCCGGCTCCCGGCCGGCGACTTTCCACGGCACGCCGGGGACCTCGACGCTTCGGCTCTCTCCTATCGGCATCCTCCTGAAGTAGCCGCGATGCTCGAACTGCGGCGACGCGGCGACCTCGCTCATGTGGCGCAGGGGTCCCAGCGGGAAGCCGAACTGTGCGGCCAGTTCGAGCAGTTCCGCGCGTGTGCGCTGCGCGAGCCACGGCATGATCAAACCGTCGACCTCGTCCGGGTAGTCCCGGCCCATTGCCTGAAGGTCCTGGTACCGCGGCTCGCGGGTCCAGGGGGGCTCGCCCATGGCTTGTACGAAGCGGGCCCATTCCTGGCGCGCACGCCCGATGAGGCAGACGGCGCCGTCCTTGCACGGCAGGATCACGTATGGGTACGGCCCGCCGGAAGCGAAGGCTCTCCGTCCGGATCGCGCCCACTTCTGCAGTCCCGAGAAGAGATAGATCTGGGCGTTGGTGCCGGCCGCAGCCGCAAAGACGTCGGCGCTCGCGATATCAACGGTCTCGCCCGGCGCTGCGGCGATCCGCGGCGAATCGCCTCCGGTGGCCTGGGGCCCGTGGCGCAGGCGATGTCGGCGTTGCGCGATCAGCGCCATCAGCGTGGCTGCGGCGCCGTGGGCGCCGCACTGGTAGTCGGCCTGCAGCAGTGGCACGATCAACGGCTGACGCCCAGGCTCGCCGATGACCCAAGCCGTGCCGCTGACTGCATAGGCGTCGATCGCCTGGGCCGGAGCCTCGGCGTTCGGTCCGGTGTCGCCGAAGGGCGTGAGGCTGACCACGACGAGCCCGGGGTAGCGAGCCCGCAGCGTAGCCGGGTCCAGCCGCAGGTGCCGACGCAAGGCCAGGGGCTGGTTGCTGACGAACACATCCGCCCGCTCCAGCAGTTCCTCGAGCAACTGCATTCCCCCAGGCGTCGACGGGTCGCACACGATGCTTCGCTTGCCGCTGTTGAGGTAGACGAAGATGCCGGATGCCTCCGGGTCCGGAACATCTCCCGGGAATGGTCCGTGAGCTCTCGCCGAGTCACCGGTCGCAGGTTCCAGCTTGTCGACGGCGGCGCCAAACTCCTGCAGGAGCTTGGTGCAATAGGCCGCCGAGATCAGGTCGCCCCATTCGACCACCCGCAGTCCTTGCAGCGCCGTCATGATGCCGCCTTGCGCATCGTTGCAATGCGATCGATCACGCCGTCCCGGCGCAACTGCGCGATCGCCTGCTCATCGAGGCCCAGTTCCTGCTGCAGAACCTGCACCGTGTGTTCTCCCAGCAGCGGCGCCGCCCGCAAGGGCTCCTGCTCAGCACCGGGGAACTTGATCGGACGGCCTACCATCTTCACCGAGCCCGCCGCCGGATGGTCAGCCGTCACCAGCATGTTGCGAGCAAGCGAATGCGGATGATTCAGGGCAGCACCGACTCCCAGGATCGGCGCGTGCGGGACGTCCTTCGCCTCGAATCTCGCCACCCACTCGGCGACCGTTCTCGTCGAGGTGATCGAGGAAATCGTTCGATCGAGGCTCTCCCGGTTCGCGATGCGGACATCGGCGGTGGCAAAGCGAGGATCCCCGGCCAGTTGCGGGTGCTCGAGCGCGTCGCACAGCCGGGTCCAAAAACCCTGGATCAGGCAGGCAATGATCACCAGCCCATCGCTTGCCGGATAAGCACCGTAAGGTGCGATGTTGGGATGGCTGGTACCGACGGGTTTCGGATCCTTGCCGGTGACGAAGTACAGTTGCGCGAGATAACCCAGCATGCCCAGCATGCCGTCGTGCAGGCTGATGTCGACCAGTCGTCCGCGTCCGGTCTCATGGCGCTCATGCAAGGCCGCGAGCACCCCCACCGAGCCGAAGATGCCACCGACCATGTCGCCCAGCGGCACGCCCAGCTTGACCGGGTCGCGCCCCGCCTCGCCGTTCAGGCTGAGCACGCCGCCCATGGCCTGCGTCACGATGTCGAATGACGGCTTGTCCCGCAGCGGGCCACTCATGCCGAAGCCGCTGACCCCGCAATAGATCAAGCGCGGGTTCAGGTGTGCCAGATCGTCATAGCCAAGCCCCAACCGCTGCATCACGCCGGGCCGGAAGTTCTCCACCAGAATATCCGCCTTCGACGCGATGTCCCGGACAATCTGCGCTCCGGCCGGCGTCGCGAGGTCGATCACCAGGCTCTTCTTATGCCGGTTCAGCCCGAGGAAGTAGTGACTTTCACCATTCAGATGCGGCGCGAAGCTTCGCGTCTCGTCGCCGGTGCCAGGCGCCTCGATCTTGAAGATCTCCGCACCGAGGTCGGCGAGCATCTGGGTCAGGAACGGTCCGGCCAGGACCCGCGTCAGGTCGAGGACCTTGACACCAGCCAGCGGGCCAGGCCACCCCTCTCTAGCAGGCGTAGGCGGCCGCGCACTCATTCCGCTGGCAGTTCGACTTCGGCAGTCCCCTTGATGGAGATCTCGCCGGTCTGATTCTTGCCCACCACTTCACACTGCACCAGGTGCCGGTCACCCTCCACCGTCTTGCCGGTCACCTTGCCGCTGCACCAGACCGCATCACCGACAGGGTTGTG
Organism: Pseudomonadota bacterium; assembly: GCA_023441105.1. The sequence goes on along the minus strand of JAEZQX010000413.1, from coordinate 15,102 downwards.
GCGGCGGATCTGGGTGTTGAGCCGACGCAGGAAGCCGTCGTCGCCGATCCAGTCGGTCAGCATGTGAGAGAGCCAGGCTACCCGTTCCGGACCGAAGTCGTAGGCTGCCGGCACGCCGACTGTTCGCGCGAACTCGTTGTCCCAGTGCACCCTGACCGGCGGTTCCGGCACGTTCTGCTGGTTCGGGGGCGCGAGCTTGGGGTGACGGTCGTAGTACTGGAAGGCAATCCGATGGTTGCGCACCGCGTAGTTGCCCCAAGCCTGCATGAAGCAGACAGCGGAGGTCACCGTGTAAGGCCCCTTGAGCAGCGGGTCGATCGAGTCACCCACGCTGACATCCTTCCAGAACCGCTTCTCCCGTCCACGCGGCTTCTCCTGCCGATACTGTTCGAAGTAGCGCCGGATCTCCTCGTCGCTGGAACGGTACATCTCCTCCAGCGCCTTCTCGTACTTCGTGCCATGCTCCCGGGCGGTGTCCCGCTCGGTGCGGAAACACCAGGAATCCGCCTCCGCCAGCCGCGTGCCGTGCTGGTCGAAGAAGTCGACGTGGTAGATCTGCTGGAACGACCTCCCGGCAAAGCGGGTCTGGTGCTCGACCATGTCCTTGAGGGTCGCCACGGTGCTCATGGTCGTTCCTACGCGGATGGGTTCGTACCAGCGCCAGTCAGTTCCGGCGAACATGGCGTGCACACCAGCGAGGCCCTCCACCGCGCCGCTGACCACATTGTTCGTCGAATAGAGGATGCTCGGGGGTGCGAGCAGGCCGCCCCAGCGCGTCGCCGCCGCGTACTCGGGGCTGGTCCAGAGCGGGTTGTCGTCGCCGATTGCGTAGGCGAAATGGCGAGCTGCGTCCTGGTTGATCTCGCGATAGAAGGGGTCGGTGACCCGAGTGATCGGCTTGCCGATGCGGCTGCGCAGTTCGGCGATGGCCTCGTCGGTGATGGTGGAGAATCCCATGGCGGTTTCCGGTTCGGTTGGAGTTGATAGCAGGCCCTGCAGGGTCAGTTCGCGGCGCAGCAGCCGCCGGGTCCGCCGAGACGGTCGCGCTGCTCCAGGGAGAAGCCCAGGTCCGCCAGGATCTCGGCGGTGTGCTCGCCGAGTTCCGGCGCCAGTGCCGCCAGCGACCCTGCCGGGCCTGCCTCGGTCAGGGCGGGAAAGGGTAGATGGCGCTCACCATCGAGCGTCTGCACCAGTCCGCGGTGGCGGGCCTGCGCGGACTCGGCGGCCTCGCGCGGCGTGTGCACCAGCTTCACCGGCACGTCGTGAGCTTCGAAGGCGGCGAGCCATTCGCCAGCCGTCTTCGAGGCGATCAGGCTTGCGATCAGCCCAGCCAGCAGATCGCCCTGTTCGCGGCGCCCGGCCTCCTCCGCAAAGCAAGGCGCGAGCAGTTCCGGCTTGAGCGGCGCCGCCACTGCGAGAAAGGCGCGCCAGAAGTGCTCCTCGACGATGCCGAAGGACAGCCGGCGTCCGTCGGCGGTCTCGAACAGGTCGTTCGTCGGATACAGGTGCCAGCGGCCGGGCTCATCGTTGTCCAGGCCACGCCGCACCGACATGAACGACATTGCCGCCTCGGTCAGGCTCAAGTCGAGAGTGGCTCCCTCGCCGGTCTCCTTTCGGCTGAGCAAGGCCGCAAGGATGGCGATCACGGAGTAGGAGCCGCCTGCCAGGTCGGCGACCGGGAGGCCGGAGCGATGGGGGCGCTCGTCATTCCAGTGCCCCAGGAAGCTCAGCGCACCAGCTGCCGCCATGTAGTTGAAGTCATGGCCCGGCTCGTCGCGCCAGGGCCCAGTCTGCCCGTAGCCGGAGAGCGAACAGTAGACCAGCCCGGGTTTGATCGCGCGCAACTGCTTGGCACCGATGCCGAGACGCTCGGTCACTCCGGGGCGGAAACCCTCCATGGCGACGTCCGCCCAGGCGACCAGCCTCTCGACCACCGGGCGGCTGTCCGGATTCTTGAGATCGACGACCAGGCTGCGCTTGTTGCGATTGGCCACCCGGAACATCTCCACGGGCATCTGGCGGGCAAAATCGCCGCCGGGAGGCTCCACCTTGATCACGTCCGCGCCCAGGTCCGCCAGGATCACGGTGGCGAAGGGACCCGGCAGGAGAGCCGTGAAGTCCAGGATTCGCACGCCGGACAGCAGCTTCCTTCGTTCGCTCATCTACTCGCAACCGTCATGGTGTCTCCTCGCTAGGCCGTCGCGAGCGTCCGGTGGGGAACGTCCGCGTCGCAAAGCAGATTACGTGACACCATCATCATTGTCAATATAGAATGGATATTCGACTAATGCAACGGACCGCAAGATGATCGTCAACCGCGCACCGTCGGTGACTCGCGCAATCGCCGTGCTGAAGCTGCTGGGAAAGTCGCCGGAGCCCCAAGGGGTGAACGCGATCGCCAGGGAGCTGGGCATGGTCCCCAGCACCTGCCTGCACATCCTGCGGGCACTCACCGAGGAGGGCATGGTCCAGTCGGATCCCGAGAGCAAGAAGTACTCGGTCGGCATCGGCGTGCTGACGCTGGCACATGACATGCTCGACCGCAACGTCTTCGCGAAGCGCGCGCAACCGGAGCTCAACCAGATCGCACTCAAGTACGGCGTCACGGGCACGGCTGTCGAGCTTGACGGCCGCGACCGAATGGTGGTGGTGGCAATGGCCCAGGCCCCCACGTTCCTGAAGATCCAGGTCGGCATCGGGAGCCGCTTCCCGGCCTACATCAGCGCCACCGGCCGCTGCCTGGCCGCGCATTCCGGCCTGACGAGGGCCCAGCTGAAGCAGCGCTTCAACACACTCCAATGGCAGGATCCGCCGTCCTTCGATGCCTGGATGCGACAGGTCGATGCCGCGCGCAAGGACAACATCGCGGTCGACCAAGGCAACTACATCTGCGGATTCACTGTCGTCGCCGCGCTGGTCGATGGGCCGCTGGGACTCAGGCAGGCGGTGTCGATCGTCGGAGTCTCGGGACAGATCGGCGGCAGGATCCTGGCGCAACTCAAGCGGGACACGAAAGCTTCGGCCGACCGCATCTCCGCGCAGCTGAAGTAGCGGGCTTTCACTGCAGGCGGAGCAGCCGCTTGAGGACCGACGCCTGGACGAGCGCCAGAGCGTCGATGCGAATGCGCTTGTCGATATCCCCGAATCCCTACTGGGTCTTGATGTTCGCGGCCTTGATGAGTTTCGCCCATTTGACGGTCTCGGCCGCCTGGAAGTCCGCCAGCTCCTTCGGCGAGCCGCCGCCCGCCATGCCCGCCTGCGCTTTCATCCACTCCTTCACTTCCGGCTGAGCAAGCGCCTTCGCGATATCAGCATTCAGCCGACCGATCAACGGGTCAGGCGTACCGGCCGGCACGTACATGGCGTACCAGGATGTCACCTCGTAGTCCGGCAGACCCGCCTCCTTGAGCGTCGGAATATCGGGCACTGCGGGGTCGCGCGCACTGCTGGTGATGCCGATGCTTCTGAGGGCGCCCGAACGGACATGCGCGAGCACCGCCGGCACATTGTGGAACATCATCTCGATATGGCCGCCGATCACGTCCGTCGTCATCTGACCGCTTGACTTGTACGGCACGCCCGTCAGCTTGGTGCCCGCCATCATGTTGAGCTGTTCGGCTGCCAGATGCAGGGAAGTCCCGTAGCCGGGGAATCCGTAGCGCAGCTTTTCCGGATTCTTCTTGCCGTAGGCAATCAGCTCCTGAAGATTCGTCACGGGAACGCTGGGATGAACCACCAGGATGTTGGGAAGGCGGACGAGCATCGTCACCGGTGCCAGGTCCTTGACCGGGTCGAACGGCATCTTCTCGCCCAGGCTGCTGCTGACCGACATCGGTCCGATCAGGCCCATGAGAAGCGTATAGCCGTCCGGTGCGGCCTTCGCCCCCCGATCGTGCCCGATGTTGCCGCCCGCACCGAGGATGTTCTCGATGACGACCGGATGACCCCACATCTCCCCGAGCAGCTTGCCCAGCAGGCGGCCGATCGCGTCCGGGCCGCTTCCGGCCGGAGCAGGGATGACCAAGCGCACCGGCCGATCCGGATAGCCCTGGACGGTTGTCTGAGCATGGGTCGACGCCGCGCCCACGGCCAGGGCAAATGCGCAAAGCGCGACCGAGCCCGACCGCAACAGCTTCCGAAGCATTGTCTGTCTCCTCTCTTGTCTCACCCGCATCGGGCGCAACATGAGAGCGCCCGGCCGTTCAGACGAAGCATCATACGGCGCTCTCTTCCGCATTGTCAATGTAGAATGGCCGTTCGATATATGCAATTACTGTGAAACGATTGCGCATGTGTATCAGGTCGTCGCAGCCGGGCGGCTACTTCCCCTACCAAGGCGGCATATGATCCAAGCTCGCGAAATCGACGGACTTGACCTTCGGCGCCATATCCGCCCCGGTGACACGATCTGGTGCGGCCAGGCTTGTGCCGAGCCGCTGGGCCTGACCCAGGCACTGGTCCGGCAGCGACAGGAGATCGGGGGCTGCAACCTGTTCTGCGGCCTGCTCGCATCGCAGACTTTCCAGCCGGACCATGCCGACCACATCACCTTCCTGAGCTATGGTGCGCTCGGAAATGGCAGGCGTCTTGCCGACGCAGGTGTGCTGGACGTGCTGCCGTCTCACTATTCGCAGTTGCCCGTGCTGATCGATCGCGGCACGATCCGGGCGGACGTCGTCCTGATTCAGTTGAGTGCCGAAGGCCCTGACGGTACCTTCAGCCTGGGCCTTTGCCATGACTACCTGGTCACTGCCGCCCGGCGCGCCAGGGTGGTGATCGCGGAAGTCAACGACCAGGTGCCCTGGACCTATGGCTCGGAAGAGCTGGCCGGCATCCGGATCGATGAGGTCGTGCGGAGCTCATATCCGCCGCCGCGGGCCACTTCCGCCGCCACCGGCGAAACCGAGCGCCGAATTGCGGCTGGAGTCGCGGACTACGTGGGCGACAAGGCGACGCTGGAGGTTGGGATCGGCATGCTCGGCGACGCCATCCTTTCGGCCCTGGCAGACCGGCGCGACTTGGGCATCCACACCGGTCTCCTTGGAGACGGCGCCCTCGACCTCATCGAGCGGGGCGTCGTCACCAACGGCAGCAAGTCGATCGACCCGGGCGTCACGATCGCAGGCATGGCCTTCGGCACCGAGCGGCTGTCTCGCCATGCGCAGGCCAATCCGCAGTTCAAGCTCGCGGGCCCGGCTTATACCCACGGCATCGCCACCCTCGCGCGCATCGACGGCTTCGTCGCGATCAATTCTGCCATCGAGGTCGACCTGACCGGTCAGGTCAACGCGGAGGTGCTCGACGGCCTCTACGTCGGCGCAATCGGTGGCCAGGTCGACTTCATTCGCGGCGCAAGGGAGTCACGTGGCGGGCGATCGATCATCGCGCTGCCTTCGACGACGCGCAACGGCAAGCGAAGCAGGATCGTCCACCGGCTCGCGGACGGGATCACCACCACGGCGCGCGCCGACGCCGACGTCTTCGTGACCGAATGGGGCAGCGCGGAGCTGCGCGGCCAGCCGTTGCAGGAGAGGAGGCGGCGAATGATCGGAATTGCCCATCCGGCGCATCGCGAGGCCCTCGAAAGACAGGTGCGCGGAGAGGGGAGCTGAGAGACGGGGACTGAGCCGGAATGCTCAGCTGGCCCACCAGCCTGGCGGCTACAGCGGCAGCCCAGTTGATTCCTTGATCCGGTCCAGCGCAAAGCTGGAGCGGACGTCCAGCACCGCCGGATGCTTCAGCAGCCTCTCCAGCACGAAGCGCGAGAAGTCATCGAGATCGCGGACCTGCACCCGCATCAGGTAGTCGAGGTCCCCGGTCATGGCGTAGCAGGCCACCACTTCCGGCCAGCGCTGGACGTCGTCGCGGAACGAGTCGAAGGCGAAGCGCCCGTCCTCGTCCTGGCGGCGCTTCTCCAGCTTGACGTTGACGTAGGCCACCAGCCCCAGGCCGAGTGCCAGCGGATCCAGCAGCGCCACGTAGGCACGGATCACCCCCGCCTCCTCCAGCCGCCGCACCCGCCGCAGGCAGGGCGACGGCGAGAGGGATACGCGGTCGGCAAGCTCCTGATTGCTGATCCGGGCGTCCTGCTGGAGGATTTCCAGGATCGCCAGGTCAGTACGATCGAGCGCGAGCTTTGCCATGATCGGATATTGCGCAGAAATTCCACATTTGGGCGGATTCTGCCATTGTCCACTCGATCAGCGACGGAACTCGCAATCGCTCACCGGTCCGGATCACTAGAATCGTCCTCCACCAGACCAGGTGCATCGCCGCCTGGCCGGCATCCGAACCACAGGAGAGCGAGATGGCCTTTGAGACCTGGGACAACCCGATGGGCACCGCCGGCTTCGAGTTCATCGAATACGCGGCACCCGATCCGGCGGCGCTCGGCAAGGTCTTCGAGCAACTGGGCTTCAAGGCGGTCGCGAAGCACCGGCACAAGAACGTGCTGCTCTATCGCCAGGGTACGATCAATTTCATCGTCAACGCCGAGCCCGATTCGTTCGCCCAGCGCTTTGCCCGCCTGCATGGTCCCTCGATCTGCGCCATCGCCTTCCGGGTGGAGGATGCGGCGGCCGCCTATCGCCGTGCCCTGGACCTCGGCGCCTGGGGTTTCGACACCCGCTCCGGTCCGATGGAGCTGAACATCCCGGCGATCAAGGGCATCGGCGACTCGTTGATCTACCTGGTCGACCGCTGGCACGGCAAGGGCGGACGCCATGGCGGCATCGGCGACATCTCGATCTATGACGTCGACTTCGTGCCGCTGGATCCGGCCACCGCGGAGGCGGATGCCGCCTGGAACGGCGTCGGCCTCGCCTACGTCGATCACCTGACGCACAACGTCCATCGCGGCCGGATGAAGGAGTGGTCGGAGTTCTATGAGCGCCTGTTCAACTTCCGCGAGATCCGCTACTTCGACATCGAGGGCCAGCAGACGGGGGTCAAGTCCAAGGCGATGACCAGCCCGTGCGGCCGGATCCGCATCCCGATCAACGAGGAAGGCAACGAGAAGCAGGGCCAGATCCAGGAGTACCTCGACAAGTACCGCGGCGAAGGCATCCAGCACATCGCCCTCGGCTCGACCGACATCTACCGGACCGTCGAAGCCCTGCGCGCGGCCGGCACCACCTTCCTCGACACGCCCGAGACCTACTACGAGCTGATCGACAAGCGCCTGCCCGCTCACGGCGAGGATGTCGAGGAGCTTCGCAAGAACCGGATCCTGATCGACGGCGCGCCGACCAAGGACGGGGGCCTGCTGCTGCAGATCTTCACCGAGACGGTAATCGGGCCGATCTTCTTCGAGATCATCCAGCGCAAGGGCGACGAAGGCTTCGGCGAAGGCAACTTCAAGGCACTGTTCGAATCGATCGAGCTCGACCAGATGCGCCGCGGGGTGGTGCAGGCATCCTGAGGCCGAGCCCTGCGGGAGTGGCCGTCGTTGCCTGACAACGGCGCTGCCGGCCGAAGCCGGGACCAGCGCTCGGCCCAAGCCTCGGAACGACCGGCCACACCTCAGAACCGACCGCTCACCGGAGGCAATGTAAGCGTCACGTATCAAGACGTATGCATCGGTACAGGCGACATCAACCCAACATCGTGACGGGAGGCGGACGGTAAACTGCCCCGCTGTGTCGTCCACCCCCAGCACGAGCCGGCACGCCTGCCGGCCCCCCTCCCCTTGAAGACCCATCCGCGCCGCCTGCTGGCGGCAGCCGCCAGCCTGCTGCTGGCCTGCGTGCCGCTGCTGGCGCAGGCCGCCGACCCGAAGCCAGCCGACAGCAAGCCCGCCTCCGCAGCACCGGCCGCTGGTGCTGCGCCCGGTGCATCGGCGGCCCCGGCCGCTCCGGCCGCCCCGCCCGTCGCCGAACCGAAGCCGATCCCCGTCGCCAACGTTTCGGCCAGTGCCGAAGCAGCCGATTCCGCGCTGCGCGCCATGGAGGAAGCGATCGCGATGCCGGCCAGCATTTCCGGTATCGCGGCGGCGCTGGGACCCTTCAACCGCGAGATCGACGAAGTGCTCCGAACCAGCCGCATCGCGCTTGCCAGCCGGGCGCCGCGCGGGCGCCTCGACGATTCGGACGCCGACCTCCAGGGCCTGCAGGCAAAGCTGGGCGGCTGGGAGAAGACCCTCACCCGGCGTTCGGAGGAGCTCGAGGGCAACCTTACCCGCCTCGCCGACATGCGCAAGACCTGGCTCGCGACCGAGGAGCTGGCGAAGACCGGGGACCTGCCGAAGGCGGTCGCCGAGCGCACCGCCGCGGTGCTCGCGCGCATCGACCAGGTCCGGCGCCGCGTCGAGGAAGCCCGCGAGGACATCTTCACGCTGCAGGACCGGGTCAGCCGCTTCCAGGCGCGCGCGGCGGAGCAGCGCGAGTCGATCAAGCAGGCGATCGCACTGGCGGTCGGCGGCCTGCTCACCCGCGACAAGGCGCCGCTGTGGGACGCCGCCGATGTGGCAGCCGATGCTGCAGCCGGGCAGCAACCGGTGCTGTCGATCTGGCGCGCCGTCAGGAGCAACCTCGCGGCGTCGTACCGCAACACCGTCGAATACGTCCGCGGCTACCAGGGACGGCTTGCGCTGCTGCCGGCCATCATGCTGGTCCTGCTGGTGGGCCTGTGGATCGCGCGCCGGCAGCTGCGCCTGCGTATCGAGGAGGAGCCCGACCTCAAGGCGGCCAGCTGGCTGTTCGAGCGGCCACTCGCAGCCACCCTGCTGGCGATCGTGCTGATCAGCCCCTGGGTGCTGGTCTATGCGCCGCGCGAGATCAACCTGCTGCTGCTGGCGGTGGCGCTGCCGCCCACCATCCTGATCCTGCGCCGCGCGATCGATCCGCGGCTTGCGCCGTTCCTCTACGCGCTGGTGGTGGTCTACGCCCTCAGCCGGCTGCTGGAGCTGCTCGACAAGGTACCGGCGCTCGAACGGCTGCTGTTCCAGCTGCAGATGCTCGCCACCGTCGGCCTGCTGGCCTGGCTGCTGCGCAAGCACCACCTGGTGCGGCGCGAGTCGCAGGCCGTTGCCCGCAGCGTCAACTGGACCATCCGCGGGATCCGCGCCGCCACCCTGCTGTTCGGCGGCGCGCTGGCCGCGGACCTGCTGGGCTATACCCAGCTCGGCCGCTTCGTGGCGGATGCGGCGCTGGGCTGCATCTATGCGGCGGTGATCCTCTATGCCGGCGTGCAGGTGGTCTACGGCCTGATCCGGCTGGCGCTCAACGTCTGGCCGCTGCAGAACCTGTGGATGGTCAGGAACCTGAAGCCGACGGTCGAGCGGCGGGCGCGGCTGGCGACCCGTTGGACGGCGATCATTGCCTGGGTGCTGGCCGCCCTCGACCTGGTGGCACTGCTCGGGCCGGCGGGCGACGGGCTGGGCAGGTTGCTCTCGGCCCAGTACATGGTCGGCGAGATGGGCCTGTCGCTCGGCGCCTTGCTGACCTTCGTGGTGACCATCTGGGGCGCCGTGCTGCTGTCGCGCCTGCTGCGCTTCGTTCTCGACCAGGAAGTCTTCAGTCGCCTGGCGATGCCGCGCGGCATCCCCTACGCGCTCACCACCATCCTGCACTACGTGCTGCTGGTGGCCGGCGTGCTGATCGCGATCGCATCCACCGGCATCAACCTCGACCGCTTCACCATCACCGCCGGCGCGGGCGGGGTCGGCGCCGGCTTCGGCCTGCAGGGTATCGTCAACAACTTCGTCTCCGGCCTGATCCTGCTGTTCGAGCGCCCGATCAAGGTCGGCGACGCGGTCGAGATGGCCAATCGCGGCGGGCAGATCCAGCGCATCGGCATCCGTTCCTGCGTCATGCGCACCGGCGACGGTGCCGAGATCATCGTGCCGAACTCGATGCTGATCGCCAGCGAGGTCACCAACTGGACGCTCAGCGACCGGCAGCGGCGCATCGAGATCCCGCTGGGTGTCGCCTACGGCAACGATCCGGAGCGCATCATGGAACTGCTGACCCGGGTGGCGAACGAGCACGACGACATCCTGGCACATCCGCCGCCCGATGCGCAGTTCACCGGCTTCGGCCAGCAGGCGCTCGAGTTCAAGCTCGGCGCCTGGACCGGCCGGCCCGAGCGCGCCGGCAGCATCCGCAGCGAGATGTGCGTGCGCATCTACAAGCTGCTGCGGCAGGAGCGGATCGAGATTCCGCATGCGCAATCGGCGCTGCCTGTGCGCGGCGCCGGCCCCGGCGCGGCGGACGAATGGCGAGGCGAGCCGCCGCAGCGCCGGTCGGGCGCACGCCGGCCGATGTCGACGGTTGCAACCGCCCAGGGACGAGGTTGACATGCATGAAGCTGGAAAGCACGAACTGACCCGGCTCGGCCTGCGCGAGCTGTCCGCCGCGATCCGCGCACGGCGGGTCTCCTGCCGCGAGGTGATGGCCGCCTTCCTTGCGCGGATCGCCGAGGTGAATCCGGTCCACAACGCAATCGTCGCGCTGCGGCCAGCCGAGGAGCTGCTGGCCGAGGCCGATGCCCAGGACCGGCTCCTGGCCGAGGGCCGCTGGCTGGGGGTGCTGCACGGGGTGCCGCAGGCGATCAAGGACCTCGCCTTCACGCGCGGGCTGGTGACGACCATGGGCTCGCGCATCCTGCGCGACAACGTGCCGACGATGGATTCGCTGTTCGTCGAGCGCATGCGCGCGGCCGGCGCGCTGATCATCGGCAAGAGCAACACGCCGGAGTTCGGCCTCGGCTCGCAGACCTACAACGACGTCTACGGCGTGACCCGCAATGCGCACGATCCGGCGCTCACCGCCGGCGGCTCCAGCGGCGGCGCGGCAGTGGCCGTCGCGCTGGACATGCTGCCGGTGGCCGATGGCAGCGACATGATGGGATCGCTGCGCAATCCGGCAGCCTTCAACCGCATCGTCGGCATGCGGCCGTCGCGCGGACGGGTGCCTGGTTGGCCGGCCCTCGACCAGTTCATCGCCCAGTTGGGCACCGCCGGACCGATGGCGCGCACCGTGCGCGATTGCGCCTTGCTGCTGTCGGTGCAGGCCGGCCATGACCTGCGCGATCCGCTGACGCTCGAGGGCACCGGCGCGCCGTTCGCCGACTGGGCCGAGGGAGGCACGGGCGGCAAGGCGGCCGGCAGCAGCGCCGCCGACGCCGACCTGGCGCTGGCCAGCGGCAAGCGCATCGGCTGGCTCGGCGATCTCGGCGGCCACCTCGCGATGCAGCCCGGCATCCTCGACAGCTGCCGGCGCTCGCTCGGGCGGCTCGAGGCGATCGGCTGCCGGGTCGAGCCGGTGGCACCGCGCGCCCTCGGCGTGCCGCTGCCGGCCTTGTGGGAATGCTGGCTGGCGCTGCGCACCATGGCGGCCGCGCCGGCGCTGTTCGAGCACCTGCGCAAGGCGCCCGAGCTGATGAAGCCGGAAGCGATCTGGGAGGCCGAACGCGGGCTGGCGATGAGCGCCGAAGACGTGGCGCGGGCGTCGCAGGTACGCACCCGCTTCTACCAATCGTGGCTGCGCCTGTTCGAGCACCACGACTTCCTGGTGCTGCCGAGCGCGCAGGTGTTGCCCTTCGATGCAGGCATCCACTGGCCAGCCGAAGTCGGCGGGCGGCGGATGGACACCTATCACCGGTGGATGGAAGTGGTGATCTACGCCACCCTCAGCGGCAGTCCGGCGATCAGCATGCCGGTGCCGCTGGCCGACCCGGCCGGAGCAGCGGCTCCGGACGACCTGGCGGGCATCCAGATCATCGGTCCGCCGCGCGACGACCTCGGCGTGCTGCGGCTGGCGGCCGCCTACGAGGCGGCGCTGGCGGGTTGATCCGGAACGCGCCGCCAGCCTCCCGACCGAGCGCCTCGGCCGGTGCTACGGCGCCACCAGGCCGTCCATCCGCACCACCTCGAAGTCCGAACCCTTCACCTGGCCCAGCTCGGACTTCAGCGCCGCGTTGTTCCAGCGCGGATCCGGCGCGCCGCTCACATACCAGTTGGAGCCGTTGTCCGCGAGGATCATGCCGTAGGTCTTGAGCGCCTGCAGGATCGCGCGGGTCGGTGCGCTGTAGGTCGCGGGAATGACGTAGTTCGCCTTGAGGCGCACCCGCATCCCCATCGGCGGCCGGTTCGGGTCGGTGGAAGACGAGGCGTAGTGGTTGGCCGGCGGCACCCAGGCCTTGCGCGTCTGCGAGGCGGTGAAGCGCAGCGCATGGCGGATCGCGCCGCCGGCGGCTTCCTCGTAGCGCACCAGGCCCGGGAAGATCGGCAGGCCGGCGGCGTCGGCGCTGGTCCAGCCGGGCTGCGCGCCAGGCCGCACATGGTTCGAGTCGAGATGGAACAAGGCCGCCGACTCGGCGTTCCAGCTGCCGTCGCCGTTGCGGAAGGCGCGGTAGAGCTCGTAGAGCCGGTTGTTGTCGCGATCGATCACCAGCACGTGCCGGTCGCCACCGGATCCGGGCACCGCCGGGTCCTCGCCTTCGACCTTGGCATCGGCCGGAACCGGGTACGGCCCGGGATCGTTCTCGTTCCACGGCTGCGTGAAATGGATCGCCACCCGCGGCTGGGTGCCCGGCACGACGACGTACGGAATGCCGATGGGGGCGCCGTTCCAGGTCCCGCTGCCGAAGTCCGGGAAGAGCCGCGTCGACGCGCCGAGCGAGGCGATCAGGTTGTCGGAATTGGGATCGACCGGCCGCTTGCTGACGTCGCTATTCCAGGCGTTGTCGGCGGGAAAGGCGATCGCGCCGTTGAGGTCGGCGCCGTGGCCCAGCGAGGCGGTGCGCAGCGAGCCGTAGGCGATCGTGGCCGGGGTCGCGGAGGAGCCGGTCGAGCCGGCCGAGCCGGAGGCGGCCGAAGCAGGCGCGCCGGAATCGCCTGCGGCGGCCAGCAAAGGATCGTCGGCGGTATCGCGGCGACCGGCGTCGGCGGCCGCATCGCTGCCACCGCCGCCACAGGCGCCGATCGCCAGGGCCAGGGTCGCCAGGATCGGGGCCAGCCGGCGGCGTCCGCCCCCCGGTCGCAGGTTGTCATTCGTGGGCATGGGCGTCCTCTTCCGCGAAGGGATGCGTCACTCTAGCCCAAGGAGGCGGCGGCGAGCGACCGTTCATTCCGTCGCGCCAACCGCCCGACCGCGCGCCCGGGTGTACCGATCCGTCGCGCGCCCGCTTGCGCGCGCACGGCAAGCCTGCGCGGCGCGCGCGCAGTCAGGCCCGCCGGGTGAGTCGCGCCTCCAGCCGCGGGGCCAGCGCGGTCAGCTCCAGCATCACCGGGAAGTCCGCGCAGCCGAATTGCAGGTCGACATGCGGCTCGCCCAGCAGTCGGGCGCCGGCGCGCAGGTAGCCCTTGAGCAGCGGCGGCACCACGACCTCCGCCGCCAGGGCGGCAGCCGGACCGCGACCCGCCAGTGCCTCGATCGGCAACCGGTTGCGTGGCCAGACCCGCAGGTTGGCCGGCGCGAGGTGATCGCCAGCCAGCTGGCGATAGAGCCGCGCGGCCACGACGCCGCCGTCGCGCAGCGGTACGCTGCAGCAGCCGATCACGTACTGGTGCCCATGGCGAACGACGAACTCGCGCATCGCGCGCCACAGCATCATCAGCACGATGCCGTTGCGATAGCGCGGCTCGACGCAGGCGCGACCCATCTCGACCAGGTCGTGGCGGATCGGATTGAGCCAGGACAGGTGGAATTCGCGATCGGCATAGAGAAAGCCGAGCTGCCGCGCCTGCTCGGGCAGCAGGACCCGATAGGTGCCGACCACCTCGCCGTTCGCGCCGTCGACGGCGATCAGGTGCCGGCAGTGCGGGTCGAAAACATCCCGGTCGAGGGCTGCCGAGCCGGCCGGTCCAGCGACTGCGCTCGGGCCGAACTCGCTCGAGAACACGCGATAGCGCAGCCGCAGCGCCGCATCGACCTCCTGCGGGCGGTCGGCCACCCGGACCTGGAAGCGGCCGGCCTCGGCCAGTGATGTGGCCCGTGGCGCGGGCCTGCTGATGACATCTTCCATCGTTCGACTCCCGGTTGCAGCGACTCCGGACGCAGCGCTCGGATCGCGGCGCCGCGCTGCGACGGCGGCAGCGCCGAGCCAGCCGCGTTGCTGCCCCGCGGCGCCGGCCGCTGGTTGTTGACACCATGCCGCAGCCGGGTTGCGCCGCAATGACTGCGCGATGACGGATCGATGACGCGCGGCCCTGCTGGCGCTCCGGCCGCTCGCGTGCGCCGGCAGCCCATTCGTCCGCTGCTTCGCTGCGTTCATGCGCGGCCCGGCTAGATTGCGCGGCATGAACGGACAGTACGATTGGTGGCTGGTTGCGCTTTCCATCCTGGTAGCGGTGGTGGCGTCCTATACCGCGCTCGGCCTGTCCGAACGCATCACCCGCAGCAGCGGCCGCGACGCAGGGCTGTGGCTCGCGGGCGGCTCGCTGGCGATGGGCATCGGCATCTGGTCGATGCATTTCATCGGCATGCTCGCCTTCCGGCTGCCGATCCCGATCGTCTATGACCTGTGGCTCACCGGCGGCTCGCTGCTGGTCGCGATGCTGGTGTCGGCGCTGGCGCTGCGGGTCGCAACCGCCTCCGGCGGGCTGACCTTGCGGCGCATGCTCGCCAGCGCGGCCCTGATGGCGGCCGGCATCAGCCTGATGCACTACAGCGGCATGGCGGCGATCGCCATCGCCCCGGGCATCCGCTACGACCCGCTGCTGTTCGCGGCTTCGGTCGCCGTCGCCTTCGTTGCCTCGTTTGCGGGCCTGTGGATCATGTCCGCAGTGCTGCGCGCCCGCTCCGGCAACCGCCCGACCATCCGGCTTGCAGCGGCGCTGGTGATGGGCGCGGCGATCAGCGGCATGCATTTCACCGGCATGGCGGCGGCGCATTTCGCGCCCGATTCGGTCTGCCTCTTTCCCGACGGCAGCGTCGACCAGACCTGGCTGGGCGTCACGCTGGCGCTGGGCACGCTGGCGCTGCTGGCCCTGACGATGCTCGGCTCGCTGTTCCAGGCCCACCTCGATTCACGCACCGCGCTGCTCAACGCTTCGCTGCGCGCCGCCAACGACGAGCTGGTCCACCTGGCGACCCACGATGCGCTGACCGGCCTGCCCAACCGCACGCTGCTGGCCGACCGGATCGAACGCGCCCTGGTCGA
>JAEZQX010000555.1 GCA_023441105.1 Pseudomonadota bacterium | reverse complement strand
TTGCCGAGCCCGCCCGCGAGGGCTGGCAGCGGGCGGGCGGCGCTCGGCAGCTGCCGGTTCTTGCGGCCGAGGATCCGTGGCCGGCCGGCCTCGCGCCCGACATCACGGCTGCCACGGTGGGCATCGCGCGGACGATGGCAGGCTCCGGCGCCGATCCCGCGGTGCGCGAGGTGGAGGCGCTATACCTGCGGGCGATCGAGCGGGCGCGGCACTGGATCTACATCGAGAACCAGTACTTCACGGCGCCGGCGATCGGCGAGGCACTCGCGAAGCGCCTGGCCGAAGACGACGGGCCCGAGATCCTGGTCATGGGATCGCTGCACAGCGGCGGCCGGGCGGATCGCTTGTCGATGGATCGCGCCCGCAAGGCGCTGCTGCAGCGGTTGCATGAAGCCGACCGCCAGGGGCGCTTTCGAGCGCTGGCACCCTTGACGGCGGCAGGCGAGACCATCATCGTGCACTCCAAGGTGATGGTGGTCGACGACCGCTTGTTTCGCGTCGGATCGGCCAACCTGAACCGGCGCTCGCTAGGGCTCGATACGGAGTGCGATCTCTGCATCGAGACCGAGGCCGGCGACGAGCGTTCGCGCGGCGCGGTGCTCCGGTTGCTGGCGCGGCTGCTTGCCGAGCACCTTGGCTGCGAAGTCGCGGGAATCGAAGAGGGTCTCCGTCGTAGCGGCAGCCTGCTGGCCACCTTCGATGGCATCGGGCCGGCGGCGCCCCGCAGGCTCCAGGCACTCGGATTGGGACCGCTCAGCCTCGGCGACCGCCTGATCGCGCGCCGCCACCTCTACGATCCTGCCGGCGTCATCGACAACTGGCGGCCGTGGCGCCGGCGCGCCTGATCGCGCCTTCCGTCCGGCCAATGCCTGCTACTTCATTTCCATGCAGTTGGCGTAGAACGTGGTGATGGCCGGCCAGTCGCTGAAGATCCCCAGGACTCCGACGGCACGCTCGCGCCCTTGAGCTCGGGCGTCATCTTCACGCCGAGCTGCCGGAACAGCTCGATGCTGCGTTCGCAGCCGTCAAAGCGTCTCGGTGGTCACCCGGATGCCGCGAATCTGACCTGCCTCTCGTGACACGGTCGGTCGCGCATATGTCTGCGGATCGAAGCGGTGGAGCAGCTCCGCCTCGCGTGCCCGCGCCAGCGCGATGTTCGCCAGCTTCACGTGGCCGAAGCCACGCATCGACAGCGGCAACGCCGCGATGTCGCTGGCAGTCTTCAGGCGCTCCGCAGTCAGCGAAGGCAGCAGCGAGTCGATGCGACGGCAATAGCTGTCGATCAGTTCGCGCTCCAGGCGCCGCTCGTCGGTGCGGCCGAAGAAATCGAATGCGGTGCCCCGCAGCCGGCGCCCCTGGGCGAGCAGCTTCATGGCCGGCATCATCCAGCCGCCGAGCCGCACCTTGCGCGGCGGCTGGCCCCGGCGGGAGCGGCTCAACACCGGCGGCGCCATGTAGAAGTCGAGTTGCAGGTCGCCTTCGAACTGCCGCTGCAGGCTGCGCAGGAACTCGCCGTCGGTGTAAAGGCGCGCCACCTCGTACTCGTCCTTGTAAGCCATCAGCTTGAGCAGGCTGCGCGCCACTGCCCTGGTGAACGGCAGCGCTGCCGCAGGGGACGCGGCCAGCGCCTCCTCGCGTTGCCGCACCCGCGCCACCACCGCCTCGAAGCGACGGGCGTAGGCGCTATCCTGGTACGCCGTCAGCTGCGTTCTGGCGCGGTCGATGAGCGCATCGATGGTCTCCATCGGCTCCTTTACCGCCGGCGTCGATGCCGCGGTAGCGGCAGCCTGCGCCTCCGCCAGCAAGCTGGCTACCGTCTGCGGCTGCGCCGCCGCCAGGCGGCCGAGGGCGAAGGCGAGCTGGTTGGTTTCGACCGCGACGCGGTTCAACTCGATGGCACGCAGCAGCCCGTCGAGCGTGACCGGCACCAGTCCGCGTTGCCAGCTGTAGCCAAGACACAGGATGTTGGAGACGATGGAGTCGCCCAGGAAGGCTTCCGCCAGCGCCTGCGCATCGAGCGTCTCCAACCCGTCCGCGCCGGCGGCGAAGCGCAGCTTCTCGAGCAACTGCGGCACCTTCAGGCTGGCATCCGGATTGCGCAGGCTCTCCGCCACCGGTATCTCGTGGGTGTTCGCGAGAATGCGCGTGCGGCCGTGCCTGACGGTCGCCAGCGCATCCGCCGATGCGCCGACGACGAGGTCACAAGCGAGGATGGCGTCGGCCTGCTGGGTGTCGATGCGCACCTGGTTCAGGCGTGCCGGCAGGTCCGCCAACCGCACGAAGCTCAACACCGCGCCGCCCTTCTGCGCGAAGCCCATGAAATCGAGGACGCTGGCGCTCTTGCCTTCGAGATGCGCCGCCATCGCGACCAGGGCGCCCACCGTCACCACGCCGGTGCCGCCGACGCCGGTCACCAGCAGGTCATAGGGTCCGGTCCAGCGATGCGCGGCCGGGACCGGCAGCTGGTTCACCAGGCGCATGAACTCGTCGGAGCCATCGGCCAGGGCGCCCGTGCCCTTGCGGACCTTGCCGCCGCGCACGCCGACGAAGCTGGGGCAGAAGCCCTTGACGCAGGAGTAGTCCTTGTTGCAGCTGCTCTGGTCGATCCTGCGCTTGCGCCCGAGCGGGGTCTCGAGTGGCAGGACCGCGACGCAGTTGCTCTGCACCGAGCAGTCGCCGCAGCCCTCGCAAACGCGATCGTTGATGAAGACGCGACGGTCGGGATCGACCATCTCGCCCTTCTTGCGGCGCCGGCGCTTCTCGGCCGCGCAGGTCTGCTCGTAGATCAGCACGGTGACGCCGGCGATCTCGCGCAGGCGGCGCTGCACGGCGTCGAGCTGGTCGCGGTCGTGAAACTGAGTGCCGGCGGGAAAGCGGCTCCTGATCGCGCCGTACTTGGCGATGTCGTCGGACACGATCACCACCTGGCTGGCACCCTCGGCCTCGACCTGCCGGGCGATGCCGTCGACGCTGATCAAGCCGTCCACCGGCTGGCCACCGGTCATGGCGACGGCATCGTTGAACAGGATCTTGTAGGTGATGGTCGCCTTGGCGGCGACTGCCTGCCGGATCGCGAGGTACCCGGAGTGATAGTAGGTGCCGTCGCCCAGGTTCTGGAACACGTGCGGCACCTTGGTGAACATCGCATGCGACACCCAGTCGACGCCTTCGCCGCCCATCTGGATCAGGCCCTCGGTGTCGCGGTTCATCCAGCTCG
>JAEZQX010000348.1 GCA_023441105.1 Pseudomonadota bacterium | reverse complement strand
ACGATGACGCCTTCGCGGCTCGAGAAGCCGTCCATCTCGGTCAGGATCTGGTTCAGCGTCTGTTCCTGCTCGCTGGATCCGCCGATCGCGATCTGGCCGCGCGCGCGCCCGATCGCGTCGAGTTCGTCGATGAAGATGATTGCCGGCGCGTGCTCGCGCGCCTGCTTGAACAGGTCGCGCACGCGTGCCGCGCCGACGCCGACGATCATCTCGACGAACTCCGAGGCGCTCATCGAGAAGAACGGCACGCCGGCCTCGCCGGCCACCGCGCGAGCGAGCAGCGTCTTGCCGGTCCCCGGGGCGCCGACCAGCAGCACGCCCTTCGGCGCCGTGCAGCCGAGCCGTGTGTACTTCTCCGGGTCCTTCAGGAAGTCGACGATCTCGACCAGTTCGTTCTCGGCCTCGTCGATGCCGGCGACATCGTCGAAGGTGACCTTCTTCTCGGTCTCCTGGTCATAGCGGCGGGCCTTGCTCTTGCCGATGCCCATCATGCCACCCATGCCGCCCATCCCGGACTGGGCACGCCGGAACAGCCAGACATAGAAGGCGATCAGCAGGATCGCCGGGCCGAAGCCGAACAGCAGCGTCGACAGCGGGCTGCTCCCGGACTGGATGGGTACGGCGCTGATCTCGACGTTGTGGTCGATGAGGAAGGTCTCGAGGGCGGGACCGACGAACAGCGGCAAGGTGGTGGTGAAGGTGGTGGCGGTGCGCGGCGGCACCTGGTTGAGCCGGTCGGCACGCGAGCTCGGCTCGCCGCGTTTCGCCGGCGCCACCTCGCCACCCGGCGGCGGCCAGGTCACCGCATTGGCGAAGCGGCCCTCGATGCTCTCGCCCTTGGCATAGATGGCGTCGACGTTGCCCTTCGCCACTTCCTGCTTGAAAGCCGTGTAGGGCACGACGATCGCCGCCTCCGGCCCCGGGAAGAGGAAGCGCACCAGCATGTAGTTGGCGAGCAGCACGACCAGGAAGGTGATCCAGGTGCGCCTGGGCGGCATGTTAGGCGTCGTACCGGGCAGGCCGGCGCCCGTCTTCCCCGTGCCGCCCGGCGCCGGCCGCGAGGCATTGGCAGCGTCGGCCTTGTTCTGTTGGTCGAACCAGCTCATGTCGGCATCCCGAATTTGACGTTACCGGAAGAGGAAGGCGAAAGAGCGTGCACCTCTCGACCATGATAGCCAACCATGCTGCGAGCGTGGCGATGGCCATCCGCGAGCTCGTGCCGGCACGCCGTTATCATGGCGGGCTGATCCTGCAGGAGGTTGGCGATGAGGGTGGCGGTGATGGGCGCGGGCGCGGTCGGTTGCTACTACGGCGGCATGCTGGCCCGCGACGGCAATCCGGTGACGCTGGTCGGACGCCCGCAGCACGTCGAGGCGGTCCACCGCGATGGGCTCTATCTCGACACACAGTCCTTCCAGGCGCACGTGCCGATGGGAGCCAACACCGAACCGGCGGGGGTCGATGGGGCGAAGCTGGTCCTCTTCTGCGTCAAGTCCACGGACACCGAAGCAGCCGCCCGGCAGATCGCGCCGTACCTGGGCAAGGACACGATCCTGCTCAGCCTGCAGAACGGCGTCGACAATGCCGAACGGCTGCAGGCGGCGCTGCGACACGAGGTCATCCCGGCCGTCGTCTACGTCGCCACCGAAATGGCCGGGCCAGGCCATGTCAAGCACCATGGGCGCGGCGACCTGGTGATCGGCGCCACCGCGTCGAGCGCCGAGGTGGCAGCGCTCTTCGAGGCTGCAGGCGTGCCGATCACGATCTCCGACAACGTGGCGGGCGAGTTGTGGGTGAAGCTGGTGGTCAACTGCGCCTACAACGCGATCTCCGCGATCTCGCGCCTGCCGTACGGCAAGATGGTGGCCGGCGAGGGCGTCGCCGCGGTCATGGACGACGTGGTCAGCGAGTGCCTGGCCGTCGCGGCAGCGGCGGGCGTCAGCATACCCGGCGACGTGCGGGCGTCGGTGCCGAACATCGCCCGCGCGATGGCGGCACAGTATTCGTCCACCGCCCAGGACCTGATGCGCGGCAAGCCGACGGAGATCGACCACCTCAACGGCTACATCGTGCGCAAGGGCGGGTCGCTCGGCGTGCCGACGCCGGTGAACCGGGTCCTGCACAGCCTGGTCAAGCTGCTCGAGTCGAAGGCCGCTTCCTGACCTTCCCGCCCGGCGGCGCCGCAGGCGCGGGTCGCGGCCGCGGGGCGCGCCGCGGCGCCATGTGGGCGACCTCCAGCGAATAGAGCGCATCCAGCAGGACCCGCACCCGGGCGGGTACCAGGCGGTTTGCCGGGATCACCGCGTGGATCGGCGTCGCCGGCGGCCGGTGCCTGCGCAGCAGCTCGACGAGCCGACCGTCGGCGATCTCGTCGTCGACCATGTAGTGCGGCAGCTGCGCAATGCCGAGTCCCAGCCTTGCCGCCTCCACCATCGCCTCGCCGTCGTTGAAGCGCAGTCTCGCCGGCGGTTGCAGCGTGACCAGCTTGCCGTCCACCGCAAGCTGCCAGGGCAGCTCGCGGCCGCTGCTGGGACGACGAAACAGGATCGGGCTGTGGTCGGCGAGGTCCTCGACCCGCCGCGGCGTGCCGCAACGCGCGAGATAGTCCGGCGCGGCGCACATCACCATCTCCTGGCTCCCGATCCGCCGCGCGACCAGGCCCGAGTCGCCCAGCTCGCCGACCCGCACGGCCAGGTCGATACCGTCCCGGACCAGGTCGGCATAGGCGTCCGAAAGCCGCACGTCGAGCTCGAGGGCGCGATGCGCCTGCGCCAGCCGGGCCAGCAACGGCAGCAGCACCTTCCTGCCGTAGACGATCGGAACGTCGACGCGCAGCACGCCTGCCGGTTCGGCGCGAACCTCCGACGCATCCGATCGCAGCGCTTCCAGCTCGGCCAGCACCCGCTGGCAGCGCTCGAACAGGCGCTCGCCGTCGACGGTCAGGCAGACCTGGCGGGTCGTGCGATGGAACAGGCGCAGCCCGAGCGAGGCCTCGAGGCGCGCGATCGACTTGGCGAGGGTGGAGGGCCCGGTGCCAAGCTCGCGCGCCGCCGCCGCGAAGCTGCCGCGCTTGGCGGTCTCGGAGAATGCCAGCAACGACTGCAGTCCCTGCACAGCGCCCGCCCATTGAGGAAATATTGTCCTCAATGTTATGACATTGACGCAGCTTCTCCTATGTCCGCCGAAGGTCCAGACTTGCTGGCATCCGGACTCCTCCGGACAGCAACGTCCAGGCGACGACAGCCACGCCGGACCCACAACGACCAAGGAGCAAAGCATGTGCGTCATCGAACAGACCCGGCCCGAGCCCACGCCGATTCCCGGCGTCTCCCATGCCACCTGGGCCGGCAGCGCCGAGGGCCTCGAGCAGCTCAGCCTGTGGCGTCAGTCGCTGGCGCCAGGCGCCGCCACGCCGCCGCACAGCCATGATTGCGATGAAGTGGTCGTCTGCGAATCGGGCCAGGGCGTGCTTCGGATCGGTGACCAGAGCCATGCCTTCGGCGCGCGCTCGACGCTGATCCTGCGTCGCCACCAGCTGCACCAGATCGTCAATACCGGCGCCGAGCCGCTGGAGATCCTCGGCGTCTTCGGCGCCACGCCGGTCAATGTCTTCCTTCCCGACGAGCAGAAGCTCGAGCTGCCCTGGCGCAGCTGAGAGCCTGCGCGGCTTGGACCCAGGCGCCTTAAAACCGGTAGCCGGACCAGTCGTTGCGGCGCCGATCCGGCTCCATTTCCGTCAACGCCTCCGCCGGCCGCAGCCCCGCCTGGCTGCGCCGCGCGAGGTCCTTGTACATCTGCGTGCCGTTCTGCTTGCCGGCGATGTTCGCCTCGCTCAGGTTGCGCACGAACCTGGCTGGAATGCCGGCCACCAGCGTGCGCGGCGCGACCACGTCGCGGATCTTGACGAACGACATCGCCGCCACCACGGCCTGCTCGCCGACCTCGGCCATGTCCATCACCACCGCATTCATGCCCACCAGGCTGTCACGGCCGATGCGGCAGGCGTGGATCACTGCGCCGTGCCCGATGTGGCTGTCCTCCTCCATCACGCAGTCGACGTCGCCGCGCGAATGAACCACGCAGTTGTCCTGCAGGTTCGCGCCGCGCTCGAGGACGATGCGGCCGAAGTCGCCGCGCATCACCGCGCCCGGACCGACATAGCAGCCGGCGCCGACGATGACGTCGCCGATCAGCACCGCCGTCGGATGGATATAGGCCGACGGGTCGACGACCGGCGTCAGTCCCTCGAAGGCATAGATGAACGGCCCCTGGACCGGCGCCCGTGCGTCGGCCGACGGAGATGCAGGAGGCTGCTGCGGGTCTGGTGACGACTGCGGCGCGGGCCGCGGGCTCGGTTTCTGCGTGCTGTTCATCGGCTTCGGGTCTGACACGTGGCAAAGCGCCAGTATCGCAGGGCGCGTGGCGACGGGCCGCTGAAGCGGCAACGGACATGGCCGCGATCGCGGCCATGTCTCATTCAAGGCTCCGGGGCGCGGGCCTCAGCCCTTCCCGCGCGCGGCGTCCACGCTCCAGGGACCGGGGCCGGCAGCCCAGAGATAGAGGAACACGAAGGTGAACAGGTAGGCCGCCTCGCCGCCGCTGAGCATGGGCGAGAAGAACGGATTGCTGTGGGCCATGAAATAGGCCACCGCCATCATGCCCGACAGGATGAAGGCGACCGGCCGCGAGAACAGCCCGATCAGCAGCAGCACGCCACCCACCAGTTCGAGGATGCCGGCCACGCCGTAGATGGAGGCGATCTGCAGGTTGGCGAACATCTCGACCTTCGGGAACCCGAGCAGCTTCGCTGTCCCGTGCTGCAGGAAGGTGAAGGCGGTGGTGATCCTGAGGATGGACAGCAGGCGCGGCGCCCAGGTCGCGTAGGGGCCGGGGGAAAGGGTGGTGTCGCTGGTTGCCATGGGAATGCTCCTTGGGGTTGGTTGAAATCGGGAATCGGCCGGAACGAAAAGCGGGCTCCGGCAAGGCGGCGCCGCTTATCCGAAGCGGAACGCAGAAACGGTCACGTGAGGGATGCGCCCCTCGAAGATCTTGCTGCCCTTGTCCGCCGCGCCGGCGCCGGCCGCCACCATCAGCGGGATCAGGTGCTCCTCGCGGGGATGGCAGGCGCGGGCCTTCGGCGCCTGCTGCCAATGCGCCAGGGCCTCCTCGCGCCTGGCCGCATCCGGCTCGGTGACCGCGCGGGTGAGCCAGTCGTCGAAAGCCTCCGAGGCCGCTTCGAAGCCGGGTCCGAAACCGCGCATGTTGTGATAGCTCATGCCGCTGCCGATGATCAGGACGCCCTCGTCGCGCAGCGGGGCGAGCGCCTTGCCCGCCGCAATGTGCAGCGCCGGATCGAGGCTGCGCTGGAGCGAAACCTGCAGCACCGGAATGCCGGCATCGGGATCGACGAGCAGCATCGGCACGAACACCCCGTGGTCGTAGCCGCGGGCATCGTCCGCCTGGGAGCGCAGACCGGACGCCGCGAGCAGTTCGCGAACCCGATCCGCCAACGCCGGGGCGCCGGGGGCCGGGTAGCTCAGCCGGTAGGTGTGCTCCGGAAAGCCGTAGTAGTCGTACAGCAGCGGTGGCGTCTCGCCGGTGTTGACGGTGAAATCAGGCGCCTCCCAGTGGCCGGAGACGATGAGGATCGCCTTCGGGCGCGTCGGCAGGGTCTGCGGCAGGTTGCGCAGGAAGTCGCCCATCTCGGCCCACGGGTTGCGATCGGCGGGGTAGTCCATGAAGAAGCACGGGCCGCCGCCATGCGGAATGTAGAGCGCCGGCTGGCGCTGCGCGCCGGCGGCATTTCGGCTGTCGATCATGGTGGACTCCTGTGGTGAACCAATGCCGACAGCTTAGAGATTTACTGCGAGTTGATCTATAACGTTATCATTGATGATCGATTTCCCAACGGGAAATGATCGCCGCCGGCCTTGCTTCCGATCGCCTCGCCTTGGCCCGTCCCGCTTTCCGGAGCCGCCGCTCGCCATGGACACGCTCACCAGCCTGAGGGTCTTTCGGCACGTCGCCGAAAGCGCCAGCTTCACCGCCGCGGCGGAACGCCTCGGCATCTCGCCGGCCATGGCAAGCAAGCATGTGGCCCACCTCGAACGGGAGCTGCGGGCCCGCCTGCTCAACCGCAGCAGCCGGCATGTCAGCCTCACCGAAGCCGGGGCCGTCTACTTCGAGCATTGCGTGAACGCGCTGGATACGCTCGATGGCGCGGCGGCCACCCTGCGCGAAGGTCACGAAGCCCCTCACGGATCGCTGCGGCTGACGGCGCCGGTATGGTGTGCCACCGGCTACTTCGCGGGCATCCTTGCCGGCTATCGCCAACGCTACCCGCAGGTCATCCTCGACCTGCACCTGTCGAACCGCAAGGTCGACCTGGCGCGGGAGGCGTTCGACCTGGCGCTGCGCGTCACCAACGAGCCCTCGCCCACCCTGATCGTGCGGCCCATCTGCGCCATCCGCTTCCATGCCGTCGCCACGCCGGACCTGATCGCCCGATACCGTCACGCCCAGCGCATGGCGCCGGACACCGCTGCCGGCCCCGGCGACTTCGCTCGCCTCAACGCGATCATCGCGTCCTACCTGCCGCCTTCGAGCACCCTCGCGGCCAGCAGCCCGGGCGGCCAGATCGGCGCCCGGGTCAACACCGTCATGAAGTCGGACAACACCAATCTCACCTACGAATGCGTGCTGGCGGGCGTCGGCGCGGCGATGTTGCCGGACTGGCTGGTGCGGGACGACCTCGCCAGCGGGCGGCTGGTGCCGCTGCTGCCCCAGCTCGAGCCGATCAGCGTCACCCTGCACGCCGCCTATACCAACCGGATGTACCTGACGCCGAAGGTGCGCAGCTTCATCGACTACCTGGCTGCCGTGCTGGCGTGAACCGCGCCGCCGCCTGGCTGCGGCGAGGTTGCGGGAGCGGGGGATTAACATCCCCGGTCAGCTCAGGAGATCGCAGCATGAAAGCACTGCTCTGCAAGCAGCACGGCCTTCCCGACACACTCGTACTGGAAGAAACGCCGGATCCGACCCCCGGTCCCGGCGAGGTGGTGGTCGACATGAAGGCCGCCGGCGTCAACTTTCCGGATGTGCTGATCATCCAGAACAAGTACCAGTTCAAGCCGCCGCTGCCGTTCGCGCCCGGCGCCGAGCTGGCCGGCATCGTCGCCGCCGTCGGGCCGGAGGTCGCCCGCTTCAAGGTCGGCGACCGGGTGATCGGCTCTTGCGGCCACGGCGCCTTTGCCGAGAAGGTCAAGGTACCGGCGGCCCGGCTCATCCCGCTGCCTGAAGGCGTGGACTTCGAGACCGGCGCTGCCTTCACCCTGACCTATGGAACCTCGTGGCATGCGATCAAGGACCGCGCGGCCCTGCAGCCGGGCGAGACGATGCTGGTGCTGGGCGCAGCCGGGGGCGTGGGCCTGGCCGCCATCGAAATCGGCAAGGCGCTCGGCGCCCGCGTCATCGCCGCCGCCTCGAGCGAGGAGAAGCTAAGGGTCTGCCGCGAGCATGGCGCCGACGCCACCATCAACTATTCGAGCGAGGACCTGCGCGAGCGGATCAAGGCGCTCACCGCCGGCAAAGGCCCCGACGTGGTCTACGATCCGGTCGGAGGCCAGTTCACCGAACCGGCCTTCCGTTCCATCGCCTGGCGCGGCCGCTACCTGGTGGTCGGCTTCGCCAACGGCGAGATCCCGAAGCTGCCGCTGAACCTGACGCTGCTCAAGGGAGCCGCCGTGGTGGGTGTGTTCTGGGGCGACCACGTGGCGCGCGAGCCGGCGCAATTCGCGGCCGAGCTGGCGGCAATGTTCGACCTGGTCGCCGCCGGCCGACTGCGGCCGCACATCTCGGCGCGCTATCCGCTCGCCCGCGGCGCCCAGGCGATCGATGACATGATGAATCGCAAGGTCATCGGCAAGGTCGTCATCACCAACTGACCGGCGCTCCCGCGCCGGGCACGGCGGCTGAACCGGCCGACCGTCGGCTGCGACCCATGGACGGACGGCCGGCGCGGCCACCTGACCCCGCCCCTGTTGTGGTGGGCGCAGGATCGCTGCCGCCGGTCGGCGACGCACGACTTACGTCTGGCAACGGTGGAGCAGCTTTGCGGGAGACGCGAGCATGAGACCCGGACATCTGGAAACAATTCGACCCGCAATGAAGCTTCTCGGCCTGGAAATTCCGTTACCTTCCCAGATAGCTGCAGCGCAGCATGTGCTCGCCGCCGCGGCAGTCACCATCGGCTTCGGCATCGGCAGCTGGTTGCTCGGCACCCCCTTGGACCGGCCCAGCGCCATCGCCTTGTTTGTCGGCTGCCTTTACATCAAGCTGGCGGATCCCTTCCTCGCCATGAAGGACGAAAAGGGCAAACGTTATGCATTGACGGCGGCCGGTGCGGGCATATTGATTGCGTCAGCAGCCCTCGTAGAGCAGTTCGTAACCTTCTGAGGTCAGGTGTTTCATGGTCTCTCGTTCGTCATCTGCTGCTTTCCTGCCGGGCGTACTGTCGCTGCTGGCCGGGTGGCTGCTGGCGGGATGCGCCAGCACCCTGCCAGCCGTCAGTGACGAGGACGAGCCAGCGGCTCGCCAGGCCGACGCCGGCCGGCTCGACGCGCTGGAGGCAGACCAGCTGCGCCACCGGACGCTGGCGGTACGCACCGGCAGCACCCCCAGCTTCTATGCCGATACCCCCGGACGGCGCACGTTCGGCATCCTCGGCGTGATCGCGATGATGCGCGAGGGCAACCGGCTGGTGGAGGATTACGGGCTGCAGGATCCTGCCGGGCAGCTCTCCGAGGACCTGCTGACGGCGCTGGCAAGGCGCAACGACATGCGGACCAGCTCGCGCGAAGCGGCCGACGTCCTGCTCGACGTCAAGACCATCAACTGGGACTTCCGGCCGTACCGCAACGATCCGAACAATCTGTTCGTGGTCTATTCGGCCCGCATCAGCCTGGTGGACCAGCGCAGCGGCACCGTCCTGGCCTCCGGCAAGTGTCGCAGCCGCCGCGACCGGGTCGGCGATTCGGCGACGCTCGAGCAGTTGCTCGCAGACGGCGCCAAGCTGCTGCAGAACGAGTTGCGCGAAGCTGCGGGTGAGTGCGCGCAGCGCATGAAGGACGACACCCTCAGCGCCTTCCTGCAGAACGTGCCGCCGGTGGCGCATCAGGCGCAACCGACGGCCACTGCATCCGTACGCTAGCCGCGGCAGGCGCGCGAACCTCCGGCAGCTGGCGACCCCGGCTCGCCAGCGGCCCGATCACTGCAGCTTGCGCGTGTCCTCGATGACCTTGCCGTCGTTCGGCAGGCTCGATGGCGGCACCAGCCTCACCTCCGAGCGCAGCTTGGTCGTTTCCCGGACGCTCTGCGCGATCCGCTCCGCCAATTGCTCCGCCGCCGGCCCTTCCGGCGGACCGCCCGTTTCGCACAACAGCACCATCCGGTCGTCGGCCATTTCGCCCGACACCACCAGCCGCGCCCGCCGGACCTCCGGATGGCGGGCCATCACCGCGGCGACCTGCTGCGGATGCACGAACATGCCGCGCACCTTGGTCGTCTGGTCGGCCCGGCCCAGCCATCCACGGATCCGCACGTTGCTCCGACCGCAGGGCGAAGTGCCTTCCATGATCGCCGACAGATCGCCGGTGCCGAAGCGGATCATCGGGTAGCAGGCGTTGAAGCTGGTGACGACGATCTCGCCAACCTCGCCATCGGGCACCGGTTCGCCGGTGCCCGGCCGCCCCCTCTCCAGCAGGAGCTCCTCCTCGAGGATCATCCCTTCCATCGCCTGCGACTCGTAGGCAACGCAGCCGAGGTCGGCGGTACCGTACCACTGCAGCACCGTCTCCACGCCCTGCTCGCGGAACCACTGCCGCAGGCTGGGCAGCAGCGCCTCGCCGGCGCACAGCGCGCGCTTCAGGTTCGAGATGTCGACGCCCAGCTCCCGGGCCTTCTCGATGATGATGCGCAGGAAGCTGGGCGTACCGACATAGGCGTCGGGCTGCAGCCTGCGGATCACCTCGATCTGCTGCTCGGTCTGCCCGGTGCCGGCAGGAATGACCGCGCAACCGATCCTGCGCGCAGCGTGATCGACCATCCAGGCGCCCGGCGTGAGGTGGTAGCCGAAGCAATTCTGCAGCACCTGCCCGGGCCTCACGCCGGCTGCCCACAAGGCGCGGACCACGCGCCAGGGATCTTCACCGCGCCCCTCTGGGTCGAAGATGGGGCCCGGCGACATGAAGACATGGCCCAGTCGCCCGGGCGGCGCGGTCGTCAGCCCGCCGAAGGGCGGATCGGCCTGCTGCAGCGCCTGGAGCTCGCTCTTGCGCAGCACCGGCAGCGCGGCAAGCGCCTTGCGCGAAGCGACGCTGCGGGGATCGACGCCCTTCAGGTGGCGCGCCCCGCCGGGCGCCTCCCACCTGGCGCGGGCCACCAGGTCGGGCAGCCTGGCCAGCAGCGCGCCGTCGCGCGCCTCCGGGGAGCGGTTCTCGAGGTCGTCGTAGTACTTGTCGTCGCTGTTCATCCGTGGCCGCCGGTACCGGAAGTCGGTGCTTGACCGACAGGATACCGCCGAAGGGGCGCGGCCAGGAACAGCCGCCAGGGGGTGCCGCCAGGGGCCGCTGCCGGGCGTCGGCGACTAGGACAGCCAGCGCTTGCGGCGGCGATAGAACTTGGTGTCGCGAAAGCTGCGCCGGCCTTCCTTGCT
>JAEZQX010000271.1 GCA_023441105.1 Pseudomonadota bacterium | reverse complement strand
GTCTTGGCGCTCTTGACGGTGGGCCACTCGTTGTTGCCGTTGGCGAAGTAGGCCTGCGCCTGGTCGCTGGCGAGGTACTCCAGGAACTGCACCGCGATCTGCTTGTTCGGGGCGTGCCTTGCCACCGCGCCGCCGGCGAGGTTCATGTGCACGCCGGTGGTCGACTGGTTCGGCCAGACCATGCCGACCTTGCTCACGACCTCCTGGTCCGCCGGCTTGTCCGAGCGCATCAACCGCACCCAGTAGTAGGAGTTGGTGAGCGCGACGCCGCACTCGCCGCTCGCCACCGCCCGGATCTGGTCGGTGTCGCCGCCCTTGGGGCTGCGCGCCATGTTGCCGACCAGGCCCTTGAGCCAGGACTCGGTCTTCTCCAGGCCGTGGTGCTCGATCATCGCGCCGAACAGCGACAGGTTGTACGGATGGCTGCCCGAGCGCGTGCACACCTTGCCCTTGTTCTTCGCGTCCGCGAGCGACTCGTAGGTCTGGACGTCCTTGGGATCGACGTTGTCCTTGTTGTAGACGATCACGCGGGCGCGGTTGGAGAAGCCGAACCAGCTGTTGTCGCTGGCGCGGAACTCGGCGGGAATGCGCTCGGTGAGGACCTTCGACTCGACCGGCTGGAACAGGCCCTCCTTCTGGGCGCGGAACAGGCGGGTGGCGTCGACCAGCAGCACCACGTCGGCCGGGCTCTTGTCGCCTTCGGACTTCATGCGCTCGAGCAGCGGCTCGTCGCCGAGCTCGATGCGGTTGATCTTGACGCCGGTCTGGCGCGCGAACTCGCCGTAGAGCTGCTCGTCGGTCTGGTTGTGACGGGCAGAATAGACGTTGAGGACCTTGTCCTGGGCTTGGGCGGCCGGCGCGAGGGCGATCGCAACGGCGGCAATGGCTGGCAGGAACGCGGCCGGCAGCCACGCGGCAGGCGACCTCGCGCGCCCGGTGGCGGCCGAGGGCCTGGACAGCAGATTTGTCTTCACGAACGATCTCCTCGATACGTTGGCGACGGCCGCCGGCCGCCGCTCATTCGCACAAATGCGAATGGTTATCGTATCAGGAATCGTTCGCGAAAGCCGCTGCCGCCCGGAGGGAATCCCTAGGCTTCCTCGCCGGGCTCGTGCGGGTGGGCGCCGCGCTTGACCTCTTCCATGTCCAGCGCCCGGACCTGCTCGAGGATGCTGTCGAGGGCCCCCTTCGGCAGCGCACCCGCCTGCTGGAAGACGATCACCTGCTCGCGGAACACCATCAGCGTCGGGATGGAACGGATGGCGAAGCCGCCGGCCAGGTCCGACTCCTCGTCGGTGTTGACCTTGACGAAGGCGACATCCGGGTTCTCGCTGGCCACCTGCTCGAAGATCGGCGCGAAGCTCTTGCAGGGACCGCACCAGGGGGCCCAGAAATCCACCAGCACGATGTCGTTGCCGGTGACGACAGCGTCGAATCCTTCGGTCGTGACTGCCTGTACTGCCATGACGGCTCCTGCAAGATCGGCGCCGCCAATGGGCGCCGCGAGTTTCGGATCAGCCCGCAGTGTCCTGCCGGGCAAGCTCGCGCGCGGCGTGGAAGGCCACGAACCAGTCGATGATGCCAGGGTTGGCCATCGAGTCACGGTTGACCGCCTTGGCGGTCGGGTGACCGAGGAGGATGCGCTTGATCGGCACCTCGAGCTTCTTCCCGGTCAGGGTGTGCGGGATCTCGGGCACCGCGTACACCTCGTCGGGCACGTGGCGCGCCGACAGCTGGGTGCGGATCCGCTCCAGCAGCCGGGCACGCAGGTCCGGGTCGACACCCGTCAGCCCGCGCGCCGCTTCCTGCGGCGTCGACGGCGCGCAGGTCGACGCACCGGCGACCGGGACGATGAACAAGGCCAGGAACGACGGCCTGCCGAGGTATTCGAGGTCGATGACCAGCGAGTCGGCGATCTCGTCGAACTGCTCGATCACCCGGTACAGCTCGCTGGTGCCCATCCGGATGCCGTGGCGGTTGATGGTCGAGTCGCTGCGGCCGAAGATGCGCGAGGTGAGCGACTCGGGCCGGTCGATCAGCTGCAGCCAGTCGCCGTGGCGCCAGACGCCGGGCCAGGTCTCGAAGTAGCTGGAGAAGTAGCGCGAGCCGTCCTCGTCGCCCCAGAAATAGAGCGGCATCGACGGCATCGGCGCGGTGCAGACCAGCTCGCCCACCTGCCCGACCTGACCGACGCCGTTGTCGTCGAACGCCTCGATGGCGGCGCCGAGGGCGCGACATTGCATCTCGCCGGCATACACCGGCAGGATCGGGCAGGAGGTCAGGAAGGCGGCGCCGGGGTCGGTGCCGCCGGAGATGGAAGCGAGCAGCAGGTCTTCCTTCACGTTGCGGTAGACCCAGCGGTAGCTTTCATCGGTCAGCGGCGAGCCGGTGGAGCCGATGCTGCGCAAGGCGTCGAAGCCGAAATGGCGGCGCGGCTCGAAGCCGGCCTTCATGCACTGGCCGATGAACGCCGGGCTGGTGCCGAAGAAGGTCACCCGCTCTTCATCGACCAGCCGCCACAGCGTCGCCAGGTCCGGATGGCCGGGGTTGCCGTCGTAGTGCACCAGCGTCGCGCCGGTCACCAGGCCGGAGATCCACAGGTTCCACATGATCCAGCTGGTGGACGAGTACCACATGAATCGGTCGTCGGCCGCGACGCCCTGGTGCAGGGGCAATCCCTTCATCGCCATCAGCAGCGAGCCGCCGTGGCCATGCACGATCGGCTTGGGCATGCCGGTGGTGCCGGAGGAATAGACGATCCACAGCGGATGATCGAAGGCGACCGGCTCGAAGGCCGGCGGCTGCGGCTCGGCGACTGCTTCGCGCCAGGGCACGATGCGGATCGGCCGCGGCGGCGCGAGGGTCGCGGCGTCGTCGAGGCACGGCACCAGGATGAGCGCCTCGAGCGTCGGCAGCTGCATGACCAGCTCGTCGACGATCGCGCGGCGGTCGAAGGGCTTGCCGCCGTACTGGTAGCCGTCGACGGCTACCAGCACGCGCGGGGAGATCTGGCGGAAGCGGTCGACGACGCTGGTCGGCCCGAGGTCCGGGGCGCAGCTCGCCCAGGTGGCGCCGATCGCATTGGCGCCGAGGAACGCGACCGCCGTCTCCGGGATGTTGGGCGCGTAGGCGACGACCCGGTCGCCTGCCGTCACGCCGAGCGAGCGAAGCGTGGCGGCGAAGGCGCCCACGTCGCCGGCCAGGGCGCGCCAGGACATCGTCCGGCGACGGCCGCGCTCGTCGCGGAAGACCAGCGCGTCGCGCTCGCCTGCGTCCGGGTCGGCGGCGCGCCGCAGCAGGGTCTCCGCATGATTGAGCGTCGCGCCGTCGAACCAGCGCGCGCCCGGCATCCGCCGCTGCGAGAGGATGCGCTGCGGCGGCGCGTGGAAGCGCACGCCCGAGTAGTCGGCGATGCTCTGCCAGAAGTCCTCGAGGTCGGTCACCGACCAGTGCCACAGCGATTCGTAGTCGGGGAAGCGCAGGCCGCGATGCTCCTCCAGCCAGGCACGGAAGCGGGTGATCGGCGCGCGGGCGATGCGAGCCGCATCCGGACGCCAGAGCGCCTGGTCAGCTGCCTCGTTCATCGGGCAAGGCCGTGGCGCAGGCCGGCCGATCCGTGCGGGCCGTCCGCCATCGGGTCGTGGCTGGCCATGATCCGTCTCCGTCGTGGTCGTCGAAGGGTGAATATAGCGGACGCGGATCGCGTGCCGGCTTCAGCGCAGCAGCGCCAGCACCGCCTGCGCGCAGGCCTGCGGCGCCTCGAACGGCACCAGGTGGCCGGTCGGCAGCGTCACCATCTGCTCGCCGAACAGCCGCCGGTTGGCCCGCCAGCCGGCCATCTTCATCTCCTGCGAGTGGCCGCCGGCGACGAACCCCAGGGGCACGCCGGCGGCACCCAGGCCGCGCAGCGCCCGGGCGGCGTCGCGATGCGGCAGGTGGGCATAGATGTCGCGTTCCTCCTCGCGCGGGATGCGCAAGGTGATCTGGCCGGCGTGCGAGCCGGCCTGGTCGCGCAGCGCATGGGCCACGAAGTCGTCGAGCACGCCGGGGGCCCAGCGCTGCACGAAGGACTTGGCGACGAAGTAGCTTCTCGCCTCGTCGCGATCGGGCCAGGTATGGCGGCGCCGGGCGGCGATCGGCGCCGGCCCGAGCCGGTAGACCAGGCCGGTGCGCTGCGCGAGGCTCAACAGGGTGCCGCGGCCGAAGTCCGGCAGCGGCGAATCGATCAACACCACCGGATGCCGCGCCGGCAGGCGCTGCGCGGCGGCCATCAGCGCGAGATAGCCGCCCATCGAATGCCCGACGAGGCCGGTCCCGTCGCCGGCGGCAACCAGCGCCTCGGCGGCCTGCTCGCGCATGCGCCGCCAGCGCAACGCGGCCGGGGTGTCGGCCGGCGTTTCCAGGACCGCCACCGGGATCACCTCGATCGACGCCTGCAGCACCTCGAGGAAGCGACGGTAGACAGCCGCCGGGAAGCCGTTGGCGTGCAGGAAGAGCAGGCGTTTGGGGTTCATGGGCGAGGTGTCGCTTGCCCTGTTGTATGCTCGGCGTCGGTGCCGCGCGGATGCGCCACCACTTCCAGGGGCTGCCTGATGCGGCGACGCCTATTTTGCCAGTGATCGATGTTGCTCCCGGCGCCGCGGATCCGCTGCGCCGCCCGACCTGCCCGCAGATTGCACACCCGCCGCCGTCCGCCGCCAGGCGTCGGCTGTTCGGCGCGGTGCTCGTCGCCGGCCTGGTGCCGATCGCCGCCCGGGCGCATCACGGCTTCGCCGGCCGCTATGATTTCGCGCAGCCGATGTACGTTGCCGGCCGGCTGGTCGATTCGTATGTCGGCTATCCGCACGCCCGCCTCACCCTCGACGTGCCGCGCAACCTGCAGCTGCCCCGCGACCGCGAATGGATGAGGGCGCTGGAGGATGCCGAGGCGCGGCCGACGCTCACCCTGCTGCGCGCCAGCGAGCGGCGAGGCATCGTCGAGATCGCGCTCGATTGGCGGCTGACCCGGCGGCTGCTCGACGAGCCGGGCCTGTTCGAATCCGGCCAGGCGGTGGAGGCGGTGGTCTATCGGCGCATCACCCGCGACGAATACCGCGACGAACTGCTGGCGGTGCTGGTGACGCTGCCCGACGGTCGCCTGCTGGTCAGCTCGAGCCACAGCGTCAGCGCGCGTTGATGGCCGCCCTGCGCCACAGGTGCATGACCGCGTAGGCGCGCCACGGGCGCCAGCCTTCGGCCGCGCGCGCCGCGGCTGCGGCGCTGGTGAGCGACAGCGCCTTGAGCACAGCCGCGTCGCCCGGCGGGAAGGCATCGCGCCAGCCGAGCGCGCGCATCGCGATGTAGTGCGCGGTCCAGGGGCCGATGCCGCGGACGGCGGCGAGGGCGGACAGTGCCGGCTCCACCGGTGCACCGGGCGCCAGGCGCAGCTCGCCATCGCGCAGCGCGGTTGCGACCGCCACGATCGCCAGGCCGCGGGTGCGGATGATGCCGAGCCGGCCCAGTTCATCGACGGCGGCGGCGCCTTCAGCGGCGATCCGGCTGGCGGACGGGAAGCAGTGGGTG
>JAEZQX010000170.1 GCA_023441105.1 Pseudomonadota bacterium | reverse complement strand
GTGGTCGAGCGTGTGGCCCGGCACCTCGATCACCTGCGCATGGAAGCCGAGCTCCTCGATCACGAGCGTGTCGTCGTGGTCGTAGCGGCGCTCGATGAAGCGGTTGGCGCATGAGCGGGGGCCGTGGACCACCGCCTGCGGCCAGGCCGCCTTCAGCCCGGCGATGCCGCCGGTGTGGTCGGCATGATGGTGCGTGACCAGGATGTGGGCGAGCGCAAGGCCGTGGCCCTCGAGCGCGGCGAGCACCGGCGCGGCATCACCGGGATCGACCACCAGGGCCTGCCGCTCGCCTGCCCGGTTGTCCAGGCCGCCCAGCCAGATATAGTTGTCGCTGAAAGCCCGAACCGGGACAATGTGCGGGTGGTCGGCTTCCCGGTAGCGCCATGCCGGCAAATCACTGGAAGGCGAATCTGCGAAAGTCATGATGGATCCCCTGAAGTCGAATGCGGAACAGCGCCCCCGGCCGGTGCCGGCGGGGCAGCAAGAAGCATCCCCAGCGCGCCCCGGGTCCCAGCCATCGTGGAACGACTGGCTCGCGTCGCCGGCGGGCCAGTATGTCATGCGCTGGGAGACCGAACAGCTGAGCCGGCTGGTGGTCGACATGTTCGGCTACTACGCACTGCAGCTCGGCTTCCTCGAGCTCGACGCGCTGCAGGCCAACCGCATGCCGCACCGCCTTCGCGTGAGCCTGGGCGGCATGCCGGCGGCGAGCGACGCGGAGGCGCCCCGGCGGGCGCCGGACCTGCTGGTGGCGGGCTTCGAGGAGCTGCCGCTTGAATCGCAGTCGGTGGACCTGGTGGTGCTGCCCCATCAGCTCGAGTTCAGCCCCGCCCCACATCAGATTTTGCGTGAGGCGGACCGGGTGCTGCGACCGGAGGGCCGCCTGGTGGTGGTGGGGATGAATCCGCTGTCCTTGTGGGGCCTGCGGCAGTCGCTGTCGAGCCGCCCGTTCACGCCGTTCCTGCCGCCCACCGGCCAGTTGATCGGCATCCCGCGCCTGCGCGACTGGATGAAGCTGCTGAGCTTCGAGATCGACAGCGGCCACTACGGCTGCTACGCGCCGCCGTGTCGCACGCAGAAGTGGCTCGACCGGATGCGCTTCCTGGAGAAGGCCGGCGATCGCTGGTGGCCGATCTGCGGCGCGGTCTACATGGTGTCGGCGGTGAAGCGGGTGCGCGGCATGCGGCTGATCGGCCCGGCGTGGAAGCGTCGCGCGGCGCCGAAGGCGGCACCGGCGGTGGCGGTCAGCGGGCGCTCGATCGCCGGTCGCGGCATCGGCAGGCGGTCGATCGGCAGCCGCGCCATCGCCGGCAGCATCGTGCGCGATGGCACCCTGGGCGAGCCCTCGCTCGACGGCTCGGGAATCAGCGATCGTACATATAGTCGCGGGTCAGGGGTAATCCTGCCGTTTCGGCGCCGCTCTTGACGGCGAGCAGCTGGTAGATGTTCATCCAGCGCTTGGCGAAGCCCATGGCACAGCCGGCCAGATAGATCCGCCAGATCCGGACCTGCCGTTCGCTGGCCACTTCCCGCAACCGCGGCATCGCCTGCTCGAAGCGCCGCGACCAGTGCTCGCAGGTGAGCGCATAGTGGCGCCGCAGTGATTCGGCGTCCACCAGCTCGAGCCCTGCCGACGACAGCTCGCGGATCGCCAGCGACACGTGCGGCAGTTCGCCGTCGGGAAAGACGTAGCGATCGATGAAGTCGCCGGCGCCGCGGCCGACGCTCTGGCTGTCGGGATGGGTGGCGGTGATGCCGTGGTTCATCGCGACGCCGCCGTCGCGCAGCAGGTCGTGGATGATGCGGAAGTACCTGGACAGGTTCTTCAGCCCGACATGCTCGAACATGCCGATGGAGCTGATCTTGTCGAACGGCCCATCCTTGATGTCGCGGTAGTCCTGCAGCCGGACGTCGACGCGGTCCTGCAGCCCGGCCTCGCGCACGCGGGCGCGAGCCAGCTCGA
This sequence comes from Pseudomonadota bacterium, assembly GCA_023441105.1. The sequence continues at coordinate 2,360 of JAEZQX010000170.1, read as the reverse complement.
ACTGCTGCTCCGACAGCGTCACGCCCACCGCGCGCACGCCGTACTTGCTGGCGGCGTGGATCACCATCGCCCCCCAGCCGCAACCGATGTCGAGCAGGCGCTCTTCCGGCAGCAGCTTGAGCTTGCGGCAGATCAGGTCGAGCTTGGCGAGCTGGGCGGTGGCAAGGTCCTCGGTGCCGGTGCGGAAATAGGCGCACGAATAGACCAGGCGCGGATCCAGCCACTGCAAGTAGAAGTCGTTGGAGACGTCGTAGTGGTACTGGATGGCCTTGCGATCCGACGTGCGGGTATGGCGGCCGAACCACTGCGGCAAGCCATTGCGCTTGTCGGTCTCGCCGCCGAAGTCGGCCAGCTGGTCCGCGACCGCCACCACTTCCTGGATCGGTCCGTCGACATCGATGGCGCCCTCGACGTAGGCCTCGGCAAGGTTGCCGAGGTTGGGCTTCATCAGCAGCCTGGCAGTGGACAGCGACTTCACCTTGAGGTGCACGCGCGGCGTATCGCCAAGCGAGATCCGGGACCCGTCCCAGAGCTCCAGTGTCAGCGGTATCGGGCGTTCCCGCTTCAAGCCCTCGAGGTAGCGGGTGAACTGCTGTTCAAGCATCGGAGTGGGCGCGATTGGCGGCGGAGGTGGATGGCCTATTAAAATCCATCCACGGGTCCGACTCAAGAGACAACTCCGGCGCGTTGGACGCGTCCAGGCCGGGCCTTCGACAGGGGTCCGCAACCGGCCGATTCCCGCATCAACCTTCCTGCCAGCTTCGCTGCCAGCCACCAGAGATCGAGGACGCACCATTCATGACCAAGTGGGTTGCCTACACCGACGGCGCATGCGCCCCCAGCAATCCCGGGCCAGCCGCTTGGGGCGCGGTGGTGATCGCCCCGGATGGCGGCGAGGTCGCCGCGCACAGTGGCTTCATCGGCCACGGCACCAACCAGATCGCGGAGATCACGGCGGCCATCGAAGGCCTGACGCGAACGCCCGAAGGCGCGCAGGTCGAGCTCGTTTCCGACAGCCAGTACGTGCTCAAGGGCATGACCGACTGGCGCGCCGGCTGGGAGCGCAAGGGCTTTCGCAATTCGAAGGGCGAGCCGGTGGCGAACCTGGCGCTTTGGAAGCGGCTGTTCGCGCTGGCGGACAAGCGGCGGGTCACCACCCGCTGGGTGCGCGGCCACAACGGCGACTTCCACAACGAGCAAGCCGACCAGCTGGCGACGGCGGCGTTGCGCAAGGCCAGGGCCGCCGGACCGGTGGCGGCGATGGGCACTGCAGGCGACTATACTTTGCCGCGGGAATGACGTTCAGGACTGAGGCAGGATGCGACAGATCACGCTCGATACCGAGACCACCGGCCTGGAATACGAGAACGGCCACCGGATCATCGAGATCGGCTGCGTCGAAGTGGTCGAGCGCCGCCTCACCCAGCGCAACCTGCACTTCTACCTGAATCCGGAACGCGACATCGACGCCGCGGCCAGCCAGGTGCACGGCATGACGCTGGATGACCTGCGCGACAAGCCGCGCTTCGCCGACGTCGTCGACCAGTTCCTCGACTTCTGCGACGGCGCGGAGGTGATCATCCACAACGCCGACTTCGACCTCGGCTTTCTGGATGCGGAGCTGGCGCGGCTGGGACGCGGCGCATTCCGCAGCTGCTGCCGCAGCGTCATCGACACGCTGTCGCTGGCCAAGGAGCAATTCCCCGGCAAGCGCAACAACCTCGACGCGCTGTGCGAGCGGCTGATGGTGCCGAACGCCCATCGCAAGGTCCACGGCGCGCTGCTCGATGCGGAGTTGCTGGCCGAGGTCTACCTCGGCCTGACGCGCGGCCAGGGCTCCTTCGAGATCGTTCCGCAAGGCGGCGCCGGCGACAGCCTCGCCTTGACCGGCGACGAGGACTGGCCACCGCCCGGGCTGGTCGTGGTCCGGGCACGCGAGGACGAGCTGGCGGCACATGCCGGACTGCTCGAGCTGCTGGCCAAGGCTTCCGGCAAGTCGCCGCTGTGGCGGCGCGCGAGCGCGACCGAGGGTGAGGCCGGCGCCGAGGTCTCGCCGGCATCGTCGCTGGCTGCCGTGCCGGCCTGACGACGGGTCGTCACCGGGGCGCCGCCGGGGCGCCAGCGATGCCGTTCCCCAGGTCGTCCTGGCGGTCTTCGGCAGGGCGCGGGCGGCGGCATCGGGCGTGCGGATTCCGTTACACTGCCAGCTATGTCCAGTAAAGAACTCCGCATATCCCGTCGCTCACGCGAGCGCACGACGCAGCTTTCACCGGATGCGGACGCCATGGTCGCGGCCTCGCTCGGGCTCGCCAATTCCGGCAGCCGGTCCGAGGATCGTTTCTGGGAGCACCAGCTCTCGC
>JAEZQX010000116.1 GCA_023441105.1 Pseudomonadota bacterium | reverse complement strand
CCCAACGGCAGCGGCAAGACGACGATGCTGAACCTGCTGTCCGGCTACTACGAGCCCAGCGCCGGCACGATCCGCTGCCTCGGCCAGGAGCTCGGCAAGGCGACGGTCCAACGGCGAGCTGCGCTGGGTATCGCGCGCACCTTCCAGAAACCGCGGCTGCTGGGCGCGTTGACCGTGCTCGACAATGCCATGCTCGGCGGCTGGACCCACAGCCGCGCCGGCTTCCTCGCCACCCTGTTCGGCCTGCCGTCGGCGGCGACCGGCGACCGGGCGCTGCGCGAGGAGGCCGCCGAGCTGCTGCACGGTGTCGGCCTCGGTCACGCGCTGGAGCGCCGGGCCAACCTCCTCGAGCATGCGGAGCAGCGCTTCCTGGAGATCGCCCGCGGGCTGGCCCTGCGGCCGCGCTTCCTCCTGCTGGACGAACCAGCCGGCGGCCTGACCGCCACCGAGATCGAGCATCTCGGCGGCCTGCTGCGCACCATCCGCGACGCCGGCATCGGCGTGCTGCTGGTCGAGCACCACACCGATTTCGTGTTCCGGGTCTGCGACCGCGTCACCACGCTGGATGTCGGACGGATGATCAAGCATGGAACGCCCGAGCAGGTGCGGACGGACCCGGAGGTCATCCGCATCTATCTCGGGGCATGACGATGGCCACCGCTATGCCGTCGGCGGCGGCCGAAGAGTCGAGCGCCATGGACCATGCCGGCGGCCGCAATCCGCAGGTGCTGCTGCAGGTCGGCGACCTGCACGTGGCCTACGGCAAGGCCGAGGTGGTGCATGGCGTGTCGTTCGACGTCCGCGCCGGCGAGTTCGTCGTGCTGCTGGGACGCAACGGCGCCGGCAAGAGCACGATGCTGCACGCGATCTCCGGCCTGATACCGAAGCGCCGCGGCACGGTGGTCTTCGACGGCGCCGACCTGAGCGCGGCGACGCCGCGCCAGATCGTGCAGGCGGGCATCGTCCAGGTGCTGGAAGGCCATCGGGTGTTCCAGACCCTCACGGTGGAGGACAACCTCCTGATCGGCACCTACGCCCGCCATCCGCGCGGCGACCGCAGCCGGCTCGAGGCGATCTACTCGTTATTCCCCGAGCTGGCCGATCGCCGCCAGCAGGCGGCCTCCCGGCTGTCCGGCGGCCAGCAGCAGATCCTCGCCGTGGCGCAAGGCGTGATCGGCGAGCCTCGCCTGCTGATCCTCGACGAGCCCTCCGGCGGCCTCGCCCCGATCGTGATCGACCGCATCCTGGAGGTCGCCTCGCGGCTGTGCGCCGACGGACTGGCGATATTGCTGGTGGAGCAGCTGGTGGAGAAGGCGCTGCGCCATGCGAACTACGGCTACCTGGTCGAGACCGGCCGGATCGCCGCCTCTGCCGCCGCCCGGGCGCTGCGCGAGGGCGACCTGATCGAGCGGGTCTACCTCGGTGGTGGAACCAACCCCCCGAGCGCCTTTGGCGCTCCCCCCTTGGAAAGCTTGACATGACGCAACGCTGGAAGCGCCGGCCTGAAGGATCGAACTGGGGCGACTTCGGCCCCGACGACCAGGCCGGGCGGTTGAACCTGATCACGGCGGAGAAGGTCCGCCAGGGCATCGCCGAGGTGCGTGAAGGCCGCACGTTCTGCCTGAGCCTGCCGCTCGACTATCCCGGCGGCAACGTGCTGAACCCGCGGCGGCATCCGCCGGTGGTGAGGCCGACGTTGCGCAACGGCCGGCCCAACATGAACTACCGCTTGTTCCAGGACGACGAGAACCAGACCGACGTCGTCAGCGACGACCTCGCCATCCTGCACCTGCAGTACTCGACGCAATGGGACAGCCTCGCCCATGTCGGCCAGCTGTTCGACGCCAACGACGACGGCATCCCGGAAGCGGTGTACTACAACGGCTATCGCGCCGGCCAGGATGTCGTCGGCCCCGAGTCGCCCGAGGATGCCGGCACCGGCGCCCTCGGCCGCGCTGCCACGCTGCGCACGACCTCGACGGCGCACGCCCTCGGCATCGAGAACATGGCGCAACGCTGCGTGCAGGGCAGGGCGGTGATGATCGACCTGCATGCGCACTTCGGCGACGAGCGGATCGCGGTCGGCTTCGAGCAGCTGATGGCAGTGCTCGAGGCCGACCAGGTGGCGATCGAGCCGGGCGACATGGTGTGCCTGCACACCGGCTTTGCCGACCGGCTGCTGGAGATGCGCCGCGAACCCGATGCCGCGAAGCTCGACCGGCTGGGCGCGGTGCTGGACGGACGCGATCGGCGACTGCTGCAGTGGATCAGCGACAGCGGCCTGGCCGTGCTGGCCGCCGACAACTATGCCGTCGAAGCGCACCCGGCCGTCTCGCATCCGGGCTGCTGCGCCGCCTTGCCGCTGCACGAGCATTGCCTCTTCAAGCTTGGCGTGCACCTTGGCGAGATCTGGCACCTGGGCCCCTTGGCCGGCTGGCTGCGCCAGCATCGCCGCTCGCGCTTCCTGCTGACCGCTCCGCCGCTGCGACTGCCCGGCGCCGTCGGCTCGCCGGTGACGCCGATCGGGACCGTCTAGCTTGCCGGAGGCGAAGCATCTTCGCGCCTTGCAGGGGCGCCCGGACGCCGTGGGAACGCCGGCAGCCGCCGACAGCAGCTCGGTGCAGAAGGTCTGCCGTCTGTTGCGGGTGCTGTCGACGCCGCAGCCGCTGCGCCTGGCCGACATCTGCGCCAGCACCGGGCTGCACAAGGCGACGGCCCTGCGCCTGCTCGAGGCGCTGGTGCAGGAGGGCTTCGTCGAGCGCGACGCCGACACCAAGCGCTTCATGCTCGGCGAGGACGCGCTGCTGCTGGGCCTGGCGATGCAGGGTCGCGACCACGTCAGCAAGCGCGCCCGTCCCTGGCTGGTCAGGCTCGCCGGTCTCTCGGGCGACACGATCATCCTCTCCGCGCGCCGCGGCAACGAGTCGGTCTGCATCGATCGCGAATTCGGCAGCTACCCGATCCGAGCCAACTACCTGGACATCGGCAGCCGCCGGCCGCTTGGCGTGGGCGCCGGCAGCATGGCCTTGCTCGCGTGGCTGCCGGAAGCCGAGGCGAAGGCGGTCCTCGCCGAGGTGGCGCCGGTGGTCGAGGCGAGGTATCCGCGGATCGACCGGGCGTACCTGGAGACGGAGATGCGCCAGGCGCTCGGCCGCGGCCACTCGATCCTGCTCGACGTGGTGGTCGAGCGCATGGGCGGCATCGGCGTGCCGATCTTCGGCAGCGACGGCAAGCCGGTGGCGGCGATCAGCCTGGCGGCACTGAACGAACGGATCACGCCGCGCCTCGACCTGCTGGTGCCGGCGCTGCGGGAAGCGGCAGACGCACTGTCCGTTCATCGACTGAAGGAGCCTGCATGAGGAACCGCGCGTGAGCCACCTGTGCGGCAGCGGCCTGACCCGCTATGGGCGGCATGAAGGCAGCGGCACGCTCGACCTGATGAGCGAAGCGGCGACGCTCGCGCTCGCGGACGCCGCCCTCGAGCGCGGCGACATCGACGGGTTGATCTGCGGCTATTCGACGACGATGCCGCACATCATGCTGGCGACGGTCTTCGCGGAGCACTACGGGCTGCATCCGACCTATGCGCATGCCATGCAGATGGGCGGCGCCACCGGCTTCGGCCTGGTCATGCTCGCCCACCTGCTGGTGGGTTCGGGAGCGGCGCAGCGGATCCTGGTGGTCGGCGGCGAGAACCGGATGACCGGCCAGAGCCGCGATTCGGCGATCCAGGTGCTCGCCCAGACCGGACATCCCGTCTACGAGGTGCCGCTCGGGCCGACCATTCCCGCCTACTACGGGCTGGTCGCCTCGCGCTACATGCACGAGTTCGGCACCGACGAGGCCGGGTTGGCCGAGCTGGCGGTGCTGATGCGCCGCCATGCAGGCGCGCATCCGGGCGCGCAGTTCCGCGACCCGATCACGGTGGCCGATGTCCTGGCCTCCAGACCGATCGCCTCGCCGCTGAAGATCCTCGATTGCTGCCCGGTCTCCGACGGGGCCTGCGCGGTGGTGGTGTCGCGGGATGCCACCGGCGATCGCTCCGTGGCCATCCGCTCGGCGACGCAGTTCCACACGTCGCAGCACGTCAGCGCCACCCCTTCGCTCACCGAGTTCGGCGCCGGCCGCTGCGCCCGCCGGGCCCTCGACGATGCCGGCCGCAGCCTCGCCGACGTCGAGCTGGCCGCGATCTACGACAGCTTCACCATCACCCTCACGATCCTGCTGGAGGAGATCGGCCTGGCCCCGCGCGGGCAGGCGGGCCGCCTAGCCGCCAGCGGCCACTTCGGCCGCGACGGGGCGCTGCCGCTGAACCTGCACGGCGGCCTGCTCTCCTACGGTCACTGCGGCGTCGCCGGCGCGATGGCGCACCTGGCCGAAACGCACCTGCAGATGACCGGTCGAGCCGGCGAGCGCCAGGTGCCCCGGGCCGGCATGGCGTTGCTGCACGGCGATGGCGGCGTGCTCTCCTCCCACGTGAGCCTGGTCCTGGAGGCGCCTGCATGACAGCGAAAGAACCGCCGGCAACCGACGCCGGCACCACCCCCGGCCTTGCCGCAGCGCCACCCGACTGGATCGGCGGTGACGCCGGCATCGTCTACCAGGCCTGTGCCCGCTGCGCGCAGGTCTGGTACTTCCGCCGCTCGTTCTGCCCCGCATGCGGCGCGGCCGGGCCACGCGAACTGGCCTCCGCCGGCCGCGGCCAGGTCCACGCCGACACCCTGGTGCATCGCGCCCCGACCGACGAGTTCCGGGCGCTCGCGCCGTACCGCATCGTGCTGGTCGACATCGACGAAGGCTTTCGCATGATGGGCCACGGCGAGCCCGGCCTCGCGATCGGCGATCGCGTGCAATGCGGCTTCAAGCCGCTCGGCGACCGCCTCCTGCCGTACTTCGAGAAGGAACCTGCATGACCCCCGATGCGAAGGACGCGCTGCGCGTCGCGCTCGCCCCCCGTTCGATCGCCGTGATCGGTGCCTCGGAGAATCCGAACAAGATCGGCGGCCGGCCGCTCGCCTACCTGTCGCGCTTCGGCTTCCAGGGAGCGATCCAGCCGATCAACCCGAGCCGCACGGAAGTGCAGGGCATCCGCTGCTTCCCGGGCCTGGACGCGCTGCCGGCGACGCCGGACGTCGCCATCGTCGCCGTCGCCGGCGATCGGGCCATCGCCGCGGTGGACGAGTGTGCCGCCGCCGGGGTGAAGCTGGCCATCGTGATGAGCTCCGGATTCGGGGAGGTCGATGCGGAGGGCAAGCGCAAAGAGGCGGCCATGGCCGCCCGCGCCCGTGCCCGGGGCATGCGCGTGGTCGGCCCCAACTCCCAGGGACTCGCCAATTTCGGCACCGGCGCGGTGGCCAGCTTCTCGACCATGTTCATCGAGGCGCCGCCGCAGGACGGACCGATCGGCATCATCAGCCAGAGCGGCGCGATGAGCGTGATTCCCTACGGGCTGCTGCGCGCCCGCGGCATCGGCGTGCGGCATTCACACGCCACCGGCAATGATTGCGACGTCACCGTGTGCGAGCTCGCGACCGTCGTGGCCGAGGATGCCGAGCTCCGGCTGCTGATGCTGTACCTCGAGGGCATACCGGATCCGTGGAACCTGGCGGAAGCGGCACGCGTGGCGCGCGAGCACGACCTGCCGGTGGTGGTGCTCAAGTCCGGCCGCTCGCCGGCAGGGCAGGAGGCCGCGCGCTCGCACACCGGCGCGCTGGCGAGCGAGGACCGCCTGGTCGACGCCTTCCTGCGCGATCACGGCATCCTGCGCGTCGATACCATGGCCGACCTGGTCGGCGCCGCCGAGCTCTACCTGAAGGGCTGGCGCCCCCGCGGCCGGCGCCTGGTCGCCGTCAGCAACTCGGGCGCGGTCTGCGTCCTGACCGCGGACGCCGCCAGCGCGGCAGGAATGCCGATGGAGCCATTGTCGGCAGCCACGCAGGCGGAGCTGCAAGGGATCCTGCCGGGCTTCGCCACCACCACCAATCCGGTGGACATCACCGCCGCCCTGTTGACCAACAGCAGGCTGCTGGGTGCCATCCTGCCGGCGATCGCGCGCGATCCCGCTGCCGACGCCTTCCTGGTCGGCATCCCGGTCGCCGGCGCCGGCTACGATGTCGAGGCATTCGCCCGCGATTCGGCGGGCTTCGCCGAGCTCACCGGCAAGCCGCTGGTGGTGGCGGCACCGCAGGAAACCGTCGCGGCACGGTTCAAGGCCCGCGGCCTGGCCGTCTTCCCCACGGAAAGCGAGGCGATCGGCGCCTTGTCGCAATTCCTGGCGCATGCCGAGTTGCGCGCGGCCGCCCGCGCGCACCCGCCCGACATCGTGCGCTGGCAGGCGCGCGACCTCGCTGCCGCCGCCATGCTGGACGAAGGCGCCAGCCTGCAACTGCTGGGTGCCCACGGCGTGCCGGTCGTCGACCATGTCGCCTGTCGCAACGAGGCCGACGTCCTGATGGCCTGCGACCAGCTCGGTGGCGGCAATGTCGTGCTCAAGGGATGCTCGCCGGCCGTCGTCCACAAGTCGGAGCTCGGCCTGGTCAAGGTCGGGATCGGCGACCGCGACGCCGCCTTGCAGGCCTACCGCGAGATCCTCGCCGCTGCGGAAGACGCCGGCGTCGCGCTGTCGTCGGTGCTGGTGGCCCGCATGGCCAGGGGACAGCGCGAGCTGATGATCGGCGCCCGCTTCGACCCCGTCTTCGGACCCGTCCTGCTGGTCGGTGACGGCGGCAAGTACGTCGAAGTCATGCCCGACTCGCAGGTCCTGCTGGCGCCGTTCGACCTGGCGTCGATCGAGGCGGCCTTGCGCCGGCTGCGGATCGCGCCGCTGCTCGACGGTACGCGCGGCGAACCGGCGCTCGACGTGGCGGCCTTCTGCTCGGCGGCGCTCCAGGTCGGCCGCCTGATGCTCGACGAGCGCATGGCCGTCACCAACCTGGACATCAATCCGGTGATCGTCGGGGCCCGAGGGGAGGGCTGTGTCGCCGTGGACGCGGTCGTCTATCGCGCCGCCGAAGCAAGCCGGCAGGACCGGCACCCGCCTGACCGACCAGCCCACAACGGCGCATCCGCATCCCCTGCGCCCTCCGAGAGGAATGCCGAATGAACCCGATCCGCAGGACATTGCTCAAAGGCTCCGGCCTCGCAGCCGGCATGGCAACCGGTGCCCACCGGCTCGCCTTCGCCCAGTCGTACCCGTCGAAGCCGGTGCGCATCGTCGTGCCGTATCCGCCCGGCGGCCCCACCGACATCGTCGCGCGGCTGGCGGGGAGCAAGCTCGAGGAACGCTTCAAGCAGCCCTTCATCATCGACAACAAGCCCGGCGCGGGCGGCAACGTCGGCGCCGAGCTCGTGGCCCGGGCAGCGCCGGACGGCTACAGCCTGGTGGTCGGCACCACCGCGCACGCCATCAACCCGAGCATCTTCAAGCAGATGAGCTACGACCTGCTGCGCGACCTGACGCCGGTGGCCCTGCTGACCAAGGTGCCGCTGGTGCTGGTGGTCCATCCGTCGGTGCCGGCACGCACGGTGGCGGAGTTCATCGACCATGCGAAGAAGGCCGCCGGCGGGCTCGCCTATGCCTCCTCGGGCAACGGCCAGTCGACCCATCTGGCGGCGGAGCTGTTCAAGTCGATGACCGGCGTGAAGATGACCCACGTGCCCTACAAGGGCAGCGCACCCGCGCTGGTGGACGTGGCCGGCGGCCAGGTGGCGGCGATGTTCGACACCATGCTGTCCGCCATGCCGCAGGTCAAGGCCGGCCGGCTGCGGGCGCTGGCGGTCACCAGCGAGCGTCGCTCGGCTCCCGCGCCGGAGCTGCCGACGATCGCCGAGTCCGGCGTGGCGGGCTACGAGGCGACCGCCTGGAACGGCCTGCTGGCGCCGGCGGGCACGCCGGCGGACATCGTCGAGCAACTGAACAAGGCGGTCAACCAGCTCCTGGCGCAGCCGGATGTGGCGCAACGACTGGCAGCCGACGGCGCCGATCCGGGCACCGGCACCGTCGCGGACTTCGACAAGTTCATCCGCGCCGAGCTCGACAAGTGGGCGCGCGCGGTCAAGAGCTCCGGCGCGGTGATGAACTGAGGCCGCGCGCGATGCCAGCCAAGCACAGGATCCTGGTCGCCGGCGCCGGCGGCGTGGTCGGGGCGGCGGCGGTGGCGCACTTTGCCGCGCTGCCGGACTGGCAGGTGTCGGGCCTGTCCCGGCGTCCATTGCAGCTGCCGCCGGGGGTGCGCCACGTGCGGCTGGACCTGACCGACGCCGGCGCCTGCCGCGACGCCATGCCCGGACTGGCCGACACCACCCACCTGCTGTATGCGGCGCTCTTCGAGAAGCCCGACCTGATCGCCGGCTGGCGCGATCCGGAGCAGATGGCGGTGAACGCGACGATGCTGCGCAACCTGCTGGATGCGCTGCAGGCGGCCCCCGGCCTGCGCCATGTCACGATCCTGCAGGGCACCAAGGCCTATGGCGGCCATGTGGAGCCGGCGCCGGTCCCCTGCAAGGAACGCTGGCCGCGCCATGCGCACGAGAACTTCTACTGGCTGCAGGAGGACCTGCTGCGCGAGCGGCAGCCGCGAAGTGCCTGGACCTTCTCGATCCTGCGACCGCAGCTGGTCCTCGGCTATGCCGTGTCGAGCCCGATGAACATCGTCGCCGCGGTCGGCGCCTATGCCGCCGTGATGCGCGAGCTCGGCAGGCCGCTGGCCTTTCCCGGCGGCGGACGCTACATCAACGCCGCCAGCGACAGCCGGCTGATCGCCCGCGCCGCCGAGTTCACCGCGACGCATGAAGTGGCCGCCAACGAGACCTACAACGTGGTCAACGGCGACATGCTGGTGTGGCACGACGTCTGGGTGTCGCTCGCTGCGCGCTTCGGCATGCCGGCCGGCGAGCCGCAGCCGATGAAGCTGGCCGCGGAGATGCCGGCGCTGGAGCCGGTCTGGGCCCGTGTGGTGCAGAAGCACGGCCTGCGGCAGATGACCCTGGCCGAGCTGATCGGCAGCTCATGGCAGTTCACCGATCGCGCCTTCGCCCACGGCATCGACGATCCGCCCGACTCGGTGCTGAGCGGACTGAAGCTGCGCCAGCACGGCCTGCCCGACTGCTACGACACCGAAGACGCGCTCCACTACTGGCTCGAGCGGATGCAGCAGCAGCGGCTGCTGCCCCGATGAGCACGGCCGCCGTGGCGTTGTGAACCTCCGGCACAGCGGATGTGCCGGGCGATGCCTTGCGGCGCATCGCGCCGGACGCTGAGAATGCCGCCGCAGGAACCGGTTGAGAACACGGAGAACTGGAGATGAGCAAGACCATCCGCATCGGCTCGGGCGCCGCATGGTGGGGCGATCGGGTCGAGCCGGCAGCCCTCAACGCCGAGCGCGGCCAGCTCGACTACCTGTGCTTCGAGACCATGGCGGAAGCAACGGTCTCGGCGGCGCAGGTGAGGGCGCGGCGCGACCCCGGCTTTCCCGGCTACGACACCTATCTCGACGACCGCATGCGGGCGGTGCTGCCGGCCTGCATCCGACAGGGCACGCGCATCGTGTCGAACCAGGGATGGATCAATCCGGACGGCGCCGCCCAGCGGATCGTGCACTGGCTGCGCGAGCTGGGCTTCAAGGGGGTCAAGGTCGCTGCCGTCAACGGCAGCCTGATCACCGACCGGGTGCTGCAGCTGACCGACCGCATCCTCGAGAACGGCGCTGCCACCAGCACGCTCGCGCCGACCCTGATCTCGGCGGAGGCCTACCTCGGAGCGGAGAAGATCGTCGAAGCGCTGCAGAAGGACGCGCGGATCGTGGTCACTGGCAGGGTGGCGGACCCGTCGATCTTCATGGCGCCGATGATGCACGAGTTCGGCTGGGGTCCGCTGGACCATGCGCGGCTCGGGGCCGGCAACGGTATCGGTCACCTGCTCGAATGCGGCGCCCAGGTCACCGGCGGCTATTTCTCCGACCCGGGCTTCAAGGACGTGCCGGAGCCGTGGAACTTCGGCTTCCCGATCGCCGAGGTACAAAGCGATGGCAGCGCCGTCATCACCAAGGTCGCCGGCACCGGCGGCGCCGTGACGCTGCAGACCGTGCGCGAACAGATGCTCTACGAGGTGCACGATCCGGCCAACTACATCACGCCGGACGTGGTGGTGGACTTCACCACCGCGACGCTCGAGCAGGTCGGCCCGGACCGGGTGCTGGTTCGCAACATCGGCGGCAAGCCCCGCACGCCGACGCTCAAGGTGTCGATCGGCTGCACCGAAGGCTTCATCGGCGAGGACCTCTTCTTCTACGCGGGGCCCGGCGCCCTGCGCCGCGCCAGGCTGGCGAAGCGGATCCTCGAGGAGCGCTTCAAGATCGTCAAGCTCGATGCCGAGGAGATCCGCATCGACTTCCTGGGCCTGAACGCGATCCACGGCGAGGCGACGCCGGCCGATGCGCCGGAGCCCTATGAAGTGGCGGTCCGGGTCGCGGCCCGCACCCGGACGCGGGAGGAAGCGCTGAAGGTGGGTCGCGAGGTCGACGGGATGGCGGTATCCGGCATCGCGCATACCGGCAAGCGGGTTCCGCACCAGGAGCGCACGCGCGAGGTGATCGGGGTGTGGTCATCGCTGGTGCCGCGGGAGAAGGTGCCTGCCACCATCAACTACTTCGAAAGCTAGATGCTGCCCGCAAACCTTTGCCGCGGCTTCGGCCAGTTCGCCGCCAGCAGCAGCAACCTGCCCCGCAACGGCGCTGCCACCCAGGAGGAACCGGCATGAAAGTCATGCTCCAGCACGTCGCCCATGCCCGCTCGGGCGACAAGGGCGACACGTCCAACATCGCCGTGTTTGCCTACTCGACGGCGCTCTATCCCCTGCTCAAGGAGCAGCTGACGGTGGCGCGCTTCAAGGCGCACTACAAGTCCGCCATCAAGGGCGAGGTCGTGCGCTACGAGGTGGCCAACCTCGACGCGCTCAACTTCGTGTGCCACGGCGCCCTGGGCGGCGGCGTGTCCCGCAGCCTGTGCCTGGACAACTACGGCAAGGCGCTGTCGGCGGCAATCCTCGGCTTCGAGCTCGAGGTGCCGGATGCGCTGCGCGACCAGCTGCGCGGCATGGATCGGCCATAGGGCGACCGGCGGCAGGGCCGCGCGCAGGCTGCGGCGGCCAACCAGGAGAACGAGGAGACGCACACATGAAGACGAGATCGCTGCTGGCCAGGTCGCTGCTGGCCAGGTCGCTGCTGGCGCTGGGCGTCGTCGCGATGGCATCCGCCGCCGGGGCGCAGCAGGCCTATCCTGATCGCACGGTGAAGATCGTGGTGCCGTATCCGCCGGGCGGGACCACCGACCTGCTGGCGCGCGCCGTCGCCGGGCGACTGACCGATTCGCTGAAGCAGACCTTCATCGTCGAGAACCGCGGCGGGGCCAGCGGCTCGATCGGAACCGAGGCGGTGGCGCGGGCCGCTCCCGACGGCTATACGCTGCTGATGGGCACCATCTCCACGCACGGCATCAATCCGGCGATCGGCAAGGTGCCGTACGATCCGGTCAAGGACTTCCAGCCGGTGACCGACGTCGCCGACACACCGAACGTGCTGACGGTCAACCCCGACACGCCGTTCAGGACCTTGAAGGACGTGCTCGACGCGGCGCGCGCCAAGCCGGGATCGATCACCTTCGGATCGACCAGCCCGGGCGGCTCGCCGCACATGAGCGGGGAGTTGCTCAAGACGCTGACCGGTACCGACCTGCTGCACGTGCCCTACAAGGGCGGCGGGCCGATGCTGATCGACCTGATGGGCGGGCAGATCCAGCTCGGCTTCGACAACCTGCCGTCGTCGATGCCGCACATCAAGGCCGGCAAGATCCGGCCGATCGCCGTCACCACCACCGAGCGCTGGCCGCAGGCGCCGGAAATCCCGACGATCGCCGAGAGCGGCGTGCCGGGCTACGAAGTCAGCGCCTGGTTCGGCCTGCTGGCGCCGGCCGGGACCCCAAAGCCGATCGTCGACCGGCTGCAGAAGGCGGTGGCGGAGATCCTGAAGAAGCCGGAGGTCAACGCCCAGCTGCTCGAGCTCGGCGCCAAGCCGATCGGCAATTCCCCGGAGCAGTTCGCGGCGATGATCGACGCGGAGCTGCAGAAGTGGCGTAAAGTCGCGCAGAGCAACAAGCTCAACTGACGAAGAAGAGCGAGGCCCCGATGATCGATCCTGCCGCCATCCAGCAACGCCTCGCCCCGTTGTTCCCGGGACTGATGGGCGTCGAGATCGTGGAGGCATCGCAGGACCGGATCGTCGCCCGGCTGCCGGTGCGGCCCGAGCTGTGCACCGCCGGCGGCATCCTGCATGGCGGCGCCATCATGGCCTTCGCCGATACGCTCGGCGCGGTCGGCACGATCCTCAACCTGCCGGCCGGCGCCCGCACCACCACCACCGACTCGAGCACCAAGTTCATCGGCGCCGCGCCGGTGAATTCGACCGTCACCGGGGAATGCACTGCGTTCCATCGCGGCCGCACGACCATGGTCTGGCAGACCCAGGTGAAAACCGAGGCCGGCAAGCTCTGCGCGGTGGTGACGCAGACGCAGCTGGTGATGGCCGAAAAGTGACAAGGAGCCCAGGCTCCTAACCGCACTCTCCCTGGTGCCCGCAGGCGGTGCAGAACATGCAGCCGTCGCGCTTGATGTAGGCATGCACGCCGCAGGCCGGACAGGCCTGGCCGGCGATGAGCGGCGCGGCGCTGCTTGCCGCCGCCGGCGCCGCACCCGGCAGCGCCAGCGCGCCGGCGCCGCCGATGGCATTGCCCTGGTCGTCGAGCAGCCCCAGCATCTTGAAGCGATGCAGGATCAGCGCGGCGACGTAGCCGACGGTGCTCGGCCAGACCTGCTGGCGGTTCTCGCCGGGCACCGGCGCCCAGAACGAGCCGTTGAGCTCGCCGAACGACACCAGCTTGCGCAGCTTGAGCCCGATCCAGTTGACGTCGATCACATGCATGTCGATCGACAGCAGCTTGCACAGGCCGTCGAGCACGCGCGGGTAGTCGCCCGAGAGCCAGATGGAGAACGGCCTGCGCGCGCCGTCCGGCAGTTGCAGCTCCTTCACGCCGAGCACGAAGTCGTCGCCGGTGGCGGCGTTGCTGATGTCGGCGGTCCAGGAGAGCGTGCCGAGCGGCCCGGTCTTGGGTTCCTTGCGGAACAGCATCGCGTCCAGCATCGGCGTCGGCTGCGTCTCGAGCGTCTCGAACATGCCGAGCGCCTCGCAGCGCTGGCGCACCACCTCGGCAAAGGCCGCGACGATGCCGGGCGACCAGCGCACTTCGCCATCCGGCGGGAACGGCATCTGCAACGGCTGCTCGTCGCGGGTGCGGGCGAGCGCATCGAGCTTGAGCTTGAGCCAGCCGCGATCGTTGGAGCGCATGTCCATCGACAACGCCTTGGCGATCGCGCCGAGGCCGCGCGGCTGCTCGTTGCCGTTGACCCAGGTCTCGAACGGCACGCTGCGCAGGCCCTGCGTGCCGTCGGCGCGTTCGTAGGTCTCCTCGGTCTGGCCGATGAAGATGCAGAACGACGCCCGCCGGTCGAGCGGCTCGACCATGTAGGAGTACGCCATGTTGCCGGCCGCCAGCTTCGGGCGGCTGGGCCAGCGCAGCGACGACAACGCCGGCTGCGGGATCCGCTCCAGGCGCAGGCGCCGGTCAGGCTCGACGCGCAGGTCATGCGGCTGCTGCGCGCTGGCCGACTGCCCCGGCGCGGTTCCCGCACCGGCGGTGCTCGCAGCGGGCGCGCTCAGCACCGACCCGATCACCGAGTTCGGCCGATAGGTGGTGATCCCCTTCAGGCCCCCGCGCCAGGCTTCGAGGTACAGGGACTTGAAGTCCTCGTACGGATAGTCCTCGGCGACGTTGACGGTCTTGCTGATCGCCGAATCGATGAACGGCTGCACCGTCGCACTCATGCGCATGTGGTCGAGGGCGCTGATCTGCATTGCCGACACGAAGTAGTCTGGCAGCGCGTCCACGTCGCCGCCGAGATGGCGCCACAGCCGATAGGCGAAATCCTCGACCTGGTACTCCTGCTTGCTGCCGTCCGGCATGCGCTTGCGGCGGGTGTAGGTCCAGGAAAACGCCGGCTCGATGCCGCCGGATGCATTGCCGGCGAACGCGATCGAGATGGTGCCGGTGGGCGCGATGGACAGCAGGTGCGAATTGCGGATGCCGTGCTCGCGGATGCGCTCGCGCAGTGCGTCCGGCAGGCGCGAGGCGGCATGCGGCTCGGCCAGGTAGCGATCGGCGTCGAAGAGCGGGAATGCGCCACGCTCCTGCGCCAGCCCCACCGAGGCATCGTAGGCCACGTCGCGCATGACGCGCGCGATCTCGGCCGCGAAGCGGCGCCCCGCCTCGCTGTCGTAGCGCAGCTTCAGCATGGTGAGGGCATTGCCCAGGCCGGTGAAGCCGAGGCCGATGCGCCGCTTGGACTGGGCCTCGCGCTCCTGCGCCTCGAGCGGCCACAACGTCAGGTCGAGCACATTGTCCAGCCCCCGCACGGCGATGGCGACGGCGCGGCGGAAGCGTTCATGGTCGAACGTCGGCGACTCGCCGAACGGGTCCGAGACGTAGCGCGTCAGGTTCATGCTGCCGAGATCGCAGCAGCCGTAGGGCGGCAGGAACTGCTCGCCGCAGGGATTGCTGGCCACGATCGACTCGCAGTACGACAGGTTGTTGTCCTGGTTGACCCGGTCGATGAAGATCACGCCGGGCTCGGCATGGTCGTAGGTGGAATGCATGACCTGGTCCCACAGCTCGCGCGCGCGCACGGTCCGGTAGACCCACTTGCCGTCGCTGCGCCGCGCCTTGTCGGAGGCCTTGAACGGCTGCTCGGCATGCACCAGGTCGAAGTCGCCATCCGCTTCGACCGCCCGCATGAACTCGTCGGTCACCGCCACCGACATGTTGAAGTTGCTGAGCGAACCGTCGTTCTTGGCGTTGATGAACTCCTCGACGTCGGGATGGTCCACCCGCATCACGCCCATCTGCGCACCGCGCCGCGAGCCGGCCGACTCGAGCGTCTCGCAGGACTTGTCGAAGACCCGCATGTAGGACACCGGCCCCGAAGCGCGCGACAGCGTGCCCTTGACCAGCGCGCCGCGCGGCCTTATGGTGGAGAAGTCGTAGCCGACCCCGCCGCCGCGACGCATCGTCTCGGCCGCCTCCTGCAGCGCGAGGTAGATGCCGGGGCCGCCGTTGGCGTCGCGCCCGGAGATCGCATCGCCGATCGGCTGCACGAAGCAGTTGATGAGCGTGGCGTGGATATCGGTGCCGGCGGCGGAATTGATGCGGCCGGCCGGCACGAAGCCGTTCTCCATCGCCCAGAGGAATTCCGTCTCCCAGTGCTGCCGTCGCGCCGCCGGCTCCACCGATGCCAACGCCCTGGCCACGCGCACGCGGATGTCGCGCGCGGTCTTCTCGTCGCCCTTGGCGTACTTCTCCCGCAGCACGTCGAGGGTCACTTCCTGTTCCGGGAGGGCGGCGAGCAGATCGTCTATCTTCATCGTTGATCCAGGCTGCAGGGATGAATACGGGCCGCCGACGTCCTTCTTCAGTCGTCCGAGACCACCCCGGATTCTATTCCTGCGGCGACGCCCGTCGAGTGTCACGACGCGTCCGTCCAGCCGCTCGACGATGCGGTCGCAATCCGCGAAGAGGCGCAGGTCGCGGGTCGCGATCAGGCCGGCGGCGAGCCTGCCAGCGGATCGTTCCTGAAGCGCACGTGGTCGGGCGAGGTGGTGCCGGCGGTCATCACGAAGGTCATCGCCTCCTCCACTGTCCAGTCGGTGAGCACCACGTCGGCGAGGGGCACGATCTCGATATAGCCGGAGGTCGGGTTCGGCGCGGTGGGGACGTAGACCACCGCCAACTCGCCGCCGCCGCTGGTGTCCTCGATCACCTTGGTGATGAACCCGATGGTCTTCATGTCGGCATTGGGAAAGCTGATCAGCGCCACGCGCTGGCCGGTGGCCGGCGGCTTCTGCAGCGACAGGAGCAGCCGCTTGGTGGCACCGTAGATGGTCTGCACCAGCGGCAGCCGCCCGAGCAGCCCCTCCATGAACGCAATCAGGCGGCGGCCGACCACCATCGAGGTGAACAGGCCGATGAAATGCAGCGCCAGCAGCGTCGCCAGCGCGGCCAACACATACTGCACGTTGGGATCGATCAGCCATTCGGCGAGGTTCTTCGAGAACGGGCTGACCCCGCGCGACGCACCCCACAGCAGGGGCTTGCCGGTGCTCGCCAGCAGGCTGATCAGGAAGTTGAACACCAGCCAGGTCACCCACAGCGGCGCGACGGTGAAGAAGCCGATCAGGATGTAGCGCCAGAATGGAGCGCCACTCGGGCGCTTCGAGGCGGCGTCGGGCCGGGGGTCAGGAGTATCCATGGCGGGCTGACGAGTGTGCAGCCCCTAGTATCCCCCGCAAAGCGGGGGAGGTTGACAGCCGGATTTGCAACCGGATGTCGCGTTTCGCGGCATCCGGTTGCGTCAGTCAGTTCGTCCGCCGGTTCTTGTCGGCATCGGCCTGGCGGCGGTCGAGCGTGGCCTTGGCCTTCGACTCGCAGGCATCGTGCTCCTTGCCCTTGAGCGACTCGCAACGCTCCATGGCAGCCTTGTACTCGGCGCGGGCCTTCGACTCGCCGGCATCCGCCCTGGCTTCCGGTGTTCCCTTGCGGGCGGCCTTGTCGTCGGCTTTCGCGCTGTCACGCGCGGCCTTGGCGTCCTTCTCGCAAACATCCTGGGCATTGCCCTTCAACGGCTTGCAGCGTTCCATGGCGGCCTTGTACTGGCTTTCCGCCTGCTGTTCGGCAGCCGTGGCCGCCTGGACAGAGGTGAATGCCATGACCGAAAACGCGACCGCTGCAAGGCTGCGGATCATTGAGCTCATGTGAACTCCGGTAGTTGAGGTGCAAGCTGCTTCGCAAGCCGCATGCCCATCGCTTCACGAGGGGCAACGAGGCAGCCAGACCCGCAGTCCCGCCGGGCGCGGTGCAACAGTTCATGCCGCACCTGCGCACCTGCGCATCGCCCATCTCCCATCGCCCGACTCGCGCCGCTGCTGCATACAAACCGGCTACAAAGCGCCGCCGCCACGACACCGTCGGATTACCGGCCACGCCGAAGATCGACATCGTGGCGTCGAGGCCCGGCCGCAGTCCGACGTCGCAACGCACCGACCATCACCAAGGAACCATCATGAGGATCGACATCTTCGACCAGACCGTCGAGCTGGCGGCAAATCGCAGCATCGTGCTGCACGATGCCCGGCACGCCGAGGTCGCCTGCCTGCGCGGGCGGATCTGGATCACCGAGGATCCGCTGCGCAACGACATCATGCTCGAGGCGGGGGAATCGCACGTGCTCGATGTCGACGGGCTCGCCTTCGTCACCGGCGTGACCGACAGCAGCGTCTGGCTGCGTGAGCCGCTGCACGCGCCGGCGCTTCGGCGCGCCGGCCCCGCGCTGTGG
>JAEZQX010000035.1 GCA_023441105.1 Pseudomonadota bacterium | reverse complement strand
TTTGTGTATAATAGACGGGCCCCTGGAGGGGCCGAGCCGACGGCAGCCGGGACAACCCGAGAGTATCGCATGCTGCGCTGCAAAAGTCCAATCCCTGCCCCAACCGCTGCCAATTGCCCGCGCGACTGTGGCTATCATCGCGCCGATAGCCCCCATCGCGAAGGATGCGGCCCTTGCAGCCTGAAATCGTGTGTCTCGGCGAGCCGATGCTGGAATTCAACCGCCAGGCGGACGGCCGCTATCTGGCCGGCCATGGCGGCGACACCTCCAATTGCGCCATCGCCGCGGCCCGGCAAGGCGCGACCGTCGGCTACCTCACCTGCCTCGGCAACGATGCCTTCGGCGACAGCTTCATGAGCCTGTGGGCGGCGGAGGGCGTCGATGCCAGCCAGGTCCACCGCGATCCGGCTGCGCCGACCGCCATCTACTTCGTCGACCACGAGAACGGCCAGCATCGCTTCAGCTACCTCCGCAGCGGTTCGGCGGCAAGCAGGATGACGCCGGGCACCTTTGACCGCGACTACATCGCCGGAGCCCGGGTGCTGCATGTCTCCGGCATCAGCCAGGCGATCAGCTCCTCCGCCTGCGACACCGTCTTCCACGCCATCGGCATCGCTCGCGAGGGTGGCGTCCGGGTGTCCTACGACCCAAACCTGCGCCTCAAGCTCTGGCCACTCCAGCGCGCCCGGGCGGTCATCCATGCCGCGATGAGCGAATGCGACATCGCCCTGCCCGGCCTCGACGACGCGGTTCAGCTGACCGGTCTCGAGGAGCCCGAGGCGATCGCCGACTTCTATCTCAGGCTCGGTGCCGGGGTGGTCGCGCTGACCCTCGGCAAGGGCGGCACGCTGGTCGCGACGCCGCAGCGGCGCGAGCGGATCGGCGTAGAGGCAGTCGCAGCAGTCGATGCCACGGCAGCTGGCGATACCTTCGACGGCGCCTTCCTGGCGGAGACACTTCGCGGCAGCGATCCGTTCGCGGCGGCCCGCTATGCCAACGCCGCAGCAGCCCTGTCGACCCTCGGCTACGGCGCCGTGGCGCCGATGCCGCGGCGCGAAGCGGTCACCGCGTTCCTGGCCCGGGGAGCGGCTTCGCAGGCATGAGCTTCGGGCGGCGGCTTGTCAATCGACCAGCCGCATGCCGCAACCTTTTACGGCGCCCCGATCGAAGGTCACGGTCCAGCTGCAACCAGCAGACGCCGCGCTCCGCTCGATGAGGCAATCCGCAAAGTCGGCATTTCCGCGCTGAAACAAGCGCAATGCCTTCCAGACCATATCAGCCCGCTCGACGACGATCTCCTTGGTCCGGAGCAAGCCTTCCAGCACCGAGACGATCTGGACCCGGTCAAGCCCATACGCGGAAGAGAGGACCCATACCAACTCCACCACGGCCACCAGCGGCACGAAGCCCGGCGTCGAAGGTCGGAGGGATTCCAGCAGGCGCGTGGCCAATGGCGACTGACGGGAGTCGTCCTGCATGATGTAGCGCACCAGGACGTTGGTATCGAGTCCGATCACTTGGCGGAGGCGCCGCGCCTCGCAATGGCGGCATTCATCTCCTCGATCGAGACTGGCTTCTTCGGCTTGACGAACATTCCCTTCAACTCGGTCACCGGCCGCGTTGCTGCAATGAACTCGTAGCGGCCCGGGGCGATTTCCACGAACTCCACGCGATCCCCCGCCCCCACGCCAAGAGCTTCTCGCACCGCGGCAGGGATGGTGATCTGGCCTTTGCTGGTCAGGGTCGCAGTACTCATAACTCGTCAAGGGCTCGCGTGGGACGGCTTCGACACTTTCATCTTATTCCTTACTTACACGTAAGGCAACCGCTTCCGTGGTGCTCGCCGACGCTGCGACACGGCCCTGGTCGAACGGCAGCCCCTCGCCCCACTTGCGGGAAAAGATCGGCAGTCCGGTGGCGAGGATCAAGGCCGCAACTGCACCTTCATGCTGCGCGTCTTGTCGCGGGCCAAGGTGATGGCAGCGGCCGCGTCGACGAGCGGATGCGTGCCGGAGAGCACCGGTCGCACGTCCACGCGGCGGGCGGCGATCGCCTGCACCGCGATGTCGAAGACGTTGCCGAAGCGGAACGAGCCGCGCAGGTCGAGCTCGCGCGCCATGATCTGGTTGGCGAGGAGATGCATGCCGTCCGGCGGCAGCGTTCCCACCTGGACGATGATGCCGCCGCGCCGCACCGTCTCGAGGGCAGCAGCCAGCGCCGGCACCGCGCCCGAAACCTCGAAGGCCACGTCGGGCTCGCCACCGATCACCTCGCTCAGCTTCGCCTGCGCCGGCAACGCGTCGCTGCGCACCACCTGGTCGGCGCCGACCTGGCGGGCAACCGACAGCGGATGGTCGACGACATCGGTGATCGCGATGTGCGCCGCGCCGCCGAGCCGCGCGGCAAGCACCATCATGCAGCCGATGGTGCCGCTGCCGGTGATCAGCACCCGCTTGCCCAGCAGGTTGCCGGCGCGGGTGGCGGAATGCAGCGCCACCGACAGCGGCTCCGACATCGCGATTTCCTCCAGCGACACGTCCGAGTCGACTCGCACGCACTGCCGCTCCGGCATCACGAAGTACTCGCGAAACATGCCCTGCATATGAGGGAAGACGCTGGCACTGCCGAGGAAGCGCATGTTGGCGCAAAGGTTCTCGCGGCCTTCGCGACACGCCGGGCACTGGCCGCACCAGCGCGACGGGTTGATCGCGATGCGCTCGCCCGCCTTGACGCGGGTGACGCCGCGTCCCACCGCGGCCACCACGCCCGAGGCCTCATGTCCCGGCGTGAGCGGCTCGCGGATGCGAAAGCTGCCGACGCCGCCATGGAAGTAATAGTGCATGTCCGAGCCGCAGATCCCGGCGGCGCCCAGCCGCACCAGCACCTCGCCGGCCTGCGGCTCCGGCACCGGCACCTCCTCGACCCGCAAGTCGTTGGCCGCGTAGACCTTGCATTCGAGCATCGTCGCCTCCCGTCCCGTAGTCGTTGCTCGACGGCGCCGCGCCGCCTGCCGTTCGTATACTAGTTCAGCCGGGACTGGACCCGCATGCCGGCGGATCCGGACGCCGTCGGCCGCGCAAGCCGAAACTCATAATCGCCAGCGACGTTGGCGGCATCCTCGAGAACGCCCATGACCGACCGCCATCGCCTCGGCTCCGCTGCCATCGCAACCCTGCCATCACGCATCCAGCGGCCCGGCTATCCGATCGAAGCGGCATCGGTCGGCGTGGTGCATCTCGGCGTGGGCAACTTCTTTCGTGCCCACCAGGCAGCCTATCTCGACGAGGCCCTGGAAGGCGGCGCAACCGGCTGGGGCATTTGCGGCGTCAGCCTGCGCAATCCCGCCACGCGCGATGCGCTGGCGCCCCAGGAAGGCTACTACACGCTGGTGGAACGCGACGCGGCCGGCGATCGCGCCCGTGTCATCGGCTCGCTGCGCGAGCTGCTGGTCGCGCAGGAGGATCCCTGGCAGGTGGTCGAGCGGATCGCCGCTCCCGCCACCCGCTGGGTCACGCTCACCGTCACCGAAAAAGGCTACGGCCATGTCGCCGCATCGGAGCACCCTGCCCTGGACGTCGCCCGGCAGGACATCGCCCACGACCTGTCCCGGCCGCGGGCGCCGCGCAGCGCGGTCGGCCTGCTGCATGCGGCAATACGACTGCGCCGGCAGCGCCGCCTTGCGCCCCTCACCATCCTGTCCTGCGACAACCTCGCCGGCAACGGCGACCTGTTGCGGGCGCTGGTGCTGCAGTTCGACGCCGCGACCGGCGCCGGCGAATCCGCCTGGATCGAGGAGCGACTGCGCTTTCCGAACACCATGGTCGACCGCATCGTGCCGCGCACCGGCGCGGACCAGCGCCGGCTCGTTGCCGACCTGCTCGGCGTCGACGATGCCTGGCCGGTCGTGACCGAGCAATTCCGCCAGTGGGTGATCGCGGATGATTTCGCCGGACCGCGGCCGTCGCTCGAGGAAAGCGGCGTTCAGATCGTTGCCGACGTACGCCCCTACGAGGCGATGAAGCTGCGCCTGCTCAATGCCGCGCATTCGGCGCTCGCCTGGCTGGCGATGCCCGCCGGGCTCGCCACCGTCGACGCGGCGGTGGCGCAACCGGCGTTGCGAGGCCTGGTCGAGGAGCTGTGGCTGCGCGAGGTCATTCCGGGCCTCGATCCGGAGCTGCTCGGCATCGCGCCAAACTACTGCGACAGCCTGCTGGCGCGCTTTGCCAACCCGGCGCTCGCCCACCAGACCGCCCAGATTGCGATGGACGGCTCGCAGAAGTTGCCGCTGCGGGTACTGCCTTCGGTACGCGCCAATCTCCTGCAGGGTCGGCCGATCCGCCGGCTGGCGCTGGTGATCGCCGCCTGGATCGGCTATCTCCAGGGGCTTGCCGAGGATGGCAGCGAGTTCCGTCCCGACGATCCGCTCGCCGACAGGCTGCAGCCGCTGGCGCGTAGGGGCGACAGCGGCGCGGCGGCGGCGGCGGTGCTGGCCGAGCGGTCGGTCTTCGGCGACCTGGCGGACAACCGGGTGCTGCTCGAACAGGTGGCGGCGGCGCTCGCCAGCCTGCGCGCGGACGGCCGGATCCGCTCGGCACAGCGTTTGCTGAGCTCGCCAGACCTGTGACCAGGCGGTGCCAAGTCCTTGAATTCGTGACGATTGCGTCGGGTCGAAAAGCTTCGTGACGGGAGCATGACCGATTGGTTGACGGCTTTGTGACAGCCACTTCCCCGTGGCTCGCTCTCCGGCCGGGGCCGAATCCGCCTTTGCCGGAGGGTCGACGTCATGAAACTGTCACACGCCGCCATTAACGTTTCGGCTGTCGTCCAGCCAAACGAGGATTCCCGAGCATGAAACCGACCTCCCTTCTCTTCGCGGGCGCCGCGCTAGCGGTCCTGCCCTACACCGCGTCCGCCGCCGACATCACCGGCGCCGGCGCCACCTTCCCGGCTCCCGTGTATGCGAAATGGGCCGAGGTCTACAAGGCCAAGACCGGCAACGCGGTCAACTACCAGGCGATCGGCTCCGGCGGCGGCGTCAAGCAGATCAAGGCGAAGACCGTCGACTTCGGTGCGTCGGACGATCCGGTCCCTGGCGACGAGCTCGAGAAAGCGGGGCTGGTCCAGTTCCCCGCCGTGATCGGCGGCGTCGTGCCGGTGGTCAACGTCGAAGGCGTGACACCGGGCAAGATGGTGCTGGACGCCGGCGTGATCGCCGCGATCTACAGCGGCAAGGTCAAGAAGTGGAACGACCCCGCCATCGCCAAGCTCAATTCCGGGCTCAAGCTGCCGGACCAGGCCATCACCCCGGTCTATCGTTCCGATTCCTCCGGCACCACCGCCGTCTTCACCACCTACCTTGCCGAAGTGGCGCCGCAGTTCAAGTCGGACGTCGGCGCCGGCAAGACGGTCAACTGGCCGAGCGGCATCGGCGGCAAGGGCAACGCCGGCGTGGCAGCGAACGTGATGAAGCTGTCCGGTTCGATCGGCTACGTCGAGTATGCGTACGCCAAGCAGAACAAGCTTTCCCACACCGCGGTGGTGAACAAGGCCGGCAAGACGGTACAACCCGAGGACAAGAGCTTCGCCGC
Organism: Pseudomonadota bacterium; assembly: GCA_023441105.1. Next base: position 354 of record JAEZQX010000035.1, on the reverse strand, counting down.
CGCAGCCGCGGGCGCGGACTGGTCCAAGGCCCCCGGCCTCGGCATCAGCCTCAACAACCAGCCGGCAGCGGACGCCTGGCCGATCACCTCGGCGAGCTTCATCCTGATGCACAAGACCCCGGCCAAGCCGGACCAGGCGGTCGAGGTGCTGAAGTTCTTCAAGTGGGCCCTGGCCGAAGGCAAGGACCTCGCCCTCGAGCTCGACTACGTGCCGATGCCCGATGCCACGATCCCGCTGATCGAGGCAACCTGGAAGGACATCAAGGGCGTCGGCGACCTGGCCGCCCGGTGATCCGGCGGCACCTGCCGTAGCATCGGGCCCCGCCCCCGGGTGGCCGGGGGGCCGGCCCGGGG
>JAEZQX010000029.1 GCA_023441105.1 Pseudomonadota bacterium | reverse complement strand
GGCTGGACCCGCGGCGCTTGCAGCCCCCGGTGCGCTGGCGAGCTCCGCCTTCGCCTCGGCCTCGGCGGCGGCCGCCTCATCGGCGTGCAACGCGCCTTCGCTCGCGATCAGGGTGATGGTGGGCGTGCCTTCCTCCACCGTTTCCTTGCGATGCAGCGCCTGCTGCTTCGGCTTCGGCCAGTAGAACAGCAGCAGCAGCGCCGCCCCGCCGAGCGCCACCGCCGTCCAGTTCACCGTATCCAGATGGGCGCGGAGGGTGGCCAGCTGGGAGAAGAAGTTGGCCGGCATCTGCTCGATCTCGAGGCCGAGGAAGTCCTTCAACTGCGACAGCGCGATGACGATGGCGATGCCGTTGGTGAAGCCGATCACGATCGGCACCGGCACGAAGCGCACCATCTGGCCAAGCCGGAACAGGCCCATCGCCATCAGCAGCACGCCCGCCATCATGGTCGAGATGAGCAGGTTGGCGATGCCGTAGCGCTCCGCGATGGCGTAGAGCAGCGCGACGAACGCGCCGGCGGGGCCACCGATCTGCACCCGCGAGCCGCCGAGGGCGGAGACCAGGAAACCGCCGACGATGGCGGTGATCAGGCCCTGTTCCGGCTTGACCCCGGAGGCGATGCCGAAGGCCATGGCCAGGGGCATGGCGACGCAGGCCACGGTGAGCCCGGCGCCGATGTCCGCCGTGAGGTCGGCCCGGCCGTAGCCCTTTATTGCATCGAAAAGCTTGGGGCGGAAGGCGAGTTCAGCGAGCTTCACGATCGGTTGCGACGCCGGGCCGACGCCAGCCTGGTGTTCAGGCAGAAGGGCCGCCGCGGCGGGCCCTGCGGCGGGTCATGTGACCAGCATCCCCGGTGTGGCGCCGGCATGAGGCTCGAGCAGGAAGATCCCGCCGGCGTCGTCCGCACCCGAGGCGGCCAGCACCATCCCTTCGGAGACGCCGAACTTCATCTTGCGCGGCGCCAGGTTCGCCACCATCACGGTGAGCTTGCCGGTCAGCATGTGGGGATCGTAGTGCGCGGCAATGCCCGAGAAAACCTGGCGCGGCGCATCGCCGCCGATATCCAGCATCAGCTTGAGCAGCTTGGTCGAGCCCTCGACCCGTTCCGCGCTCACGATCCTGGCGATGCGCAGCTCGACCTTGGCGAAATCGTCGATGCCGATCGTCGCCGCGCTGGTCCCGCTGCCGGCCGCCGCCACCGACGCCTTGCCGCGATCGGCCTTGGCGCGCTCGGTGGCGCTGGCCTTGTCCGACTTGTCGCCGCCGGCCGCCGAAGCATGGCCGGCAGCCGCGCCGGCCGGCGTACCGGCGCCCGCCGCTGCGGGCTCCGAGGGCGGTTCGAACAAGGCGTCGATCTGCTTGGCGTCGACCCGCTGCATCAGGTGCTGGTAGGGCCTGATGCGATGTCCCGCCGGCAGCGGCTCGCGCAGTTGCGCCCAGCCGGGCTCGCCGAGGTTGAGGAACTCGCCGGCCTTCGCGGCGGTGGCGGGCAGCACCGGCGAAAGCATCAGGATCAGGTCGCGAAACGCGCGCAGCGCATCCGAGCAGACGCGATGCAGCCGTTCCGACTCCTCCGGACGCTTGGCCAGGTCCCAGGGCTTTTCGCTATCGATGAATTCGTTGACGCGGTCGGCCAGCGCCATGATCTCGCGCATCGCCTTGCCGAACTCGCGCTGCTGGTAGAGTCCGGCGACGTGGTCGACGCCGGGCCAGCCGGCGGCGAAGGTTCGGGCGGTCGCCTCGTCGGCGGCGGCCAGTTCCCCGTCGAAGCGCTTGACGAGAAAACCAGCGCAGCGGCTGGCGATGTTCACCAGCTTGCCGATCAGGTCGCTGTTGACCCGGGCAATGAAGTCCTCGGCATTGAATTCGACGTCCTCGACCCGGTTGTTGAGCTTGGCTGCCAGGTAGTAGCGCAGCCACTCGGGGTTCATGCCCAGCTCGAGGTACTTGAGCGGCGAGAGGCCGGTGCCGCGCGACTTGGACATCTTCTCGCCGGACACGGTGACGAAGCCGTGCACGAAGACGTGATCCGGGACCTTGAAGTCCGCGAAGCGCAGCATCGCCGGCCAGAAAAGCGTGTGGAAGTAGATGATGTCCTTGCCGATGAAGTGCACCTGTTCGCGCACCAGGCCGTCGGCCGTCGGGGCGTCCCCGGGGGCGATGAACGATTCGAAGTCGAGCCCGGTCTTCCGGCAGTGCGCCTTGAGCGAAGCCAGGTACCCCACCGGCGCGTCCACCCAGACATAGAAGAACTTGCCGGGTGCATCCGGGATCGGGATGCCGAAGTAGGGAGCGTCGCGCGAGATGTCCCAGTCCGAGAGCTGCTTCGCGGCCGGCGTTTCACCCGCTGCCGCTGCGCCGGCACCCGTGCTGGCGCCTTCATCCGCAGCCTCGGCAGTATCCTGCCCGGCCTCGGGGCCCCCCAGCCACTCGCGCGCCTTGTTGGCCACCTCCGGCTGCAGCCGGCCGCTGCCGGTCCAGTCGGCGAGAAATTGCCGGCAGCGCGGGTCCGAGAGCCGGAAGAAGTAGTGCTCCGACTCGCGCAGCACCGGTGCGGCGCCGGTGATGGTGGAGTACGGCTCGATGAGGTCGGTGGGCGCGTAGACGCTGCTGCAGACCTCGCAGGCGTCGCCGTACTGGTCCTTGGAATGGCAGACGGGGCACTCGCCCTTGATGTAGCGGTCCGGCAGGAACATCGCCTTGACCGGGTCGAAGAACTGCTTGACCGTGCGCGTGGTGATCAGTCCCTTCGCTTTCAGGCGGCGGTAGATCTCCTGGGACAGCTCGGTGTTCTCCGGCGAATGCGTCGAATGCCAGTGGTCGAAGCTGATGTGGTAGCCCTGGAGGTACCGCGGCCGCTCGGCGGCGATGCGCGCGACCAGCGCTTCGGGCGTGACGCCCTCGGCGTCCGCCTTGAGCATGATGGGGGCGCCGTGCGCATCGTCGGCGCCCACGAAATGCACCTCGTTCCCGAGCAGGCGCTGGAAGCGCACCCAGATGTCGGCCTGGATGTACTCCATGATGTGGCCGATGTGGAACGAACCGTTGGCGTAGGGCAGCGCCGTCGTGACGAACAGGCGCTTCCTGGCTTGGCCGGCTCCTGCCTGGCCGGCGGAAAGCGGCGGGTTGGTGCCTGTCCTGGGGATGGTCATTCTGGTACCGGGGAACGGCGTCTGGTCGATCGAGGCGGCGGATCCGGAAGTGTACCAAGCATCGCCTAGTTCCTATCGCCAGGACAGGAGCCGATATCGGATAGACTGACCGGTGGATGAATGGAAGCCGGCTGCCGGTTTCCGCCGCATTGTCGAGACCAGAGTAGAACCATGACCGTGACCGTTCAGGACGTGTCCGCAGCCCTGCAGGCGATCGTCGATCCCAACACCGGCAAGGACCTCGTCGCCGGCAAGTCCGCCCGCAACATCCGCGTCGATGGCGGCGACGTGGCGGTCGACGTCGAGCTCGGCTATCCCGCCCGCAGCCAGGTCGATCCGATCCGCCGGCAGGTGGTGGCGGCATTGCGCGGGCTGCCCGGCGTTGCCAACGTCAGCGCCAACGTCTACCAGAAGATCCAGGCCCATACCGCGCAGCGAGGCGTGAAGCTGCTGCCCAACGTCAAGAACATCATCGCCGTCGCCTCCGGCAAGGGCGGCGTGGGCAAGAGCACCACCGCCGTGAATCTCGCCCTGGCGCTCGCCGCCGAAGGGGCGAGCGTGGGCATGCTGGACGCGGATATCTACGGGCCCTCGCAGCCGATGATGCTGGGCATCAGCGGCCGCCCGGAGACCCCCGACGGCAAGACGCTGGAGCCGATGGAAGGCCACGGCATCCAGGCGATCTCGATCGGCTTCCTGATCGACATGGACACTCCGATGGTCTGGCGCGGACCGATGGTCACGCAGGCGCTGGAGCAGCTGCTGCGCGAGACCAACTGGCGCGACCTCGACTACCTGCTGGTGGACATGCCGCCCGGCACCGGCGACATCCACCTCACCCTGTCGCAGAAAATCCCGGTCACCGGTGCCGTGATCGTCACCACGCCGCAGGACATCGCGCTGCTGGATGCGCGCAAGGGCCTGAAGATGTTCGAGAAGGTCGGCATCCCCATCCTCGGCATCGTCGAGAACATGGCCATGCACACCTGCTCCAACTGCGGCCACACCGAGCACATCTTCGGCGCCGGCGGCGGCGAGCGCATGGCCAAGGAATACGACGTCACCTATCTCGGCGGCCTGCCGCTGGACATCCGGATCCGCCAGCAGGCTGATTCCGGCAAGCCCACGGTGGTCGCCGATCCGGACGGCGAGCTGGCCGAGCGCTACCGCGAGATCGCCCGCAAGGTGGCGGTCAAGATCGCGGACAAGGCGCGCGACATGTCGCTCAAGTTCCCTTCGATCGTGGTGCAGAACACGTGACCATCAAGTCCGACAAGTGGATCCGCCGCATGGCGGAGACCACCGGCATGATCGAGCCGTTCGAACCGGAGCAGGTGCGCGAGGTGGATGGTCGGCGGGTGGTGTCGTTCGGCACTTCCAGCTACGGCTACGACATCCGCTGCGCGCCGGAGTTCAAGATCTTCACCAACATCAACAGCACGATCGTCGATCCCAAGAACTTCGATGAGAAGTCGTTCGTCGACTTCACCGGCGACGTCTGCATCATCCCGCCCAATTCCTTCGCGCTCGCCCGCACGATGGAGTACTTCCGCATCCCGCGCAACGTGCTGACCATCTGCCTGGGCAAGTCGACCTATGCCCGTTGCGGCATCATCGTCAACGTGACGCCGTTCGAGCCGGAATGGGAGGGCTTCGTGACGCTGGAGTTCTCCAACACGACGCCGCTGCCGGCGCGGATCTACGCCGGCGAGGGGTGTGCCCAGGTGCTGTTCTTCGAATCCGACGAGGTCTGCGAGACTTCCTACCGCGACCGGGGCGGCAAGTACCAGGGGCAGAAGGGCGTCACCCTGCCCAAGACCTGAACCGGGCCGGCCCCTGCGTCGCGCCACCCCGTTCCTGGTCCTGCTGGCCGGCGTCCTCGCCGCCAGTTCCTCCTCCATCCTGATCCGCTACGCCCAGCAGGACGGCATTGCGTCGCTGGCGATCGCGGCCTGGCGCATGGTGCTGGCCACCGCCGTTCTGCTGCCGCTGGCGCTGGCCAGGCGACGCGAGGAGATCCGCGGGCTCGCGCCGGGCAGCCTGGCCATCGCCTTGCTGGCGGGGCTGTTCCTCGCGGCCCACTTCACCGCCTGGATCAGCTCGCTCGAGTACACCTCGGTGGCATCGAGTGCCGCCCTGGTCACCACCAATCCGATCTGGGTCGGGCTCGCCACAGTGCTGATCTTCCGCGAGCGGCTGCCGCGCCTGACGATCGCCGGCATCGCGATCAGCCTGCTCGGCTGCCTGCTGATCCTCTGGGTCGACTACCGGATCGGCGCTCCGGCGACCGGGATGGCACCGGGCGCAGGCATCGCTGCCGGGGCGACGGACTCCGCCGGCGAACGGCGGCCGATGCTCGGCAATGGGCTGGCACTGGCTGGCGCGGTATGCATCAGCGCCTACCTCCTCACCGGGCGACGGATCGCCGGCCGATTCAGCCTGCTGGCCTATGTGACGGTGGTCTACGGCGCAGCTGCCGTGTTGCTGGTGCTGGCGGCGGTGGTGGCGGGGGTGGAACTGTGGCGCTACCCGGCGACCGGCTGGGCGGCATTGGCCGGCCTTGCCCTGGTGCCGCAGTTGATCGGGCACACCGCGTTCAACTGGTCGCTGCGGCGCTTGTCCCCGACCTTCGTCGCGCTGTCGATCCTCGGCGAGCCGGTCGGTTCCGCGATTCTCGCCAGCCTCCTGTTCGCCGAGGTGCCTTCGGCGCTGCAATTGGGTGCCTTCGCCACCCTGCTGGGCGGCATCGCCGTGGCGGCGCTGGGCGAGCGCGCGGCGGCGCGACCCGGCGCGGCGGCCTGATCCACGGGTGCCTGCTTCACAGCATTCTTTTCGCGATCTCGTCCAGCATCACCTCGGTGGCGCCGCCCCCGATCGACTGGATGCGGGCGTCGCGCGCCATCCGCTCGATGGCGCTCTCGCGCAGGTAGCCGGCGCCGCCGTGGAATTGCACGCAGTCGTACATGACCTCGTTCACCAGCGTGCCGCACAAGGCCTTGAGCATCGACGCGGCGACGACGACGTCTTCGCCCCGGGCGTGTTGCCAGGCGGTGTTGTAGAGCAGGGCGCGGGCCGCCTCGACCCGTGCCGACTGCATGGCGAGGCGCTGGCGGATGGCCTGCTTGTCCCAGAGGGTGGCCCCGAAGGCCTTGCGCTGCACCACCCACTGCAGCGTGATCTCGATCGCCTTCGAGGCCTCCCCGATCGCCTGCGCCGCCAGCACCAGCCGCTCGTTCTGCAGGTTTCTGACCAGCGCCTGGAACCCCCGGTTCTCCTCGCCCAGCAGGTGGTCGCCCGGCAGCCTGCAGTCGTCGAACCGGAGCTCGGCGGTATCGCTGCTCAGCCAGCCGTGCTTCTTCAGCGGCCGGGAGACGGAAAAGCCCGGCATGCCTTTCTCGACGATGAACATCGATATCTGGTGATTGCGGCCCGGCGCGCCGGTCTTGGCAGCGACGAAGTAGACGTCGCCGAGGATGCCGTTGGTGATGAACATCTTGGATCCGTCCAGCACCCAGCCGTCGGCATCCCGGCGGGCCGTGGTACGCATCGAGGCCAGGTCCGACCCGGCATCCGGCTCGGTCATGGCGACGGCGGCGATCCGCCGTCCGGCCACCAGGTCCGGCATGTAGCGGGCCTTCTGCGCCTCGGTGCCGGCGTGATGCAGGTGCGGGGTGGCCATGTCGGTATGCACCAGCACGGTCACCGCGAAGCCGCCGTAGGTCGATCGGCCCAGCTCCTCCGCCACCGCCACCGTGGCCAGCGCATCCAGCTCGCTGCCGCCCCAGCGGGACTCGAAGCGGATGCCCAGCAGGCCAAGGTCGCCGAGGGCCCGCAGGACTTCGCGCGGAACGCTGCCTGCTGCTTCCCAGGCGTCCGCCTGCGGCACCACCTGCTCTCGAACGAATCGCTCGACGGTACGGCGCAGGGCCTCATGCTCCGGCCGGAAGCAGGGGTGGCGTTGCTCGAGGGGACGGGTTCCGATCACCGTGGTCTCCATTCATGGGATGGCGCGGGAAGTGCGCGGCAGGCTATAATCCCAGACTTCACCATTTTTCAAGCACGGCCCGCTTCGCCAGGCGCGGCCGCAAGTCAACCCTGTCATTCGAGGGAAATCATGGCACTAGCCGCAGAAGCCAAGGCGAAAGTCGTCGCCGAATATCAACGTGCAGCCAACGA
>JAEZQX010000016.1 GCA_023441105.1 Pseudomonadota bacterium | reverse complement strand
GGGGCGCAGCCTAGAAGCGAGCCCCCCATGGGCCTTCGGCCCTACCCCCCTTATTGATGCGCTTCGCGCCTCAACAAGGGGGGCGCCGCCTGCGGCCGGGCGAAGCCCGCTCCTCGGCGGCTGCTGGGTGTGGAGCGGTGCGTGGTGCGGAGGTTGAGGCTGGGTTCGGCTGAGTGGCATCCGATGCCAGGGACGAGGGGGCGTTGCCACATGCCGGACAAGGCTGGCCGGTGGCAAGCCGTCGTCAGCTCGCGAAGAACGCCTCGATCTCGGCGCGTTTCGCCAGCGCGTCGCGGCGGCCCATCGCCAGCAGCCGGCGCGTGTAGCTGCGGTCGAACAGCAGGTACGAGCTGAAGCCGGCACCGCGGCCCTGCGTGGCGCCCATGATTCTCAGCAGGCTGCGCACGCTGCGCGGCAGGCGCTTGACGTGGGGCTGGGCGACGTGGTCGAGGGGCCGGCTGGGCGAGATCACCAGGGCCTGCAGCGGCTGCAGCGGCGAGCGCGCCAGGGCGTCCGGCGCCAGCAGGCCGAGGGTCCGGTTGATGCGTTCGAGACGCTCGAGGTCGCTAGCCAGCGCATCGAGGAAGATGCTCGCGAGTGCATGCGCACCAATCTGTGCCAGGGCCGGGTAGGTGTATTGCGAGCCGGCGGCATCGCGGTTGGCGGCGTTGCGGTCGAGCTCTGCCGAGCCGATCACCAGGATCTTGCGCGCGCCCAGGTGGATTGCCGGGCTGACCGGCGCGGTCTGGCGCATCGAGCCATCGCCGAAGAACTCGTGCCGTCCTTCCATCGTGAGCGGGATCGCCGGGAACAGGAACGGGATCGCGCTCGATGCCATCAGATGATCGGCCGACAGCACTGCCGGGCAGGCGAGTCGCTGGCTGCGGGTGATCTGCTCGCGGGCGCTGCGGCTCTGGAAGAACGTGACGTGCTGGCCGGAGGTGTAGCTCGAGGCCGAGACGGCAAGGGCGTCGAACCGGCCGTTCTCCAGGTTGCGCGCCAGGCGGTCGAAATCGATCATCCGGATCAACAGGTCGTTCAGCGGCCTGGTATCGAAGAAGGCGCGCGGCTGGCGCCGGACCAGCCAGCCGAGGCCGGCGCCGCCGAGCCACCGGGCGGCGTTGCCCAGCGCACCGCCGGTATCGACCCGGTAGACCTGCGCCGGCTGAAGGCTGCCCCATACCAGCGCCAGCCGCGCGACGGCATCGAAGAACTCGTCGGCGGCCGACGCCAGCACCGTGGCGTTGATCGCGCCGGCCGAAGTGCCGCAATAGACCCGGAAGGGATTGCTGGTGGCCGGCCAGCCCGCATCGAGCAGGACGCGCCGGATCCCCACCAGCACGCCGACCTGGTAGGCCGCGCGGGCACCGCCACCGGTCAGCACCAGGCCGATCGGCGCTTGACCGGCAGCCGTCGACGGGCTGCGGCCCGGTGGACCAGCTGCTGGGCGCGGTGAGGGGTCGGACGGCATGCTGCCGATCCTCTCCGGCTTTGGACGCAGGGTCAACCGCCGGCCGACGACCTGCGCGATCGGCCGCAAGAGCCGCGGCTGCCATCGCCTAGAATGCCCCTTTGCCTGAAAGGAAGTTGGGAGAAATCGCCGATGCCAGTCAATCTCGTCGCCCCGGATCCCGCCGGCCTGCATGTCGTTGCGGGCATCGAGCTGGGCACTGCCCGCGCCGGCATCCGTAAGCCGAACCGGCGCGACCTGCTGGTCCTGCGCATCGCCGCGGGCGCGACCGCCGCCGGTGTCTTCACCCGCAATCGCTTCTGCGCAGCGCCGGTCACGGTGTGCCGCGAACACCTGGCCGAGAGCAAGGGCGCGCCGCGTGCGGTGGTCGTCAACACCGGCTGCGCCAACGCCGGCACCGGCCAGCCAGGGCTCGACCAGGCGCGCACGGTTTGCGCCGCCGTGGCGGAGGCGCTCGGTTGCAGCGCTGCCGAGGTGCTGCCGATGTCCACCGGCGTGATCCTCGAGCACCTGCCGGTCGATCGGGTGACGCGCGGAGTTGCGCCGGCGGTGGCCGATCTCGCGCCCGGCAACTGGCTCGCTGCCGCAGAGGCCATCATGACCACCGATACGGTGCCGAAGGCGGCATCGCGGCGCGTCCTGGTCGACGGCAAGCCGGTCGCGGTCAGCGGCATCGCCAAGGGCGCGGGGATGATCAGGCCGAACATGGCCACGATGCTGGGCTTCATCGCCACCGACGCGCAGGTCCCGCAACCGCTGCTCGAGCACTGGGTGCGGGAGGCTGCGGACCTCAGCTTCAACCGGATCACCGTCGACGGCGACACGTCGACCAACGACACGCTGCTGCTGGTCGCCACCGGGGCCTCGGGGGTCGCGGTGGACGCGCAGGGCGCGCAGGCCGGCCCGATCCGCGACGCCATCGTGGCGGTCGCGCGCGAGCTTGCGCAGGCAATCGTGCGCGACGGCGAGGGCGCCACCAAGTTCATCACCATCACGGTGGAGAAGGCGGGCAGCGAGGATGAAGCGGCTGCGGTCGCCTATGCCATCGCCCATTCGCCGCTGGTCAAGACCGCCTTCTTCGCCTCCGATCCGAACCTGGGCCGGATCCTGGCGGCGGTCGGCTACGCCGGCATCGACGACCTCGATGTCGGCCGCATCGACCTCTATCTCGACGACGTCCATGTCGCGACCAATGGCGGCCGTCATCCTGCCTATCGCGAGGAGGACGGCCAGCGGGTGATGAAGCAGGCCGAGATCGCGGTGCGGGTGGTGCTCAATCGCGGCGCCGCCGCCACCACCGTCTGGACCTGCGACCTGTCGCACGACTACGTGTCGATCAACGCCGACTATCGTTCCTGAACCCATACCACCCGAAAGACCCGCCGATGTCGAACGACTTGACCCGCCTGGCCAGCCGCCTCGAATCGCTGCTCGACCACATCGAGCCGCTCCTCGGCCGGGTGGACCAGTTGCTGCCGGCGCCCCGGCAGCCTGACTGGAAGGCGGCGATCGCCTTCCGCTGGCGCCGCCGGCGCACGCCGCTGGGTTCGACCGCGACGCTCGTGCCGGTCAGCCGGCCGGCCACCCTGCGGCTCGACGACCTGCAGAACATCGACGAGCAGAAGCGGCTGGTCGAGCAGAACACCCGGCAGTTCGTGAAGAAGCGTCCGGCGAACAACGTGCTGCTCACCGGCGCGCGCGGCACCGGCAAGTCGTCGCTGATCAAGGCCTGCCTGACCGAATTCCACGGCGCCGGACTGCGCCTGATCGAGGTCGACAAGGACGACCTGGTGGACCTGCCGGAGCTGGTCGAGATGGTCGCCGACCGCCCGGAGCGTTTCATCGTCTATTGCGACGACCTGTCGTTCGAGCAGGGCGAGGGCGGCTACAAGGCGCTCAAGACGGTTCTCGATGGTTCGGTGGCCGGCCAGTCCGACAACGTGCTGGTCTACGCGACATCCAACCGGCGCCACCTCATGCCGGAGATGATGAGCGAGAACCTGGAAGCGAAGTACCAGGAGGATGGCGAAATCCATCCCGGCGAGACCTCGGAGGAGAAGATCTCGCTGTCGGAGCGCTTCGGCCTGTGGATCGCCTTCTATCCGTTCCGCCAGGATGACTACCTGGCGGTGGTTGCCCATTGGCTCGAATACTTCGGCGCCAACGCGAAGGACATCGAGCGGGCACGCGGCGACGCCCTGCGCTGGGCGCTCGAACGTGGCTCGCGATCCGGGCGGGTGGCCTGGCAGTTCGCCCGCGACTGGGCGGGACATCACGTGAAGCGGCGCAGCGACCGTCCCGCATGATGACCCGCCTTGCCGGCATCGTGCCATTGCGCACGAGATGAAGAAGACCGACGTCGCCGTCGGCATCGTGTTCCGCGCCGACGGACAAGTCCTCATCGGCCAACGCCTCGCCGGCAAGCCCTACGCCGGCTGGTGGGAATTTCCCGGCGGCAAATTCGAGGCCGGCGAGAGCGCCGCCCAGGCGCTGGCTCGCGAACTCGACGAGGAATTGGGCGTGCAGGTGCTCGAGTCGCAGCCCTGGGTCGTGCGCGAGCATGTGTACGAGCATGCGCATGTGCGGCTGCACTTCCGGCGGGTGGTTCGCTGGCGTGGAACGGTGACCTCGCGCGAAGGCCAGGCATTCGTCTGGCGCCCGCCCGGCGCCATCGACGTCGCGCCGCTGCTGCCCGCTGCCATCGCGCCGATCCGCTGGCTGGGGCTGCCGACGGAGTACGCGATCTCCAACGCGGCCGAGCTCGGCAGCGATCGCTTTCTGGCGCTGCTGCGGCACCGGCTCGATGATGGCCGGCAGCCGCTGCGGCTGCTGCAGTTGCGGGAGCCGCAGCTGCCGGCGCCGGCATTCGAAGCGCTGCTCGCGCGCACGGCCGCGGCGCTACGCGTCGCCGGCGCGCGCCTGCTGGTGAGCAGCCGGCATCCGCGGCAGGCCTGGCAGCTCGCGTCCGAGGCAACCGGCGGCGGTGTCCACCTCACGGCACGCGATCTGCAGGCGCTGGCGGCATCCGCCGGCCCGGCCGCTGCGCGTCCGGACCTCGCGCTGGTGGGTGCCTCCTGCCACGACGAGGCCGACCTGGCGGCGGCCGGCGCGATCGGCGCCGACCTTGCG
>JAEZQX010000530.1 GCA_023441105.1 Pseudomonadota bacterium | reverse complement strand
AGGCCGGGTTGGGCTGAGTGGCACCCGATGCCGGGGACGAGGGGGCGCCGGCAGCGGCCGGGCAAAGCCCGATCCTCGGCGGCTGCTGGGTGTGTGGCCGTGTGAATTGCGGAGGTTGAGGCCGGGTTGGGCTGAGTGGCACCCGATGCCGGGGACGAGGGGGCGCCGCCTGAGGCCGGGCGGAGCCCGCTGCTCGGCGGCTGCTGGGTGTGTAGCGGCGAGTGGTGCGGAGATTGAGGCTGGGTTCGGCAGAGTGGCACCCGATGCCAGGGACGAAGGGACGCCGCGAGCGGCCAGGCGAAGCCCGCTCCTCGAAAAAAGGGCGCCGATGGGCGCCCTTTCTCTTTGGTCGAGCCGGCGCGAGGGCCGGCTGCCGCGGATGCTTACTGCACGACCGCGATCTGGTCGCGCTTGCCGCCCTTGTAGGTGAACAGGGTCAGGTTGCCGCCCTTGATGTCGCCCTTGCTGTCGAAGGAGATCTTGCCCGTCACGCCCTCATGGGTGATCTTGGCCAGCTCGGGGAGGTACTTCTTCGGATCGGAAGAGCCTGCCTTCTGCATGGCGGCGACCATCGTCATGGTCGCATCGTAGACATACGGTGCGTAGATCTGCACGTCGGCGCCATACTGCTTCTTGAACTTCTCGCGCCAGACCTTCATGCCGGCCTCCTTGTCGGGTGTGATGCCGCCGGCTTCCGCGCAGACCACCTGGCCGTCGCTCATCGCGCCGCCGGCCAGCTCCGCAAGCTTGGGCGAGCAGATGCCGTCACCGCCCATGAACTTGACGTTCATGCCGAGCTGCTTGAGCTGGCGCAGCATCGGGCCGGCCACCGCGTCCATGCCGCCGAAGAACACCAGGTCGGGGTTGGCGCCCTTGAGCTTGGTCAGGATGGCGTTGAAGTCGGTGGCCTTGTCGTTGGTGAACTCGCGACCCACCACCTTGCCACCGGCCGCCACCGCCGCCTTGCGGAACTCGTCGGCAACACCTTGGCCGTAGGCGGTACGGTCATCGATGATCGCGATTGCCTTGGCCTTCAGCTCCTTCACCGCATAGCGGCCGAGCGTCCCGCCCAGCTGGCCGTCGTTGGCGACCACGCGGAAGGCGGTCTTGAAGCCCTGCTGCGTGTATTTCGGGTTGGTGGCCGACGGCGAGATCTGCGGAATGCCGGCGTCGCTGTAGATCTTGGAGGCCGGGATGGTGGTACCGGAATTCAGGTGACCGATGACGCCGGCAACCTTGGCGTCCACCAGCTTCTGGGCGGCAGCCGTGCCCTGCTTGGGATCCGCCCCGTCGTCCTCGGAGAGCAGCTCGAACTTCACCGCCTGGCCGCCGAGCTTGATGCCTTTGGTGTTGAGCTCGTCGATCGCCATCCTGGCGCCGAGCTCGTTGTCCTTGCCCAGGTGGGCGATCGCACCGGTCAAGGGAGCGACGTGCCCGATCCTGACGACGGACTGCGCGGCCGCGGCACCTGCCGAGACGGCAAACAGGGCACCGACCGCCAGCCCGATGACGTGTTGTTGGAATCTCATTCATCACTCCTGGAGTTAAGCGAAAACGACGAAACCTGCGAATTGGGACAACCGGTACCAGGAACCCGTACCAGGCAACCGGTACGAAGGCGGCCGGCCGGTCGGTTCGGATGCGGCGGCCAGGCACACACCAAGTGGCCGGATGCTAGCTGGAATCGCTACACCCGACAATGCAGTGCAACCCCAGTATTTCCCCTGTCAGGCGGCCTTTTCGGGGATGACGCGATCCGGACTTGACGTGTCGACACGCTGCCTCAGAATGGCGCTCTTCCCGTTCCCGGCCCGAGTTTCGCGCGATGGCGATTCAGTACTGGTGGTGGTTGGCCGCGATCGCCCTGGGCATCGCGGAAATGTTCACCGGCAGCTTCTACCTGCTGGTGCTGGCCGCCGGCGCGGCCGGCGCCGGGCTGGCTGCAGCCCTCGGCTTCGGCGTGGCGGCACAGTTCGTCTGCGCGGCGGTCATCAGCGTGGCCGGTGCCGCACTGGTGCGCCGGCTGCGCCCCCTGCGCGGCGCGGACCTGCCGGCAACCCGTAATCCGGACGTCAACCTCGACATCGGCCAGGTGGTCCAGGTCGAACGCTGGGATGCCGACGGCCGGACGCGGATCGCCTACCGCGGGGCGATGTGGGACGCCGAGCTTCTTCCCGGGGAACCGGCCGTGCCGGGCAGCTTCCTGATCCGCGAGATCGACGGCAGCCGGCTGCGCCTGGCCGCGGTCGCCGGCTCACGGTCGGGCCGCTAGCGCCATCCCTCCCTCCAAGCCACCGCAACGACAGCGAGAAAGACCATGCTCCCGGAAGCAACCACCATCGCCTTCGCGGTCCTCGTGCTGGCCATCGTCTTCGCGGTGAAGACGCTCAAGATCGTCCCGCAGCAGCATGCCTGGGTCATCGAGCGCCTCGGCAAGTACGACCGGACGCTCGCGCCCGGGCTCAACATCATCATCCCGTTCATCGACCGGGTGGCCTACAAGCACGTGCTGAAGGAGTTTCCGCTCGACGTGCCGAGCCAGATCTGCATCACCCGCGACAACACCCAGCTCACGGTCGACGGGGTGCTGTACTTCCAGGTCACCGATCCGATGCGCGCCTCGTACGGTTCGAGCGACTACGTCTCCGCGGTCACGCAGCTGGCGCAGACGACGCTGCGTTCGGTCATCGGCCGGATGGAGTTGGACAAGACTTTCGAGGAGCGCGACCTGATCAACGCCAGCATCGTCGCGGCCCTCGACGAGGCGGCATCGAACTGGGGCGTCAAGGTGCTGCGCTACGAGATCAAGGACCTCACCCCGCCGGCGGAGATCCTGCGGGCGATGCAGGCGCAGATCACCGCCGAGCGGGAGAAGCGCGCAGTCATCGCCACCAGCGAAGGCCGTCGCCAGGAGCAGATCAACATCGCCTCCGGTGAGCGGGAGGCGTCGATCCAGCGCTCCGAAGGTGAACGCCAGGCGGAGATCAACCGGGCGCAGGGCGAAGCGGCGGCCATCGCCGCGGTGGCCGACGCCACCGCCCGGGCGGTGGAACGGGTCGCGGCGGCGGTGTCGAAACCCGGCGGGCTGGAGGCGGTCAACCTGCGGGTGGCCGAGCACTATGTGGATGCCTTCGCCGAGCTGGCCCGCAAGGGCAACACCCTGATCATTCCGTCCAACCTGGCCGACATGGGCGGCCTGGTGGCCTCGGCGCTGGCGGTGGTCAAGCAGTCGTCCGGGATCGCGGAGGTGCGGCAGGGCCCGCCGGCGGTGACGCGCTAGGCTTGCGTCGGGGATCCGCGCCCCAGGGCGCGGAGCGGTTGCTAGCGCGCGGCGCTCTTCATCAGCCGGGACTTCTCGCGCTTCCAGTCCTTCTCCTTCTCGGTCGCGCGCTTGTCGAACTGCTTCTTGCCCTTCGCAAGCCCCATCTGCAGCTTGATGCGTCCGCGGGTGTAATGCAGGTCCAGCGGCACCAGGGAGTAGCCGGCGCGCTCCACCTTGCCGATCAGCTTCTCGATCTCCGAGGCATGCATCAGCAGCTTGCGGGTGCGTACCGGGTCCGGCTTGACGTGGGTCGAGGCGGCAAGCAGTGGGGAGATGTGGGCGCCGATCAGGAACAGCTCCGCTCCCCGTACAATCACGTAGGCTTCGTTGAGCTGGGCCCGGCCTGCGCGGATGGCCTTGACTTCCCACCCTTCGAGGACCATCCCGGCTTCGAGCCGTTCCTCGATGAAGTAGTTGAAGCCGGCCTTCCGGTTTTCTGCGATGCTTGTCATCAGCCGTGCCTGTCGAGGGGCATGAATTCTAGCAGCCGACGTCCGCCTGCCCGTGCGGCCGGTGCGCTATGCTGCTGACTGCCATTGCCGCGCCGCCGGCTGCCACGCCGCTGATCCCTCTGCCGCCGTCTCGCCATGCCAATAGTCAAGAAAAGCGCCCTGGTTCCCTTCTCGGCCCCTGCCATGTTCGACCTGGTGGCCGCGGTCGAGGAGTATCCGGAGTTCCTGCCCTGGTGCGGCGGCGCCGAAGTCCACCAGCGTTCGGAAGAGGGCATGGTGGCCAGCATCCGCATCGCCTACAAGGGCATCTCCCAGTCGTTCACCACCGAGAACCGCCATGAGCGGCCACACCGCATCGAGATGAAGCTGCGCGACGGCCCGTTCTCGCGCCTGCATGGGGTCTGGACCTTCAAGGCGCTGACCGACTCGGCCTGCCGCGTCGATTTCGAGATGGACTACGAGATGCGCAGCGGCCTGATCTCCCAGCTGCTCGGGCCGGTGTTCGGCCAGATCGCGCAGACCATGGTGGATGCCTTCGTCAATCGCGCCGAGGCGCTGTCCGCCAGCCTTTGACGCCGACGCAGCGGTCGGGTGGCAGTCCGGCGAGCCTGGGAAATCCATCGATGACCGCGCCCGCGATGATCGGCGTGGAAACCGTGCTCCAGGTCTCGACGACCGGAGATCCTGCCGCGCCTGGGCAATCGCTGCTGCGTCAACGGCATCGCGTGACGGCCGGCACCACCATCCGCCAGTTGCTGCAGGCGGCCGGCTTGCAGGGCGTCGTCGAGCGGATCGACAGCGGCAGGCTGGGATTGTCCCTCCATGGCAAGCGTGCCTGGCTCGACGATGTCCTGCCCGACGGCAGCCGCGTCGAGGTGCTGGCGCCGATCGAAGCCGACGCCAAGGCCGCGCGAGTCGCCCGGGCCGCGGCCGACCGCAGTCGCCGACGCAACCGCGTCAGCAGCGCTCGCTGACGCTCTTGCGGGCGCTGCTCAGCCGCTGTGCCCGCTCGGCATCCGACAGGAACTCCCGTTCGCCGGTCGCATTGATGCGGCTGATGCGCTGGCCGCTTTCAAGTGCCCGAATGTCGCCCTGGGCATCCGCGCAGGCCTTGGCCAGCCGCAGTTGCCGTTCGGCCTGTTCTGCCGCCTTCTTCTCCTGCTCGGCGCGCTCCTCCATGCGCTTGCGGAACGCGAATTCCTGGTCGGCTGCCGACGAGGTGGCAGGGGAGGCGGCAGGAGAGGCAGCCGCCGCCGATGCCGCAGGCGGGACGGATGGTCCGGGCGCGGCGGACGCGGCGGACGCAGTGGACGGGGCGGCAGGGGTGGACGGAGCAGGCGCAGCCACCGAAGCGGGCGCCTTGAGGATCCGCGCCGGCGACACCGAGGCCGGGGGCGGCTGGTCCGAGAAGACCATGCGGCCGCTCGCGTCACGCCACTGGTACTGGACGGCGCCGGCGGTACCGGCGATCGTCATCAGCACGGCGGCGGCGGAAACCACGATGCGCCATCGGACTGTCGACCGACGCGGCCGGTGACGGGGGCCAGGCAGATGACGGGTGCGCGGCCCGGATCGGGTATTCAGCGATTCCATGGGATCGGCCTTTGGTTCCAAGGGCATTCCTCGACGGCATTCCCTGCCTGCCCATTCTGAGGTTCACGTGGCCGGCTTGTGCGGCCCGTGCTGACGAGCGGGCCGCGCGACGATCCGGATGGCATGGTCCCCGACCGGCGATCGTGCAGGGCAGGGCGGCGGGACCGGCCCGGACCAGAGCCGTGGAGCCGGGTCGGGGCGCGCACCCGGCGCGGCCCACGCCCCCCG
>JAEZQX010000571.1 GCA_023441105.1 Pseudomonadota bacterium | reverse complement strand
GCGCGGGTGCGTACCGACGGTTGGGATGGTTATCCGGGATCCCGGCAGCGTCTTCTCGACGCCATGGCCGCGCAGCGTTTGCGCAATCCGGTCGTCATCGGCGGCGACCTGCATGCCTTCCACGTCGCCGACCTGCATGCGCGCCCGGACGATCCGGGCTCCGCCATTGTTGCCAGCGAGTTCGTGTCCACCTCGATCAGCTCACAGGCGCCGGGACAGGATCACTTCGACTGGATCAAGGCCGCCAACCCGCACCTGCGGCATGTGGACGGCCGGCAGCGTGGCTACCTGAGGCTGACGCTGTCGCCGAAGCGGATCGAAGCGGACCTGATGGCCCTGGAGGACGTGCGCCGGGCCGACTCGCCCATCGGTCGCCAGGCGGCCTTCGTGGTGGAGGCCGGCCGGCCCGGACCGCAGCCGGGGTGACGGCCGCCTCGGCCGGGACGGCCGTCGACGGCCGCCATGGCCGCCATGGCCGCGAGACAAGGCGGCGGAGCGGACCCGGCTCAGTCGGCGCGGGCGAGGAACTTGATCAGTCCGACCCAGACCTTGACCGCCAGCGCGCCGAGCGTGATCCAGGCGGCGGCGCCGGTCAAGGCGACCACGCGCAGGGTGCCCCAGGCGCGGGACGACTGCGGATCGGCGAGTTCGCCCAGCAGCTCGAGCCACGCAGGCGTGAAGATGGCAAGGGCGCCAGCCAGGATGACGAGCTTCGCGAAGGCGATGAGTACGACCGGCTTCTCCGACACTGCGGATGCGCCATCACCCCCGGGAAGCGCTCCCAACGGAAAGTGAGTCGTAGACGGCGAGGACATGATCTGCTCCATGAAAGACGCTTCAGGATGAAGCGCATGAAGCTATATTGGTGCGCCGCAAGATATAAATCAAGTCGCATCCGATGATAGACATCATCACCAGCGAGAATACTTCCCAGTGACGCCCCGGAACGGTCGGGATTCGACCGCACGACCATAGGCGCGCGACCCGACGAGCGGCAGGAACGCACCGCTACCGTTGCTTTCTCGCAACACCGAATCCGCCACGAAGCCGCGCCTTGCCGGCTAGACCAGCACCCGTTCGATGCCGCCGGCGTTGGCCTTGGCGACATAGGCCGCGAGCCAATCCTCGCCCAGCAGGTGGCGCGCGATCTCGACCACGATGTAGTCGGCCTCGACGCTCGCGTCCTCCGAAAAGCGCGACAGTCCCTGCAGGCACGACGGACACGAGGTCAGGACCTTGACGGCGGAGGCGCCGTCGCCGCGCAGCGCAGCGGCCCCCTTGCGCATCTCCTCCTCCTTGCGAAAACGCACCTGGGTGGAGACGTCGGGACGGGTCACCGCCAGCGTACCCGACTCGCCGCAGCAGCGATCGTTCTTCTCGATGCGTCCGTTGACCGCGCTGTTCATCAGCTGGTTGACCACCGCCAGCGGCTGGTGCAGCTTCATGGGCGAGTGGCAGGGATCGTGGTACATGTAGCGGGTGCCGGTGACACCATCCAGCCGCACGCCGCGCTCCATCAGGAATTCGTGGATGTCGATGATCCGCGAGCCGGGAAAGATCCTGTCGAACTGGTAGCCCTGCAGCTGGTCGTAGCAGGTGCCGCAGGACACCACCACGGTCTTGATGTCGAGGTAGTTCAGGGTATTGGCCATCCGGTGGAACAGCACCCGGTTGTCGGTGATGATCCGGTCGGCCTTGTCGAACTGACCCGAGCCGCGCTGCGGATAGCCGCAGCACAGGTAGCCCGGCGGCAGGACCGTCTGCACCCCCACCTCCCACAGCATCGCCTGGGTCGCCAGCCCGACCTGCGAGAACAGCCGCTCCGAGCCGCAACCCGGAAAGTAGAACACCGCCTCCGAATCCGCGTGGGTGGCCAACGGGTTGCGGATGATCGGCACGTAGCGGCTGTCCTCGATGTCGAGCAGCGCCCGGGCCGTCTTCTTCGGCAGGTTGCCGGGCATCTTCTTGTTGACGAAGTGCACCACCTGCTCGCGCAGCGGCGCCTTGCCGGTAGTCGCCGGCGGCTTGCGGGTCTGGCGCCGCGCCAGCCGCGCCATCAGGTCGTTGGCCAGCCGCTGCGCCTTGTAGCCGGCGCCGACCATCACGGCGCGGGTCGCCTTGATGGTGTCGGGATCGGTGGCATTGAGGAAGAACATCGCCGCCGCGTTGCCGGGATTGAACTTCTTGCGACCCATGGTGCGCAACAGGTTGCGCATGTTCATCGACACGTCGCCGAAGTCGATGTCCACCGGGCACGGCGTCTCGCACTTGTGGCACACGGTGCAATGGTCGGCGACGTCGGAGAACTCGTCCCAGTGCTTGATCGAGATGCCGCGCCGCGTCTGCTCCTCGTAGAGGAACGCCTCGACCAGCAGCGAGGTCGCCAGGATCTTGTTGCGCGGGCTGTAGAGCAGGTTGGCACGCGGCACATGGGTCGCGCAAACCGGCTTGCACTTGCCGCAGCGCAGGCAGTCCTTGATCGAATCGGCGATGCTGCCGATCTCCGAGGCCTGCAGGATCAGCGACTCGGTGCCCATCAGGCCGAAGCTGGGCGTGTAGGCGCCGCGCAGGTCGCCACCCGGCATCAGCTTGCCGGCGTTGAAGCGATCGTGCGGGTCGACCTGCTGCTTGTAGGCGCGGAAACCCGCCAGCTCCTCCTCGGTGAGGAATTCGAGCTTGGTGATGCCGATGCCGTGCTCGCCGGAGATCACGCCGTCGAGCGACCGTGCCAGCGCCATGATGCGGGCGACGGCGCGGTTCGCCTCCTGCAACATCTCGTAGTCGTCACTGTTGACCGGGATGTTGGTATGCACGTTGCCGTCGCCGGCGTGCATGTGCAGGGCCACGAACACCCGGCCGCGCCGCACCTGCTGGTGGATGCGATCGAAGCCGGCCAGGAACGGCGCATAGGCGGCGCCGTGGAAGATCGCCGCCAGCGGCTCGCGCAGCTCGCGCTTCCAGGACACGCGGATCGTGCGCGACTGCAGCAGCTCGACCAGCGCCGCCTCGGGCCGCGACTGCAGGATCTCGCGCGCCGCCGGCAGGCTGGCGGCGAGGCCGACGTCGGCAAGCCCGGCCTGCAGCCCGGCAAGCGGCTCGCCGATGTTGTCGAGCAGGAAGCGCCAGCGTGCCCGCACCGTCTTCAGCAGCGCCAACGCCTGCAGCATGCGGTCGTCGCGCAGCTGGCTGACCGCGGGCGACCGCGCGGCCGGCGCACCGGCCTGCTCCTCGGCATCGTCCTGCTTGGTGAGCGGCAGTCGGGTGGCGTCGGTCTGCAGCCAGGCAAGCAGCTCGTCGATCAGCCGCAGCTTGTTGCCGGTGGACAGCTCGATGTTGATGCGCTCGATGGCGTCGGTGTACTCGCCCATCCGCGGCAGCGGTATCACCACGTCCTCGTTGATCTTGAAGGCGTTGGTGTGCCGGGCGATCGCCGCCGTGCGCGATCGATCCGCCCAGAAGATCCGCCGCGCCTCCGGCGATACCGCGACGAAGCCCTCGCCCGAGCGGCCATTGGCGAGCCGGATGACCTCCGAGGCGGCGCGCGCGACGCCGGCCTCGTCGTCGCCGACGATGTCGCCGATCAGCACCATCTTCGGCAGGCCGCCGCGCCGCGACTTGGTGGCATAGCCCACCGCGCGCAGGTAGCGCTCGTCGAGATGCTCGAGGCCGGCGAGGATGGCCCCCTGCGGCCGGCGGTCGAGGTACTGCTTGATCTCGACGATGGCCGGCACGGCATCCCTGGGCATGCCGAAGAATTCGAGGCACACGGTGCGCGCATGGGGCGGCATCCGGTGCAGCAGCCAGCGCGCCGAGGTGATCAGGCCGTCGCAGCCTTCCTTCTGCACGCCGGGAAGGCCGGCGAGGAACTTGTCGGTGACGTCCTTGCCGAGGCCGGCGCGCCGGAAGCGGTTGCCGTCGATGACCAGCGTCTGGCGGCGGATCGGCTCGCCGCGCATGCGGCTGTCCGGGGCGAGCTGGTCCGGGCGATACCAGGCAAGCTCGAACGTCGCCTGCGCGACATCGTGGATCTTGCCGAGGTTGTGGCCGATGCGGCTGACCTCGAGCCAGTTGCCCTGCGGGTCCACCATCCGCCACCAGACCAGGTTGTCGAGCGCGGTGCCCCACAACACGGCCTTCTTGCCGCCGGCATTCATCGCGATGTTGCCGCCGATGCAGGAGGCATCGAGCGAAGTGGGATCCACCGCGAACACCAGCCCCGCCTGGTCGGCGGCGTCGGTCACCCGCCGCGTCACCACCCCGGCCTGCGAAAAGATCGTCGCCACCTCCTGCGCGACGCCCGGCAGCGGGCCATGCTCGACCGGCGCCAGCCGTTCGAGCTTCTCGGTGTTCACGATCGCCGAGAGCGCGGTGAGCGGCACGGCGCCGCCGGTGTAACCGGTGCCGCCGCCGCGGGCGATGACCGTCAACCCGAGCTCGAAGCAGGCGCTGACCAGGGGCGCGACCTCCGCCTCGCTATCCGGCGTCAACACCACGAACGGATATTCCACCCGCCAGTCGGTCGCATCGGTGACGTGGGCCACCCGCGACATGCCGTCGAAGCGCACGTTGTCGCGCGCCGTGACCCGCGCCAGGCGGCGAACGACCCGCTTGCGCAGCCGCTGGGTCTCGTCGAACCAGGCGGCGAAGCGCGCCACCGCCGCGCGTGCGGCGTCGAGCAGCTCGCCGACCCGCTCGTCCAGCC
>JAEZQX010000562.1 GCA_023441105.1 Pseudomonadota bacterium | reverse complement strand
CCGCAGGCGGCGCCAGCGAGGCCGCGTCACCGTCCACAGGCAAGGCTGCCGCGGCCGGCCGCTCCGCCACCGGCAAGGCCGGCGGCGGCGCCCGCAGCGGCCTGGGCTACAAGGAGACGCGCGAGCTGGCGGAGCTGCCCGCCCGGATCGAGGCGCTGGAGGAGGAGCAGAAGCGGCTGCAGGAGGAGATGACGCGCCCGGAGTTCTTCAAGGCGTCCCCCGACGAGATCCGCGGCCAGCAGGCGCGGCTTGCCGAGCTGGAGGACAGCCTCACGCAGTCGATGACTCGCTGGGAAGAGCTGATGAACAAGGATGCTGGCGGCTGATGGTCTGGTAGCCGGGCTCGAAGCCGACCAGTTCGCGCAGCACGCGCTGGCGGATCGGCGTGTCTGCCTCCACCGGGAACTTGCGGGCGAAGAAGGCCGGGGAACGGGCGAGGATGTCGAAATCCTCGTCGCCGAGCCACTTGGGGTTGGCGTCGCGGAAGGTGACGATGCAGTGGTTGTAGGGACCGCTGGCGAAGCCCGAGTTGCGCAGCAGCGTCGGTATCACCAACTCCTCCGGCAGCCGCACCCGCGGGAAGTAGCGCTGGATGTCGGGCTGCCCGAAGCGTTCGACCATCCATTCGATGACCTGGCGACGGGCGCCGAACCAGGCGGAGCCGAAGCAGGGCTTGAGCTTGTCGTCGAAGATATGCCGACCGATTGCCGGATGGGACCAGGCGCGGGTGACCTGCAGGGCGATCCGCGACCGCACCCTGGAGAAGGCCGAGTGGTGCAGCGGCTCGGCGCGCAACTGCACGCCGGCCACGTCGTGCCTGGCGCTGCTGTGGCCGTAGTAGACGCGCGACAGGCGCCTGAGCATGCGATGGCGCAGGCTGTGTTCCGGCGCGAAGGCGCGATAGGACGCCGTCATCAGGCCGTCGCGCTCCTCCAGCAGGTCGACGCAGGAGAAGTCGGCGTCGGTGCGGCTGGTGGCGACGTGCTCCTCGAGCGCCGCGAGCGGCTTGATCGGCAGGCAGGTCGGGCTGAGCACCTGCAGGTAGTCGAACTGCAGATGATCGAGCGCGTGGCGCAGGGAATGGAACACGCCCTCGGTGAATCCCCAGACCCCCCAGCCGGTGCGCTTCGGATCCGGCACCAGCACGACGTTCGGCTCGGGTACGGAAAAATCCGGCGTCTGCGCGAAGTCGTGGTGCAGCAGCACGCGATGCGGCGCGAGGACGCGCGCCTGTTCGGCCACGGTCTGCGCCGGCTGCACCGCCGACATCACCAGGAAGACGATCTTCGGCCTCATCCGATGCACCGACCGGTTGCTCGACGCCCGCTCACGAGCGGTCGACGGTTTCCGCCGGAACCTTGGTCCGGGTCGGTTCCGGCTCGGCGAGGTCCACCCGTCGTGCCGGCCCCTCGCGCATCGCCGGCATGGCCGCGAGGTTGAGCGAGGTGTGCGAGCCGCTCCAGATGCGCCCGATCTCGCGCTTGAAGAACGGATAGAGCAGCGGCGCGGTCACCAGTCCGGCGACGCCGAACAATGCCTCGCCGGTGAGCATGGCGGCCAGGATCTCCCAGGAGGCGACCGAGACCCGCGAACCGACCGTGCGGGCATTGATGAAGTACTCGGTCTTGTGGATGGCGATCAGGTAGGCGAGCGATGCGATCGCGAGCCACGGCGAGACCGCGAACGAGATCAGCGCCAGCACGGTGTTGGCGAGCAGGTTGCCCACCACCGGCAGGATCCCGGTCATCAGCGTGAACATGCACAGCAGGCCCCGGAACGGCAGCACGAAGCCGAAGAAGGGCAGGATGACGAACAGGTACAGCGCCGTCATGGCGGTGTTGAACACGGCGATGCGCAGCTGCGCCACCACCACCCGCTCGAGGACCAGCAGCAGGCGGGCGATGAACAGGTTGTCGGACTCCAGCCGCTTGGGCTGCCAGGTCGCCATCGCCGCCAGGGCCCCGACCAGGATGGCGAACAAGCCCTCGACGATGACGTGGATCACCGTGCCGCCGAGGCTGCCAAGCTCCGCGGCCTTGCTGCGCAGCAAGGCGAACAGCTGCGTCTTGAGCGCCGTCAGGTCCTCGGGGATGCTCACCGCCAGCCATTCGGGCAAAGCCTGCCGCAGCACGTCGAGCGATCCCTCGATGCGCAGCAGGAAGATGCGCAAGTCGTTGGTGGAGCCCAGGCGGATCGTCCAGAACGTCAGCAGGACGAAGACCGTGATCACCAGGAGCGCGACCACGGTGCCGCTGACCACCGCCGGCCAGCGCGGCGCCTGCATGCCCACGGAGGTGCCGTTGACCCGCGCCAGCCGGTCGGCCAGCAGGCAACTCCAGGCATAGACCAGCAGGCCCAGCAGCGCCGGCACGATCAGGCCCTTCCAGACGATCGTGAGCGCCGCGACGGCGGTGATCAGGAGGCCAACGACCGGCAGCCAGGCGGGAGGAAATATCATCAGGTTTTCGCGATGGACAAGGCAGGCAGACGCGCGGGATGGCGAGTAGGACAGTGTAGCCGCAGGCGAAGCCGCAGCGGAGACCGGCATCCGGCCGGCAGCGCTCGGTTTCCCTATGGCACCTGCCGGCAGTGCGGGTGGCTGGGCAGGACTGGCTTCCTCCTGCAACAATTGGACATGGGGTGTACTCGATCACGGCAGAAGTCGCCATCCGGTGCTGAAATCGCGCCAGGAATAGCCGCCATACTCACTACATGAAGATAGTCTTCGGCATCATGTCGGCCGTCCAGCCGGCCGCGACAGTGGCCAGCCTGGTGGACGCGCTCGGCACCGACCATCCCATCCTGATCCACCACGACTGGAGCCAGCAGCCGGATTTCGCGCTCGCCCGCCCGAACGTGTCCTACGTCAGCAACCCGCGGCGCACCGGCTGGGCGGACTGGGGCTTCTCACAAGGCATCCTGCGCCTGGCAGCGGAGGCGGCCGAGAAATACGACTTCGACTACTTCCAGCTGTTGAGCCCCACCTGCATGCCGGTGCGCCGCGTCGACGAATTCGAGGCGCACCTGGGCACGATCGGAGCGGACTTCTTCATCGATGCCATCCGGCTGGACAGTGATCCGAACGTGCTGATGAGCCACGGCTGGCGGGCCTATTCCGCGGCCGACAGCTTCCACCACCGGGTCCTGCGACGGGCCCGGACGTGGTATTTTGGCAACAATCCGGAGGTCGCCAGCCGCCATGGCCTGTCGTTCCCGGTGGGGGCCCGCAACGACCGGTCGGGCGTCGGGCTGCTCCTGGCCAGGCTGGCGCGGACGCTGACCCTTCACGCCCAGCAGGGCCGCGGCTACAGCCATCCGTTCACCAGCGACTTCCCCTGCTACGCCGGCAGCACCTGGTTCACCATGTCGCGACGCGGCTGCGAGCACCTGTTGGCCAAGGCCGCGGACGAGGCGCTGACCGGGAGGTTCGCGCGGATGCACATGGGCGACGAGATGTACTTCCCGAGCGTGTTCATGAATTCCGGCCTGCGCTGTGCGCCCGCCGTCCACTACATCGCCCGCTTCGTCGATGCCCGGCCCTCGTGGATCGGCACCCAGGATCTCGACGAGGTCAGGCGGTCGGGCGCCTTCTTCGCCCGCAAGTTCCCGGAGGATCCGGCCAGTCCGGTGCGGGCGGCGGTGCGGGCGATGCTGCAGGGTGCGGCCGTCAGGGAGATCGAGTCCAGCGCCCAGACGGCCTGAGCCCGAGGGTCTGGCCGGCACCGCCGGCAAGCCCGCCTTGCGCGGGCTTTCCCCCGGCAGCCCGCCTTGCGCGGGCTCTCCCCCGGCATGCCCGCCTTGCGCGGGCTTTCCCAGCCCTCGCGGGCTATCCGAAGCCCTTGCGGGCTAGTACTCGTTCAGGGATGCGCCGAGCAGCGTGATGTTGGAGCTCGACATGACGGCAGCCAGCTGCGCGATCTCGGTCGACTTGGTCCTGTCCTTGCGACCCACGATAAGGGCGCCGCGCGCCCGCTGGCAGATCACCAGCGCGTCGGAGGCTTCCTGGGCCGATGGCGAATCGATCAGGATCACGTCGTAGCGCCCGGCGAGCACGTGCAGCAGCTCGGCGAAGGTGTCGCGCCCGAGCAGTTCCTGCGGGTTGGGCGGCTGCGGTCCGGACGGCAGCACCGACAGGTTCGGCAGCGTCGGGAACTCCATGATCTCCTCGAAGCCGGCGCGGCCGCTGAGAATGCCGGAAAGGCCCATCCGGTTGCGCAGGCCGAAGTTGAGGTGCTGCGTGGGGTGACGCAGGTCGCCGTCGATGATGAGCGTGCGCTCGCCGATCTGCGAGAAGGCGACGCCGAGGTTGGCGCAGACGAAGCTCTTGCCATCGCCCCGGTCGACGCTGGTAATGCCGAGCGTCGAGCGTCCCGGCGTGCCGTCGAACCAGCGCGTCATCAGCTGGCTTCTCAGGCCGCGCAGTGCCTCGGCGAAGGGCGAATAGGGATTGACGGCGCTGGTGACCGTGTCCGGCAGGGCCAGCGCGGTGGCGCGCGACGACGAGTAGCCGAACTGCAGCGCCAGTGCTTCATCGACGTCGGCGTGCGACACCAGTCGCATCCGGATCGCCGTCTCGCCGAAGCGCAGGCCGGTGATCCGTTGCTCGTTCAGGATCAGGTCGATCTGGTCCTGCCGCAGCTTGCCGTTGGCGACCAGGATCGACCCCATCATCAGCGTCTGGCGGGTGGCCAGCGGGCTGGGATTCAACGAGCCGGTGCCCCGATCGCTGGCGACGATGCTGGAGGCGCTTCGGGATTCGTTGTCGATCGGATCGTTCATGGTTTCTGGAAGCATGGGTACGGTGGCCTTGGCAATGAGTCGTCGCTGGTCGGATGCCGCTGGCGCGGCGGGCACGGTCAGCGACAGGTCGTGCGGTGACGAAAGGTCTGGCGTTGATTGTCCACGATTGGAGCGCGCAACCGCGCAAAGGGCAGTGATTTTTACCCGGTAAAGTCGAAACAAGAGGTGTATCGGCGAAACGCGGCAGCAGCGGCGGCGGGAGTCGCGCAAGACCCGTGCCGGTGCCGCAGAATCGCGCTGCCGCTGCATTTCATGCCGCCGCCGACGGGCGATGATGGCACGCCGAGGCCATAACCCCTGTTGCGAAAGGGCGACGTTGCGACCGCCCGTCGCGCCCGGTCAACCGCCGGACTTCCGGCTCGTTGTTCACGGGCATTGGCGGCTCTCGCAAGCCCTTGCGGCGCCCCCTTGAACTTCGGCCTGGCGACGTGTTGCAGCACCCCTGTCCGCTTTCTTGCGATAATGGAGCTCCTCCGGGCAGGCGGCGACGCCGCTTCGGTGTCCCGTCTTGGCATCCCCAATGCATGCACCCCGGTGCATCACGCATTGAGGTCACGCGTGACGTTTCTCATGGCTACAGGTGAGAGCGGTGCCGACAATGGTTGATCGCGTGCTAGACCACTAGGTAATCCTTATGCGTTTCGATTTGCTCTTCGGTATCCTCCGATCGCGGTTCTGGTTGATCGCTTCGGTCCTGGCCGTCACCACGTTGACGGCGGTCGCTGGCAGCCTGCTGATGAGCAAGCGCTACAGCGCCACCACCACGATCCACGTCGACGTGGATGCGGTCGACACCGTGTCCGGTAACACCACCTACTCGCGGGAAACCGTCAGAAACAATCTCGCTACACAACTCGAGATCATCAAGAGCGACCAGGTGGTGGGTCGGGTCATCAAGGCGCTCGGCCTCGACAACGACCCGGACACCCAGGCCGATTGGCACGAGGCGACCGAAGGCAAGGGCGACATCCAGCAGTGGCTCAGCAACAGCCTGCTGAAGAATCTCGACGTCAAGTCGTCCCTCGATGGCACCACCATCACGCTGACGATGGAGTCCGGCTCCGGCAAGCGGGCGGCAGACCTGGCCAATGCGTTCGCCAATGCCTACAAGGTGGCGGCGCTGGAGCTCAAGACCAAGCCGGCGCAGGAGTACGCCCAGCGCTTCGAGGAGCAGACCAAGAAGTACCGCGACGCGGTCGAGATCGCGCAGAAGAACCTCTCCGATTTCCAGCGCAAGAGCGGGATCATCACCTCGGACGAGAAGATCGACATCGAGAACATGCGCCTGCAGGAGCTTTCCACCGAACTGGTGCGGTTGCAGGCGCAGCTGTCGGACAGCCGCTCGCGACGCGATGCGGTCACCCGCGGCGGCGACCAGGCAGTGCCGGAAGTCGTCCAGAGCGTCCTCATCCAGCCCCTCACCTCCGAGCTCGGCCGTGCCGCAGCGCGACTCGGGCAGATCGGTTGGCTA
This sequence comes from Pseudomonadota bacterium, assembly GCA_023441105.1. Next base: position 15,256 of record JAEZQX010000562.1, on the reverse strand, counting down.
TACGGCGAGAACCATCCGGCGCGGCTGGCTGCTATCGCCGAAGTCGAGGAGTTGCGCAACCGTCGCCGCCAGGAGATCAACCGGGTCAAGGAAGGCATCCTGAGCAGCAACGCCATCAACGTCCAGCGTGAACGCGAGCTGAGCGCCGCCCTGGAGGCGCAGAAGGCCAAGGTGCTGAACTTCAAGAGCAAGCGCGACGAGCTCGCGGTGTACCAGCGGGAACTGGAGAGTGCCCAGCGCGCCTTCGACCTGGTGGCCCGCCGCCTGACCGAGACGACCGTCGGCATCAGCGCCGGCCTGTCCAACATCAACATCCTCACGCCCGCTGCCGTGCCGGTGCTGCCGACGCGGCCGAACCTGGTCCTGAACACCCTGGTGGGCATGTTCCTCGGCCTGTTCCTGGGCCTGGTGGCTGCCTTCACGCTCGAGGCGGCGCAACGTCCGCTGCGCAACGCCGAGGACCTGCTGCAGGCAGCCGGCGTGCCGGTGCTGGCGGTCCTGCCGCCTTCCCAGTCGACGCGGGCGCAGCGGCTGATCGGCGGCACCGGTCCGTCGGTGGCGCCGCCGTCGCTGCGGCTGGGTCACTGAGCAACCGACGCGGGAAGCCATGCGCCTGGACATCCTCAGCCCGAGGCTGCTGCCCTATGCCATGACGCTGGGCTTCCTGGGCGCCGGTGCCTTGGCGGGGCTGGTGGTGGCCACCGGCAACCTCGTCATGATCGCGCTGGTGGTCGGAGGGCTCACGGGGCTGCTGCTGCTCAATGCGCTGCCGCTGGCGGTCTGGATCCTGATGATCGGCGTCTTCCTGGTCAACGGGCCGATCGCCTACTTCATGCCCGGACTGTCCAAGATCGCCTGGTTGTTCTCGCTGCTGGGCGTCTTCATGTCGGGCGCGGCGCTGCTGTATGCCGCTGCCGGTCCGCGGCGGCCGGAACGGAAGATGCCGGGCTTCGTGGTCCTGGCGCTGGTGTTCGCGGTTCTCGCGGCCGCCGGCGCCATCTTCTCCAACGGCTCCATGGCCGAGATCAGCTCCGGCTTCAAGCGCCAGTTCCAGTTCTGGGGCATCGTCTTCCTGTTCGCGCTGGTGCCGTTCAGCCCCGCCACGGTTCGCCGCTGGCTGATCTTCCTGCTCGGCGTGGCGTTGGTGCAGCTGCCGTTCGCGCTGTACCAGCGGATCAAGCTGGTGCCGCAGGTGATGGGCTTCGAGGCCCCCGGTTTCGTGCCGTTCGACATCGTGGTCGGCTCCTTCGAAGGCTCGATGTTCGGCGGCGGCGCCAGTTCGATCATGGCCATGTACCTGGTGCTGGCCGCCGTCGCCTTGTTCTGCGCCTTTCGCGAGCGCCTGATCGGTGCCGGCCGCTTCCTGCTGCTGCTGGCGCTGACCGTGCTGCCGCTGGGCCTCGGCGAAACCAAGGTGGTGCTGCTGCTGATACCGGTGGTGCTGCTGTTCGCCTTCCACGACGCCATCGCCAAGCGGCCGCTGGCGTTCCTCGGGTCCGCCGCCCTGATGGCGGTGGTGATCGGCTTCCTGGCCTACCTGTATTTCATGGTGCAGGTGTCCGGCACCACCACCTGGCAGGAGAGCTTCGATGCGACCTTCGCCTACAACTTCGGCGAGAAGGGCTACTACGGAACCGGCGTCAACCGCCTGACCGCCATTCCCTACTGGATCGAATCGCAGTCGTGGGCCGAGCCGCTGCGCACGCTGTTCGGCTACGGCATCGGCAGCTCGTACGGCGTCGATGGGCGGGTGCCGCTGCGCGGCCACATCTTCGACCTGCATTCCGGCGTGCACATCGACCTGGTCACCGCGTCGCTGATGCTGTGGGACTTCGGCATCGTCGGCACGCTGCTGTTCTTCGGCATCCTGGTGGCAGCCGTCGTGGCGGCCAGCCGCTGCCTCGCCGAGGCGGTCACGCCGCTCGACCGCACGCTGTGCCGCCTGCTGCTCGCCGGCCTGGGCGCGACGTTGCTGATGATGTTCTATTCCGCGAGCATCGTGACGCTGGTCAGCCACAGCTTCATCCTGGCGCTCAACCTCGGGCTGATCGCCTGGCGCGTCCGTCACGGGCCGCTGGCCGGCCGGCCGGCCGTTGCCGCGGCGGGAATGCCGGCCGGCCCGCGTGGCGCGCAGGGTGCGCGCTTCGCGCAGCCGTCGTTCGGTTTTACCGGCGGAGCCTTCGCCAGTCATGGCGGCGCGGCGCGCTCCGCCGCGCCTTTCGCCGCGCAGGCGCCGGTCGGCGCCGGAGCTCATGCCCGGGCGCATGCCGGGGCGCGCGACTTCGGCGATGAAGCGGCGTGGCGGCCGATCGCTTCGTACGAAGCCCGAGACGGAGTTCCCGAGGGAGCTCCTGTCGGAACCATGCCTGGATCTTCCCGCGGAGGCGTCGCTCGCGGCGCCCGCCGTGACGCCGCGGCCGAGGGCGGTCCGCGGGAATCCCGCAGCGGAGGCGGCCATGCCTCGGCGGGTTCCCGGGACAGCCGTGGCCGCATCGAGCCGGTCATCGACCTGGGCCCGTCCACATCCCGTTGACCAGGCTGACTGCCCGCGAGCCGGCCTTCCTTGAACGGACGTCGCGCCGGCGCCATCGGGCGTCGGCACCCTGAACGACTGCGCGTCTCGGCGTAACCTGCGCCGCTGCGTGCCTATCTGAAAATGCCTTTTCTTCCCGATCCTGACACCTGGCCTGCGGCATGAACGGACTAGCGGACAGTCCGTACAGCGTCAGCCGCATCAACAAGGGCATCAAGCACTTCCTGCTCGGCAAGGGGCTGACGTCCGTCGCCGGCATCGGGACGCTGCTGCTGGTGGTGCGCGCGCTCGAGATCGAGCAGTTCGCCGCGTATTCGATCCTCTTCGCCATCGTCGAGCTGCTGTCGGCAATCACCAATATCGGCACCGGCCAGGTGTTCACCCGGTTCATCCCCGAGATCTATGCCCAGGGATACCGGCGGGCGCTGCGCCGGCTGATCGTCACGCTGCTGGCCCTGCGCTACGCCGTGCATGTCGCGGCCATCCTGCTGCTCCTCGCCTTCGCCACGACGATCAGCAGCTGGATCGGGCTGGAAGGCTGGGTGTCGGCCTTCAAGCTGTACCTGCTGGTCGTGCTGTTCCGCACCGTGAACGCCACGCTGTTCCAGGTCCTGGAGGCGATGCTCCACCAGGGCCCGGCGCAGGCAGCCATGGCGACGGTGACCGTCAGCCGCTTCCTGCTCGTTGCCTGGGCCTACCACGGCGGCCACCTGGACCTGACCACGCTGATCTGGATCGAGCTCTCCACCGACGCCGTCGGCGCCGCCCTGTTGCTCTGGACGCTGAACCGGGCGTCGGAGGTCCGCGGCATGGGACCCGGGACGGCCGAGGAAGGCGAGTGGCTGCAGCGCAACCGCGAGCGGATGGTGTCGTTCGGCGCCAAGGGCTACCTGCAGCACCTGATCATCATGCCCTTCAGCGGCGTGGTGAATCGGCTGGTCGTCGGCGGTTACCTGCCGGGCGCGCAGATGGCGTTGTTCGGTTTTGCGCAGTCGATCTACGATCTGATGCAGCGCTACCTGCCGGCGCAGCTGTTCGTCGGCCTGATCCGACCGGTCATGGCCGCCCGCTATTCGGTGGCGGCGCAATTTGCCGAAGTGCAGACCATCACCAACCTGGTCCTCAAGATCAACCTGGTCCTGGTGGGGCTCGCGGCGGTCGTGGTGATGTCGGGTGGATCCGACATGCTGCTGTTCGTGACGGCGGGAAAGTACGGCGGACGGGCGGTGGACCTGCTGCTGCTGATGTGCCTGCTGGTTGCGCTCGAGTCATGGCGTCATGTGCTCGATCTTCTCAGTCATACTGTCGAACGGTACGGCATCCTGATATTCACGAATGCGATTCTCGGTTCCTCGCTGCTTGCCGGCATCCTGCTGCTGCCCTCGCTCGGCGTTTTCGCCCTTCCCGCTGCCAATTGCGCCGGCCTGCTCATCGGCAACCTGGTCGTCGTCTGGTGGCTCGGCAAGACCGGTTTCCCGTTCCGGCATGACATCAGGATGATCTTCGGGACCGGGATCGCGTTGGCGTGCTCGATTGCGGTGACGCTCCTGTCGCGTCCCTACATCGGGTCCTGGGCCCCGCAGGTCGCACTCGCCCTGGCGGTCTACCTCGCGGCAGGCGCGGTCATGCTCCGGCCACGCGATCGCGAGCGCGAGCTCCTGTCGAAGCTGGTCTTCGCCCGCAGGAGCTGACGGCGATGCGCATCCATGTTTCCGCTGCCGACCGCTATCCCCTGCGCTTCGTCGACGTGGTGGAGCTGTTCTTCGGCGAGCTCGCCCGGCATGGCGTGGAGCAGACCTGGTACGTGCAAGGAGTGGGCGAGACCAGCGGCCCGCGCACGGAATACGTCGGGCCGGTGAAGATCATCGTCTCGCCGGTGCTGGCCGCCGGCGGGTTGCTGGGCAAGATCGCCAGCAAGATCGCCTACTGGCTGATCGACACGGCACTGCTGCTGCGGCTGCTCTGGCGGGCACCCGACCTGATCATCGTGCGGGACAAGTACTGGGCTTCGCTGGTCGGACTGGCGGTGGCCCGCATCCTGCGCAAGCCGTTCGTGGTCTGGATGTCGTATCCCTTCCCGGAAGACGACCTGGAGCGCTCGTCCTCCTTCAAGGGACCCATGCGGCTGTTCCTCAGGATCAGCGGCCATTTCGGCCGCTTCGCCTACTACGGCATCGCCATGCGCCTGGCCGACCACTGCTTCGTGCAGAGCGAGCGGATGAAGCTGGAGATGCACGAGCGCGGCATCCCGCTGGAGCGGATGACGGCGGTGCCGATGGGCATCTCCCTGGCCATGGTCGAGAAGGGCGAGGCGACGGTGCCGCCGGAGCAGCCGCCGGTGGTGCTGTACGTCGGCGGCCTCCAGGTGGTGCGCCGCCTCGAGATGCTCGTCGATTGCTTCGCGGAAGTGGCGCGCCGCCACGAACACGTCCAGTTCCGGATCGTGGGCGACGGCAGCGTTCCCGAGGACCGGGCGCGGCTCGAGCGGCGGGCGGCGGAGCTCGGCATTGCCGAGCGGGTGCAGTTCACCGGCCAGCTGCCGATGACGGAAGCCCATCGCCATATCGCCCGCGCGTCGGTGTGCCTGTCGCCGATCGTCGTCACGCCCACCTTGCGGGTCGCATCGCCCACCAAGTTCGTCGAATACCTTGCCTGGGCCAGGCCGACCATCGGCAACGACCATCCTGAGCAGTCGATGATCGCCGAGCAGAGCCAGGGCGCGATCTGCGTCGAATGGTCGGCGAAGGCGTTCGCCGACGCCATCATCTGGTGCCTGGATCATCCGCAGCAGGCGGCGGAGATGGCTGTCCGGGGACGCGCCTGGGTCAGGGCGACCCGAACCTACGACAAGCTGGGCGCCCTGGTCCTGGACCGGCTCCAGTCGATCCTCGCTCGAAGGGCCTGAGCATGCCGCGGCTGCTTTCGATCAACAACTACCACTACCGGCGCGGCGGGGCCGACATCGTCTACCTCGAGCATGCGGCGCTGTTCGAACGCCTCGGCTGGGAGACGGCCTACTTCGCCATGCAGCATCCGAAGAACCTGGCCAGCGAGTGGTCGGAGTTCTTCGTCGAGGAGATCGAGCTGGGCCACCGGTATCCGCTCCCCGCCAAGATCGTCAAGACCTCGAAGGCCATCTACTCCTTCGAGGCGCGGCGCAAGCTGTCGCGGCTGCTGGAGCGCTTCCGGCCGACCATCGCCCATCTGCACAACATCTACCACCACATCTCGCCGTCGATCCTGTCGATCCTGCGCGGCGCCGGCGTGCCGGTCGTCCTGACGGCGCACGACCTGAAGATCGCCTGCCCCAGCTACCGCATGCTCAGCGGCAACGAGATCTGCGAGCGCTGCAAGGGCGGACGCTTCCACCATGTCGTGCTGCAGGGTTGCGTCCACGAATCGCGGCTCGCCAGCGCCATCGTCGCCGTGGAAGCGACCACCCACCGGCTGCTCGGCAGCTATCGCGACAACGTCGACCGCATCGTCGTGCCGAGCCGGTTCTTCGTCGACAAGTTCGTCGAATGGGGCTGGGAGCCGGAACGTTTCGTGCACATCCCCAACTTCGTGGACGCCGAGGCCTTCGAGCCGGCCTACGATCCGGGCCGGGACTTCCTCTATTTCGGCAGGCTGTCGGCGGAGAAGGGCCTGCCGACCCTGATCCGCGCGGCCGCCGGGGCGGGGGTCGGCCTGAAGGTGGCGGGTACGGGACCGGATGCGCAGTCGTTGCAGGAGCTGGCGGCGAGCCTCGGTGCGGACGTGGAGTTCCTCGGCTATCGGACCGGCAAGGACCTGCACGATCTGGTGCGCGCCAGCCGCGCGGTGGTGCTGCCGTCGGAATGGTACGAGAATGCACCGTTGAGTGTCCTGGAGAGTTTCGCAATGGGCAAGCCGGTCATCGGCGCCAGAATCGGCGGCATCCCCGAGTTGGTCGAGGACGGGGCCAGCGGCTGGCTTTTCAAGAGCGGCGATGTGCAGGAGCTCGTCGACGTGCTGCGCCGGGTCGCCGGTGCCCCGGATCCCGCGGTGGCCGCGCTCGGCAGGAGCGCGCGCGCCATCGCACTGTCGAGATTCAGCAAGGCAGCGTACGTCGATGCGACCCGCGCGCTTTACTCGCGCCTCGCGGCGATTTAGCAACATGAAGAAAATGTCCAATGGACGGTCGATGAAACCGCTGAGAGTGGCGGCGGTAGGGCTGCGCGGAATTCCCAACGTGGAAGGCGGCATCGAATCGCACGCCCAGAGCCTCTATGGCCTGCTGGCGCAGCAGGGCTTCGAGGTGACGGTGCATGCGCGCAATGCCTTCGTCGCCGACAAGGCGCCGCACCAGTGGCGCGGCGTCCGGATCGTGCCGTCCTGGTCGCCGAGCAGGGCAGGGCTGGAGGCGCTGGTCCACACCTTCATCGCCATCATCAAGGCCCGTTTCGAGGGCGCGGATCTGCTGCACATCCACGCAGTGGGACCGGCCTTGCTGACACCGATGGCCAGGCTGCTCGGCTTCCGGGTGGTGGTGACGCATCACGGCCGCGACTACGAGCGCGAGAAGTGGGGTCCGGTTGCCAAATTCCTGCTGAAGATGGGCGAGCGCTTCGCCGCCCGCTACGCCCAGCGGGTGATCTGCGTCGCGCGCAACGATGCCGACCGACTGAACCGCGAATACGGCGAGGGCACTGCCGTGGCGATCCCCAATGGCGCACCCAAGCTGGCACCGGCGGATTCCGGCTCGGTCCTGCAGAGCCTGGGCCTGCAGCCGGGGCGCTATGTCCTCAACGTCGCGCGGCTGGTGCCGGAAAAGCGGCAACTCGATCTGATCGCCGCCTTCGGACGACTGGCGCCGGCGGGCTGGAAGCTGGCCTTCGTCGGCTCGGCGCTCAACGAGTCGGACTACCCCGGCATCGTCGCGCAGGCTGCGGCGCGCACGCCGAACTGCCTCATGTGCGGCACGCGCGGCGGTTCGGAGCTGTCCACCCTCTATGCGGGTGCTGGCGTCTACGTCCTGCCGTCGGCCCACGAGGGCCTGCCGATCACCCTGCTCGAGGCGCTCAGTTTCGGCCTGCCGTGCATCGCTTCGGACATCCCCGCCAATCGCGAGGTGCGGCTGGGTGAGGAAAGCTACTTCCCGGTCGGAGACATCGCCGCGCTGGCCGGGGTGCTGGACAACGCGATCCGCTCGGCCGAAGCGCGTCCGTCCGGTGAGCGCATGTCCGCCGGGCAGCGACTGGAGTTGCTGCCGCCCGAGTTCCAATGGCAGTCGGTGGCGCAGTCGACGGGCAGCGTGCTGCTCGAGGCTGCCGGCTGGCCGGTCCCGGCCGTGGCCGGCACGCCGGTGGGCGGCAGCTGACGCAGTCCTTCAGGTCTCGAGCGATTTCAGCGGCGGCGGGTTCTTGAGGAACTCCGCCTTGTCGATGCCTCGCTTCCCTGCGGGAAAGGTGCGACCGACGTCGTTGAAGGTCATCGCGCTGATCGACTGCCACTCGTCGGTGACGAGCTTCATGCGCGACGCCGCCACCCCGGGCTGCGGCACGCCGTCCCAGGTGCTGTTGCGCGAGCGGTAGTAGTCGGCGCCGATCTGCATCAGCAGCTCGCACTTGCGCCGGTCGTCCGGACCGGCCTCGGCCGGCCTCACCAGCCGACCCTGCATGGAGATGAAGACCGCCCGGATGTCGGTGGGCTCGAAGGGGATCGGCGTGCGCCCCTTGGTCCACCAGCCGTGGAAGATCTGGTCCTCCGCATCCGGGATGCCGATATCCGCCGAGCCGTCCTTCCTGACCGCCAGGCTGCGTTGGCCGGATGATCGGGCCAGCTCCGGCTTGTAGAAGAAGTCGCCTTCGACGCCGCGCGAGCTCCCCAGCGACACCCACTTGCGGGTGGAGTTCTGCAGCAGGAACAGCCTGACATTGGCCAGTTGCACCCGCACGTTGCGGGCGGCATGCTGCCGGCCGTCCGCGATCACCACCCAGGGCATGATGGCCGTCATCGGCTTGTCGAGGTCGAAGCGATCGCCGAAGGCATCGACGAACCACTTGCCGCCATTGCGCAGCCGCGGATCGTTGCCGAGAAGGGTGTGTCCGGGCCCGACGTACCAGCCCGAGTCGAACTTCTCGAAGCCCCGCAGGGGCGCGTCGTTCATCCGGGCCATGTCGCTGATGACCAGGTCGACGTCGATCGGCGCGAGGGCCACCCGCGGCAGCCCCTTCTCCGAACGCTCGATCCCGAAGAAGTCCTCGGCTCGCTTGACCGCGCGCGCGAACAAACTCTGGCCGCCGCCGGATTCGCCTTCGGCGACCTCGCGGGATTGGCCGGCTGCCTTGCCGATGCCCAGCAGGCCGGTGGCGGCAGCTGCGCCGACCAGCACGCTTCTACGCTTCATTGTCCTCGTCCATTCAGGGGTCCCGCCTTGTCGCGGCGAAACGAAAAACGCCGAGGCATGCCTCGGCGTTTCGTCGGGCGACAACCCCTATTCTAGAGGCGGGGGTGCCGCGCGCAACTGGGCTTCGGTCATCACGCCGCCGCCCGGATCCTCGACACCGACGTCGATGGTCGAGAAGTTGAACGCCTGCCAGTCGTTCGAGACCAGCTTGGCACGCGAGGTGCCGATGCCCGGGAAGTAGTAGGCGGGCGCGAGGTCGGTGACCCGGGTGCTGACCGTCGGGTAGTAGTCGCCGCCGACGTGGATCAGGTACTTGGCCTTGGCACGGTCATCCGTTCCCGAGGCGTTGTTCTTGATCAGTCGCGCCTGCAGCGTCACGAACAGCGCGCCGACATCGCTGCCGTTGATCGCCTGGATCCCGCCGCCCCAGCCGTGGAACAGCAGGTTCCCGCCCGGTGGCAGCACCGACGTCGAACCGTCGGATTCCGTGCGCACGTCCGGCCGCTGCACGTCCGCGCCCTGCAGCGATTTCGGATAGTTCTCACCGCTCACCCCGGTCGAGCCGTTGATCAGGTTCCATCGGCCGGTCGACTTGCTCTTGATGTAGAGCTTGAGATTGCGCAACTGGACGCGGGTGTTGCTCGCCATGTTGCCGACCCCGTCGAACACCACCAGCCACGGCATCACGCCGTTCCAGTAGGTGCTGCTCTTGTACGACTGGTTGTTGACCTGCCACCAGGAGGGCGTGTTGGTGCCCCGCGGATCGTTGCCCATGATCACGTGGCCCGGGCCGCGCGCAAAACCGTAGTTCGTCGGCACGCCGGCCAGCGCGACATCGTTCATCAACTTCATGTCGTTGACGATGGTGTCGAGCGAGTTGATGGTGCCGCTCACCGGCGCCGGGGCCGGGCTTGGCACTGGCGGCGGCGACGGGCTGGGCGACGGGCTGGGCGAGGGAGCCGGCGCCGGCGACGGTGACGGCTTGGGTGCAGGGGCCGGCGCGGGCGACGGCGAGGGCGAAGGTGCCGGCGACGGCGCCTGGGCGAGCGGCGGCTGGCTCGGGATCGGATCGGAGACTGCGCCGGGCGTGTTGCTCTCGGCGGCATTCGCGAAGCGGCTTGGGATGGCGGCATTCTCCGAGCGCCGACCCTGCGATGCCTCGGCTCCCTTGGCTTCCGCGATCAGCTCGGAAGAGGAGGCGCCGTCGCTGTCCATGAAGCTCGAGCCGCAGCCGGTGAGGAGGAAGCCGCTGAGACAGGTTCCGAGGAGCGCCGACGTGGCGCGGCGGAGCGTGGGCTTGCCCAGGACGCTGCCGTCATCGAGTCGAGCTGGGTCCTTCTCATGCAGCTTGACTGCTGGACAGGCGGTTGTTGGTATACGCAAGATGAAGCTCCTAGTGAGCCTCGCCGGCATCTGCAAGCGGTGCGAGGCTCTTTTCGTGAAAAAGTCCACACACAGTACCGATCGGCGCGACACGAAAGAACCCGTGCGCGGACGAACGGTTAGTTGGATTGGATGGGAAGCGCAGGGGCAATGCCGCGGCTGCCGGTCGTGCCGGGCGCGGCGGATCGCCGGTTCAGGCGAGGGCAGGAAGCGGCCGCCGCGGGGGCTGCCGCAAGAGGATCAGGGCGTGCCTGCGGCGGCCGCTGCCGCGTCCTGCTCGGCCTGGCGCAGCAGGGCGTTGGCCATCCACAGGGCGATCCGGCCGACCTCGTCGTTGTCGCACGCCCAGATGTCCTTGAGGATCACGTAGGGCTCGATGCCGAACAACAGGCTCATCGCCTTGCAGAGGCGATCGACGGCGCTTGCCGGCATGCGGCGGCGAAGCGGCGCAACCGTGCGGCGCAGGATGTCCACCCGGTAACCACGCCGGTACGGCTCTTCCTCGAGCCGTCCCGCCGCCTGCAACGCCTCGTGCTCCAGCGACAGCTGCAATGCCGAACGCATCTGCGGCTCGAACTCGATGAAGCGCACGAAGGTCGTGCCGAACAGTTCCGCGACGCGTTCGTCGACCCGTTCCAGGTGCGACTCGAAGCGGCGCACCGGGCCGAGGCTGGAATCGACCACGGCCGCGATCAGCTTGCTGCGCGAGGAGAAGTAGCGATAGGCGGTGGCGCGCGACACGCCAGCCGCGCGGGCGACCTCGGCGATCGAAGGCACATGGCCCAGGGTGCGGATCAGCTGCGACGCGGCCTCCAGCAACTGCTCCTTGGTGCGGGTGGCCGGCCGGCTGAGGCCGCGGGTGCCATTGACGTCGCTCAGGTTGCGGCGGACGGCTGCGGTGGACAGCGGCCTCGTCTTGCGCCTGCGCCGGGTCGCGGGAATGGTGGTCGGATCGCTCATTCGCATGGGAGGCTTGACGCCGCATGGACTGCGGCTATTATTGGCCCTAGCCGACTTGAGACTCAAGTCTCATGATCGAGCCCGGCCCGACAATCGAACTGGAGACAACCCGATCCGGGCGCTGCACGGCTGCCGGGAGCGTGGACGGGAGACGCAATGGCCAACGTTCTCTTCACCAATGTCCGCATCCTGGACGGCACCGGCGCGTCGCCGTACGCCGGCGAGGTGCTGGTCCAGGGCAACCGGATCCTGAAGGTGGGACGTGGTCCCCGCTCGCTGCCCACTGCGGGCATCGACACCATCGATGCAGCCGGCGCGACGCTCATGCCCGGCATGACCGAGGCGCACACCCATTTCTCGTGGAACGACCAGCCGAGCCTCGGCGCCATCCAGAAGATGCCGCTGGAGGAGCACATCCTGTGGTGTGCCCATATCGCGGAGCGCTACCTGAGCCGCGGCTTCACCTCCTGCGTCGGCGCCGCCTGCGCCAAGCCGCGCCTCGACGTCGCCACCCGCAACTCGATCAATTCCGGCCTCATCCCGGGCCCGCGCTACCTCGCCGCCAGCCAGGAGATCACCGTGCCCGGCGGCCTCGGCGACGAATCGCCGCCACATCTGCCGTATCCGGAGTTCAGCTTCGGGGCGGTGGTGAGCGGCGCCGACGAGATGCGCCGCTGCGTGCGAACCTTCATGAAGTACGGCGTCGACACCATCAAGCTCAACCTGTCGGGGGAGTACATCGCCGGCATGAGCGCCGAGACGACGCAGATGACGGATGCGGAGATCGCCACCGCCGTCGAGGAGGTGCGCATGCGCGGCAAGCGGCTGGCGGCTCATGCGCGCTCCAGCGAATCGGTCAAGCAGTGCGTGCGCCACGGCATCGAGCTGATCTTCCATGCCAGCTTCGCGGACGAGGAAGCGCTCGACATGCTGGAGGCGAACAAGGACCGGCATTTCGTCGCCCCCGGCATCGGCTGGCTGATCAACACCTCGTACAACGCCAGCCAGTGGGGTATCACGCCGGAGGTGGCGCGCGACATGGGCTATCACCGCGAGCTCGAAGTGGCGGTCGAGACCCTCAAGAAGATGAAGCGCCGCGGCATCCGGATCCTGCCCGGCGGCGACTACGGCTTTGCCTGGATGGCCCACGGCACCAATGCGAAGGACCTCGAGTACTTCGTGCGCTACCTCGGCTTCACGCCGATGGAGGCGCTGCTGTCCGCCACGCAACTGGGAGGCCAGATCATGATGATGGGCAGCGAGCTCGGCATGATCCGCGACGGCTTTCTCGCCGACCTGCTGCTGGTGGACGGCGACCCCACCGCCGACATCAGGATCCTGCAGCAGCCCGAGCGGATCCTCGCGGTGATGAAGGACGGGCAGTTCTACAAGGAACCCGAGATCCGCTCGACGCGCAGCCGCCTGTCGCTGACGGCGGCCTGATCGCAAGACGCCACTGCGCAGCCAGCGACGCAAGCGCGACCGACCCACGACGCAATTACGCCCGCAGCGCCGCCGGCAACCGGAGGGAACGATGGCCAGCTACCTGTTCACCAACGTGCGGATTCTCGACGGCAGCGGCGCGCCCGCCTATCCGGGCGAGGTCCTCGTGCAGGGCAACCGCATCAGCCGCGTCGGCGGCAGCGGCACCGGGGCGCGGCTCATGCCGGCGAGCGGCGCGGTCGTCGTCGATGCCGCCGGCGCCACCCTGATGCCGGGCATGACCGAGGCGCACACGCACTTCTCCTGGAACAACGCCGGCTCGCTCGACGGCATCCAGGTGATGCCGCCGGAGGAGCACACGCTGTGGGTGGCGCATGTCGCCCGCAAGTACCTGCAGCACGGCTGGACCTCGTGTGTCGGCGCGGCTGCCGCCAAGCCGCGGCTGGACATCGTGATCCGCAACGCGATCAACTCCGGCATGCTGCCCGGCCCGCGCTACCTGGCGGCTAGCCAGGAGATCACCGTGCTCGGCAACCTTGGCGACGAGAGCCTGCCGCACATCCAGTACCCCGAGTACAACTTCGGGGCCGTGGTGAGCGGTCCGGAGGAGATGCGCAAGGTGGTGCGTACCTTCCTCAAGTACGGCGTCGATTCGATCAAGGTCAACCTCTCGGGCGACAACATCCTGCCCGACGCCCCCGCCAACACCACCTGGATCAGCGACGAAGAGGTGGCGATGGCGGTGAAGGAGACGAAGATGCGCGGCAAGCGCGTCTCGGCCCATGCCCGCTCGTGCGAATCGATCAAGATGGCGCTGCGCCACGGCATCGAGGTGATCTACCACGCCAGCTATGCGGACGAGGAGGCGCTCGACATGCTCGAGGCGCACAAGCACCGCATTTTCGTGGCCCCCGGCCTGTCGGTCCTCGTCAAGCTGCTCTACGAGGGCGAGCCGTACGGCTTCAGCCCCGCGCGGGCGCGCGAGCTGGGCTACGAGGACGAGCTCGAGGCGGCTTCGCGCAGCCTCACCGAAATGCATCGGCGCGGCGTGCGGGTCCTGCCCGGCGGCGACTACGGCTTCGCCTGGGCGCCGCACTGGACCAACGCGATGGACCTGCAGTACCTCGTGAAGTACTGCGGCATGACGCCGATGGAGACCATCGTGGCGGCCACCAAGTACGGCGGCCAGATCATGATGATGGAGAACGAGCTCGGGCTGGTGCAGGAAGGGCGCCTTGCCGACCTGCTGCTGGTCGACGGCGATCCGGTCGCGGACCTCGGCATCCTGCTCGATCCGAAGCGGCTGCTGGCGGTGATGAAGGATGGCGTCTTCTACAAGGAGCCCGCCATCCACTCCGCCCGCAGCGGCAGCCTGCCCGGCTGGAACCGGAGCGCGGCGTGATCGCGGACGCCTGGCATCGACCTGATCCCTCACGCCGCCGGAGCTGATCCTCTTGTCGACCTTCTCGAAATGGTTCTGGGGAGTGCTGATCGGATTGCCCATCGCCGCCTTCTCGGCCTGGGCGATCGCGGACAACCAGCGGCTGTATTTCGTCACCCTGTTGAACAGCCTGACGCTGGCGTCGCTGTACTTCATCGTCGCGGCCGGCTTCACGCTGGTGTTCGGGCTGATGCGCAACGTCAATCTCGCCCATGGATCGCTGTACCTGCTCGGCGGCTATGTCGGCTACGTGGTCGCCGAGAAGACCGGCTGGTGGATCCTCGCCCTGGCGGCCGGCTTCCTGGCGGCGGCGATCGTCGGCCTGCTGATCCAGGTGGTGATCCTGCGGCGGATGCAGGGCGAGGAATTGCGCCAGACGATGGTGACCATCGGCTTGTCGATCGTGATCGCGGACCTGCTGCTGTGGACCTTCACCGGCGAGGTCCACCAGATGGAGGCGCCGGAGTGGCTGCGCGGTCCGCTGCGCGGCCTGCCGCTGGTCAAGGCCTATTCCGCCTATCGCCTGAGCCTGCTGGCCTTCGGCATCGTGATCGGCGTCGGCCTGTGGCTGTTCCTGAACCGGACCCGCATCGGCATGATGATTCGCGCCGGCGTCGATGACCGTGGGATGCTCGCTGCCTCCGGCGTCAACGTCAACCTGCTGTTCGCCATCACCTTCGCCATCGGCGCCGGTCTTGCCGGGTTCGGTGGCGTGATCGGCGCGGTGGAGCTGTCGATGGTGCCGGGTGAGGACATCCGGCTGCTGCTGGCATCGCTGATCGTGGTCATCGTCGGCGGCATGGGCAGCGTGGTCGGCGCCGCGCTCGGCGCTGTGATCCTGGGCCTGGCGGAGACCTACGGCCTGGCATACGCGCCGACCTACAGCGTGGTGTTCACGTTCGTGATCCTGGTGGTGGTCCTGGCCTTCCGCCCGCGCGGGATCCTGGGGCGCGCAGGATGAGGCGGGCGATGGGCGGCGGCGCCGGAGCGGCAGCATGAGCGCGGCACGCTGGCGTGGCGCCATGAATGCCGGTGCCGGACGGCAGGCCTGGCAGCGCTCGGCGGCAAGCCTGCGTTCAACGAGCGCGGAGGTTGCGGCGGTGCGGCCGGGGCTGGTGCCGCGCGGCGA
>JAEZQX010000505.1 GCA_023441105.1 Pseudomonadota bacterium | reverse complement strand
ACCTGCCGCTCTTCAAGGCGCTCGAGCCGACGGAGCTCGAGCGCATCGCCGCCAGCACCACGCAGCTGCGCGTTCCCAAGGGCGAGACGATCTTCCGGCAAGGCGATCCGGCCACCGGCTTTCACTGCGTCGTCTTCGGGCGCGTGAAGCTCGCCTTCTCCTCGCCGCTTGGCGGCGAGAAGGTGGTGGAGATCGTCGGACCCGGCCAGAGCTTCGGCGAGGCGGTGATGTTCATGGGCAGCCCCTACATCGTGTCGTCGCAGGCGCTGGTCGACACCATGCTGCTGCATGTCGCCAAGGAAGCGGTGTTCGCGGAGCTCGACCGTACGCCCCTGTTTGCACGCAAGATGCTGGCCGGCCTCAGCCGGCGGCTGCACGGCCTGATCAGCGACGTCGAGTCGTACTCCCTCAACTCGGGTACGCAGCGGGTGATCGGCTACCTGTTGCGGGAGGGTCTCGCCGATGGCGAGGAGGTCGTCCTGCATGCCAGCAAGGCGATCGTGGCGTCCCGCCTCAACCTGACGCCGGAGCACTTCTCGCGCATCCTGCACGACTTGGCCGAGAACGGTCTCATCGAAGTCCACGGCCGCGGCATCACCATCATGGACGCGGCGAAGCTGCGCGACTACGACAAGTAGCGGCAAGTCTGCTACTCCGGCGACCAGATGGTGATCTGGTAGATGTAGTCCGGACGCAGCTCGGCCTGGTAGCGGTAGCCGTTCTTCTCCAGGATGCGGTAGAGCGGGCGCGGTTCGCGGTCGATGAGCATGCGCAGGCGCTGCCCCTGGCGCAGCCGGGACAGCGCCTCGAGGGTGCGTTGCAGCGGCTCGGGCGGCTCGAGGCCACAGACGTCGAGCTCGATCGGATTTTCCATCGCCACGGTCCTATGCCATGCCGATGCGCGCGGCGGCTCTGCGGAACAGCGCCTCGCCGTCGGCATCGAAGCGGAAGGCGCCGAGGAATTCGGCGAGGTTGTACTGGGGCAGCACCCGCCGGATGGCGGCAGCCTGCGCCTGCGCCTGGTCGGGCAGGTCCGCCAGCGACAGGCAAAACGCGGCGATCGCGAGGATGTGCGGATGCGCGTTGGGCCGCATGGCGGCCTTGACCGCCCAATCCGCCGCCTGGGCGAAATCGCCGAGCCGGGCGAGCGCCATGGCCCGCGTCCCGAGCATGCCGAAGAGCAGCGGATCGAACGGACTGAGCTGGCGTGAATGGTCCGACGCCGAAATCGCCGCCTGCGGACTGCCGGTCTGCGAATGAACGAACGACAGCGTGTAGTGGCCGAGCGCGAAGTTCGGGCTGAGGTCGATGGTGTGCTCGAGCTCCGTCACCGCCTGGTCGTGCTGCCCGCGCAGCCACAGCGCCCGGCCCATGGCCCAATGCGCGGCGGGGTCGCGGTCGTCGGCCATCAGGCTCTGGCCGGCGGCCGCGTAGGCGAGCTCGCTCTCCCGTCCCCGATCGAGCCAGCCCTGGAACGCGTTCTGCCAATGCGCGAACGACAGTCCGGCGTAGGCGCGGGCGAAGGTCGGATCGAGCCGGATGGCGGTCTCGAAGAAGTGCAGCGCCCGGTCGTTGTCCGCCTTGCTGAACCGGTACATGTGCCACAGGCCGCGATGATGGGCTTCCCAGGCGTCGAGCGAGCTCGGCGGCCGCAGGATCGCGCGGTTGCGCTCGGTGGTCTCGACCTCGCTGGCGATGGACGCGACGATCCGGTTGCCGATCTCCTCGAGGACCAGGAAGGCATCGTCGCTGCCTTCGTTGAAGGTCTCCGCCCAGATGATCCTGCCGCTGCGGGTCTCCGCCAGCTCGACGCCGACCGTCAGCCGGCCGGCCTTCAACCGCACCGAGCCGCCGACGACATAGTCGACGTCCAGGATCCGGCCCGCCTCCTCTGCGCCGATGCGACGCTCGTGCAGGGCGAACACGGTTCCCTGGGCGATGACGAACATGCTCCTCAGCTTGGCGAGCCGGGTGATGATGTCGTGTGCCAGTGCGTCCGCGATGCCGCCACGCGTGGCCGCCGCCAAGGTGAGATCGGCCAGCGGCATGACCGCGATCGATGCGCGGCGCCCGGGCGCTGGCGAAGCGGGGACGAGTTCGGCGGCCGGCTCGACGATCTCGATGGCGGCCACCGCCGGCGCCTGCCGCCTGGCATGGATGGTTCGCCAGGCGGCATGCAGCGGGCCGGCGTCCAGCCCTTCGGATTCGAACAGCCGGGTCGTGATGGCGAGGTGCTCCTCCGCCTCCCGGACGCGGCCGTGGCTGGCAAGCCGCTCGAGCAGGGCCTGGTGGACGTGGCGGTCGAAGGGTGCCAGTTGCAGCCATTGCTCCAGGTGCGAAAACGCGTCGCTCTCCGGCCCCCGGCGGACCAGCTGCTCCAGCACGCCGGCCTGGCAACCGCGCAAGCGGCGGCGCTGCGCGGTCAGCCAGCCGTTGAACGCGGGGTTGCGGTCGATCTCCAACCCTTCCAGGAAATCTCCCGCGAATGATTTCGCCAGCGCCTGGAGGCGCGCCACCGGCAGCGTCTCGAAGCCGCCATCGCTTGCCCGGATGACATCCAGCGCGTCGACCACGCAGCCCTCGAGCTCCTGCCGTACCAGATCGCCGAGCGCCTGCACGCGCCGCTGCGCCGGCTCGTCGACGATGCCCCGCAGCTTGCTGAGGCACCAGCGCAGCTCGCCACGGGGATCGTTCGGCAGGTCCCACAGCAGCTCGCACAGCTGGCTACGGGTGACGGGTCGTGCCGCCAGCGCCAGGTAGGCAAGGAGCGCGCGCACCTTGCGCGAAGCCGGCAAGGAAACCGCGCGTCCGACCCGTGTGACCGTAATCGGCCCGAGCAGGCGCAGCTCCAGCGATGCCGCGCCGGCAGGCCCGCCGTCCTGCGATTCCACGGGAGATTCCACGCCGGCTACCACGTTGGCCCCCACGTCCGGAGCCTACCTTTGCATCCGACGGCCTCGGCGCCCACGGCGTCGGAACCGCGAGGCGGCCTCCGCAGCGGCGGGGGCAGCAACATCTGAATCCACGGGAGCGACGAAGACAATGGATGCAACGGCAGCAACCCCCACCCGCGTACCCGCCGCCGGCGCACGCGGTCCGGAGCAAGGCGCGCAAGCTGCAGTCAAGCCCGATCTCGCGGCGGTCAAGACCCGCCAGCAGGCGGCCTGGTCCTCGGGCGATTATGCCCTCATCGGAACCACGCTGCAGATCGTCGGCGAGGAGCTTTGCGAGGCGGTCGACGTCCGCTCCGGCCAGCGGGTGCTCGACGTCGCGGCCGGCAACGGCAACGCCTCGCTTGCGGCCGCGCGCCGCGGCTGCGAGGTCATGGCCACCGACTACGTGCCGGCCTTGCTCGAGCGCGCCCGGGAGCGGGCGCAGGCGGAACGGCTGGCCGTCGAGTTCCGGCAGGCCGACGCGGAAGCGCTCGCCTTCGACGACGAATCCTTCGACGTGGTGCTGTCCACCTTCGGGGTGATGTTCACGCCCGACCAGGAGCGCGCCGCAGCCGAGCTGGTGCGGGTCTGCCGCCACGGCGGCAAGATCGGCCTGGCCAACTGGACGCCGGAGGGCTTCATCGGGCAGCTGTTCAAGACCATCGGCCGCTACGTGCCGCCACCGGCGGGCGTCAAGTCGCCGGCAGTGTGGGGCACGCGCGGGCGGTTGTCGGAGCTGTTCGAAGCGCATGCAGCGTCGGTCACTTCGTCGCAACGCCACTTTGTCTTCCGCTACCGCACGCCGGCGCACTGGGTCGACATCTTCAGGACCTGGTACGGCCCGGTGCACAAGGCCTTCGCCGCCCTCGACCGGGTGCAGCAGGAGGCGCTCGAGCGCGACCTGCTGGCCCTGGTCGGCCAATTCAACCGCGCCAAGGACGGCACCATGGTCGTGCCGAGTGAGTACCTGCAGATCGTCATCACCCGCCATTGATCCCTGGGGGCGCGGCCCTACCGTTTCGGAGACGATGTCATGAACCAGAGCAACGACTTCCTTTCATTCCCGCAGGGCCTGCGCCTGCTGGCCGGCCTCGCCACCGCTTGCGGCTTGCTCGCGACGGGTCAGGCGGCCGACCCCCAGGCTGCGGGTCCGCATGAGGCGGCGCACCACACGGCCGTGCCGGCCGACAAGGTGACCTGGGGCCCGGGTCCGGCCTCGCTGCCCGCGGGGGCGCAGATCGCCGTGCTGCTCGGCAGCCCGGCGAAGGAGGGTCCATTCGTGATCCGCCTGAAGTTTCCCGACGGCTTCGTGGTGCCGCCACACCGGCATTCGAAGGATGAATTCCTCACCGTCATCGCGGGCCGCTTCGGAGTCGGCACCGGCGAGAAACTCGACCGGAGTGCGGTCACGCCGCTGCCGCAGGCAAGCTTCGTCCACCTGCCGGCCGGCATGCCCCACTTCGCGGTGGCAAGCGGAGAGACGGTCGTGCAGATCAACGGCGTGGGCCCCTTCGACGTGGTCTACATGGATCCGAAGGACGATCCGCGCAAGCAATGAGACTCGCCGCTCCGGTCATGGCTCCACTCCCCGCGTAGCCGATCTGGAGGCCGCTGCCAAGCCCTGGATAAGCCTGTGGCGCCTTGCGACGGCGGCTGCTAAAGTCCGTCCCAGGTGGTATGCCAATTGCTTGGCTTCGACCTCCATATACGGGGAGTGGATCAGCATGCAAGCGAGTCTGTTGAACGGGCACGGGGTTGGGCGCCCGCTGGCCGGCGTGGCGGTGGCGGCGATGCTCGCCTGCGGTGGCCCGGCGCTGGCGCGGGACCTGGTGGTGGCGCTGAAGACCGAGCCGACGTCGATGGATCCGCAGTACCACGCGCTCACGCCCAACATCCAGCTGTCGCAGACACTGTTCGACCCGTTGGTGTGCGCGGACGCGGAGCTTGCCCCGACGCCGTGCCTGGCCGAATCCTGGACCGCCGATGGAACGACCTGGACGTTCAAGCTGCGGCCGGGAGTCAAGTTCTCCGATGGATCGCCGGTGACGGCCGAGGACGTCCTGTTCACCTTCGATCGCGCCGGCAAGGTGCCCAACAGTCCGTCGTCGTTCAAGATCTACCTGCAGCAGGTGGAGAAGACGGAGGCGGTCGATCCGATGACCGTGCGCATCACCACCAGCAAACCTTATCCGCTGGTCGCGACCAACCTCACCGGCCTGCCGATCATGTCGGCGAAGGCGGCCGCCGGACCGGCGCCGGAAGGCAAGACCACGACCGAGCTCAATGCCGGCGACGGCCTGGTGGGCGCCGGCCCCTACAAGTTCGTGTCGTGGAAGCGCGGCAGCGAGATCGTGTTCGAGCGCAACCCGCACTACTGGGGGCCGAAGCCGGCCTGGGACCGCGTCGTCTACCGCCCGATCAGCAACCCGGCGGCGCGGGTGGCGGCATTGCTCGCCGGTGACGTGGATCTGATCGAGGATCCGCCCACCGACGACCTGGCCCGGCTGCAGAAGGATCCGAAGCTCAATGTCGTCACCAAGTCGTCGAACCGCGTCATCTACGTCGCGCTCGACCAGCACGGCAACGAAACGCCCGGCATCCAGGGTGGCAACGGCAAGAACCCGCTGCTCGACAAGCGGGTGCGCGAGGCGCTGTCGCTGGCCGTCGACCGCAAGGCGCTGGTCGATCGCATCATGGGCGGCGTGGCAACGCCGGCGGCCCAGCTGCTGCCGCCGCCGATGCTCGGCACCAGCGAGAACCTGGTCACCGCGCCCAAGGCCGACCCCGACAAGGCCAAGGCGCTGCTGAAGGCCGCCGGTTACCCGGACGGCTTCTCGATGGTGCTGGGTACGCCCAACGGTCGCTACATCAACGACACCAAGGTGGCGCAGACGCTCGCCTCCATGTGGACGCGCATCGGCGTGAAGACCAGCATCGACGCCACCGCCCCGGCGGTCTTCTTCAAGAACCGCGACAGCTACGCCTACAGCGCCTACCTGGCGGGCTGGGGCACTTCCACCGGCGAGATGTCCAACACGCTCAACTCGCTGCTGGTGACGCCGAACAAGGAGAAGGGCGTCGGCACCACCAACCGCAGTCGCTACTCGAATCCGGAGATGGACCGGCTGGTGGAGGAATCCGCCACCATGATGGATCCGGCCAAGCGCGGCGACGTGCTGGCCAAGGCAAGCGAGATCGCCATGGCCGACTTCGCCATGCTGCCCATCCACTTCGAACATTCGGTCTGGGCGATGAAGAAGGACATCGCCTTCGGCGGGCGCGCCGACCAGATGACGATGGTGCAGCACGTGACGCCGGCGAAGTAGATCGCCAGGGGGCGGCCGCCGGGGCTGCCACCGGAGCCGCGCCTGTCGCCCCGCCCGCTGCCTCGCCCGCCGTCACCAGAGCCGCCAGCCGATGCTCACCTACATCCTGCGCCGCCTGCTGCAGGCCCTGCTGGTCATGCTGGTGATGTCGGGGCTGGTGTTCCTGGGCTTGTATGTGATCGGCGATCCCGTCTCGATGATGGCCAGCCCGGAGGCCACCGAGCTCGACCGCGAGGCGATCCGCCAGTCCTTCGGCCTCGACAAGCCGCTGTGGCAGCAGTACGCCATCTTCATGCAGCACGCGGTGCAGCTCGACTTCGGCAAGAGCTTCCTCACCGGGCAGTCTGCCATGGGCCTGATCCTCGAGCGGATGCCGGCCACCCTGGAGCTGGCTTGCGTTGCGATGCTGGTCGCCGTGCTGCTGGGCGTGCCGCTGGGCATGTGGGCCGGTCTCAAGCCGCGGGCGCTCAGCACCCGCGGCATCATGACCGGCTCGGTGCTCGGCTTCTCGCTGCCCAATTTCTGGGTCGGGCTGATGCTGATCATGGTGTTCGCGGTCGGGCTCGGCTGGGTGCCGGCCAGTGGCCGGGGGGACACGGTGCTGTTCGGGCCGCTCGATCTGAGCGTGCTCACGCTCGACGGCTGGCGCAGCCTGGTGCTGCCGGCGGCGACCATCGCCACTGCCAAGGCAGCGCTGATCATCCGCGTCACCCGCGCCGCCACGCGGGAATCGCTGCCCATGGACTACATCAAGTTCGCACGCGCCAAGGGCCTGGCGTGGGGCCGGATCCTGCGGGTGCACCTGTTGAAGAACATCCTGATCCCGATCGTCACCATCAGTGGCCTCGAGTTCGGGCAGGTGGTGGCTTTCGCCGTCGTCACCGAAACGGTCTTCGCCTGGCCGGGCATGGGCAAGCTGCTGCTCGACTCCATCATCACCCTCGACCGTCCGGTGGTGGTGGCCTACCTGATCCTGATCGTGTTCTTCCTGGTGATGTTGAACCTGGTGGTCGACATCCTCTATTCGATCCTCGATCCGCGGGTGCGGTTGCAGGGAGGCAAGGCATGAGCATGCCGATGCGGCTTGGCAGGGAGGTCTGCCCATGAGCCGCAGCGCCGTGGCAACCCCGCTGGACGCGGCGATCGATGCCGTGCGGGCCCTGGAGGCGGACCCGCCGCTGCCGCCGCCGGAGACGCCATGGCAGCGGCTGCGGCGCGAGTTCCTGGCCAGCCGCCTGGCGGTCCTGGGGCTGGTCCTGCTGCTGCTGGCCGTGGGTGCGGCGGTGTTCGCGCCCTGGATCTCGCCCCAGAACCCGTACGACATCGGCAACCTCGACATCTTCGACTCGAAGCTGCCGCCGGGCAGCACCAGCGCCGACGGCAGCCTGACCTATTGGCTCGGCACCGACGGCCAGGCGCGCGACCTGTTGTCGGCGATCTTCTACGGCTTGCGCACCAGCCTGGTGGTCAGCAGCGTCTCGGTGGCGGCGGCGCTTGCCATCGGATGCGTGGTCGGTCTGGCGGCGGCCTATTTCGGCGGCTGGATCGACTCGCTGCTGATGCGCATCGTGGACATCCAGCTGTCGTTCCCGGCAATCCTGGTGGCGTTGATCCTGCTGGCGGTGCTCGGCAAGGGCGTCGACAAGGTGATCATTGCGCTGATCATCGTGCAGTGGGCCTACTTCGCGCGGGCAGCGCGCGGCGCGGCGCTGGTCGAGCGGGCGAAGGAGTACGTCGAGGCGGCACAGTGCATGTCGCTCGGCTGGCGCCGCGTGCTCCTGCGCCACATGCTGCCCAACTGCATGCCGCCGCTGATCGTCATCGCCACCATCGATCTCGCCCATGCGATCGCGCTCGAGTCGACGCTGTCGTTCCTCGGCGTCGGCGTGCCGGTCACCGAACCCTCGCTCGGCATGCTGATCGCCAACGGCTACGAGTTCATGCTGTCGGGCCACTACTGGATTTCGTTCTTTCCCGGCATTGCGCTGGCGCTGGCGATCATCGGGATCAACCTGGTGGGGGACCACCTGCGCGACATCCTCAACCCGCACAACGCCCACTGATCGCAACCCGTGCGCGCCATCCGCCATCGTCCCGATCCTTGCCGAGCCGCCTGCCGCCGATGATCGAGCTGCACATCGAAGCCCCTGACGTCCACGCGTCGCAGCCGCAGCGGCCGGACGCGGATGCCGGTTCGCCGTCGGCGTCGCCGCCGGTGCTGGCGGTGCAGGGACTGGCCACCCACTTCTTCACCCACAGCGGCGTGGTGAAGGCGGTGGACGGGGTCGATCTGCAGATCGGCGCCGGCGAGGTGCTGGGGCTGGTCGGTGAATCGGGGTCGGGCAAGAGCATCACCGGCTTCTCGATCCTCGGCCTGGTCGACGAGCCGGGCCGGATCGTGGCCGGTTCCATCCAGGTGCTCGGCGAGGAGCTCGTCGGTGCCGGCGACCAGCGGCTGCGGCGGCTGCGCGGCAAGGAGATCGCCATGATCTTCCAGGACCCGATGATGACGCTGAATCCGGTGTTGCGCATCGACACGCAGATGATCGAGGCGATCCGGGCGCACGAGAAGATCGGCGCGACGGCTGCCCGGTCGCGGGCCCGCGAGGCGCTGGCGATGGTCGGCATCCCGTCGCCCCGCGACCGCCTGCTTGCCTATCCGCATCAACTGTCGGGCGGGATGCGCCAGCGGGTCGCCATCGCCATCGCCATGCTGAACCGGCCGCGGCTGGTCATCGCCGACGAGCCGACGACGGCCCTCGACGTCACCATCCAGGCGCAGATACTGCACGAGGTGCAGAAGCTGTGCCGTGAAACGCGCACGGCCATGCTGTGGATCACCCACGACCTCGCCGTCGTCTCCGGCCTCGCCGCCCGGATCGCCGTGATGTACGCCGGCCGCATCGTCGAGACCGGCGCGGCGGCGGAGGTGATCGGCCGACCGCTGCACCCGTACACGCAGGGGTTGATCGATTCGATTCCGTCGCGCGGCACGCACGGTTCGCGCCTGCGCCAGATCCCCGGCATGACCCCGTCGCTGCTGCAACTGCCGCGCGGCTGCGCCTTCCGGCCGAGGTGCCCGCGCGCTGGCGGCGACTGCCTGCAGCCGCCGCCGGTCGTCCAGCGCGGGCCAGGGCGGACCCTGCGCTGCTTCTATCCGCTGGATGCCGGCCATGGCTGACGCGCCGCTGCTGAGCCTGCGCGGGATCGACAAGCGGTTCGTGCAACCGGTCGACCTGGTGGGGCGGCTGGCCAACCTGCTCGGCGCCGGCAACCGCGCCGCGGTGGTGCAGGCGGTGAGCGGCGTGGACCTCGACGTGCAGGCCGGCGAAGTGGTCGGCGTCGTCGGCGAGTCGGGCTGCGGCAAGTCGACGCTCGGGCGGATGATCGCCGGCATCAGTCCGCCCACCGCCGGGGAGATCCGCTACCAGGGGCGGCCGGTCGAGCGCCTGACCGGGCGCGAGCGGCGTGCCTACGAGCTGGGCGTGCAGATGATCTTCCAGAACCCGATGGCGTCGCTCAATCCCCGCTTGCGGGTGCTCGACATCATCGGCGAGGCGCCGGTGGTGCTCGGCATCGTGCCGGCCGCGGCAAAGGCCGACTATGTCGCCGGGCTGATGCGCCAGGTCGGGCTGGACCCGGGGTATGGGCAGCGCTATCCGCACCAGTTCTCCGGCGGCCAGCGGCAACGCATCGGCATCGCGCGGGCGCTGGCGCTGAAGCCGCGGATCATCGTCTGCGACGAGGCGGTCGCCGCGCTCGACGTGTCGATCCAGGCGCAGGTGCTCAACCTCTTCGCCGACCTGCGCCAGGAGTTCGACCTCACCTACCTGTTCATCAGCCACAACCTCGGGGTGGTCGGTCATCTCGCCGACCGGGTGGTGATCATGTACCTCGGCCGGATCGTCGAGGTTGCCGCCACCTCGGTCGTCTTCAGCCGACCGAACCATCCCTACACGCGGGCGCTGCTGGCCGAGCTGCCGCGGCTCGAGACGCAGCGGCGCGAGTACCAGCCGATCCGGGGCGAATTGCCCTCACCCCTCGCCCCGCCCGCCGGCTGCGCCTTCCATCCGCGCTGCCCGCACGCCATGCCGCGCTGCCGCCAGGAGACACCGGTCCTGCGGCCGCTTGGCGATGGCCATGCCAGCGCCTGCCACCTGAACGACCACCTGGGCGACGACCTCGACCATGCCGGCCGCCAACCCGTGCCGGCGCCTCACCTGGCCACCGCCTCATGACCGCAACCGTCCTGCCTGGCGACGCCGCGCCGTCGGCACCCTTCACGCTGCGGCGGCCCGCGCCCGGCAGCGAGATTCCGCTGGTCTGCGACTCGCCGCACAGCGGCACGCGCTATCCCGCCGACTTCGGCCATGCCATCGAGCTCGCCGAGTTGCGCGCCGGCGAGGATACCGACGTGCACGTCCTCTGGGATGCCTTGCCGTCCGTGGGTGCGGCGCTGCTGGCGGCGGAGTTCCCGCGCAGCTATATCGACCCCAACCGCGACGTCACCGATATCGATCCGGCGATGCTCGAGGAACCATGGCCCGGCGTCGTCGCCTCGAGCGAGAAGACCCGCCTCGGCATCGGCCTGGTCTGGCGCGACGCGGGCCACGACGGGCGACGGCCGATCTACGACCGCCGGCTGTCGGTTGCCGAGGTCCAGGCGCGCATCGCCAACTACCACGCGCCTTACCAATCTCGGCTGCTCGCGCTGATCGAGGGCGCCTACCGGCGCTTCGGCGCCGTCTGGCACCTGAACCTGCATTCGATGCCGGCCAATTCCTACGAAGGGCTGCAGATCAGGAGCGACAAGCGGCTGGCCGACTTCGTGCTCGGCGACCGCGACGGCGCGACCTGCGCGCCGGAGTTCACCGCCATGGTCGCCGAAGCCCTGCGCAAGCGCGGCTTCAGCGTCGCGCTCAACGATCCCTTCAAGGGCGTGGCGCTGATCGCGCGCCTCGGCCGGCCGGCGCAGGAGCGCCACAGCCTGCAGATCGAGGTGCACCGCGGCCTCTACATGGACGAGATGACGCGCGCCCGCAGCCCCGGCTTCGAGCCGCTGCGCCGCGCGCTCGGCGAGGTCGCCGCCGAGATCGCCGCCTACGTGAGAACGACAATCCCCCGATGAGACCGCCATGACGCTGCTCGAAGAAATCACCGCCGAACGCCAGCAACTCACCGCGCTTCGCCGCGACATCCATGCGCATCCGGAACTGGCCTTCCAGGAGACGCGCACCGCCAGCCTGGTGGCCGAGCACCTGTCCCGCCTCGGGCTCGAGGTCCACACCGGGATCGGCCGCACCGGCGTGGTGGCGGTGCTTCGCGGCAGCGGTGGCGCCGGACGGTCGATCGGGCTGCGCGCCGACATGGATGCGCTGCCGATGCCGGAGCACAACCGCTTCGCCCACGCCTCGCGCAATCCGGGCCGCATGCACGGCTGCGGCCACGACGGCCCCACCACCATGCTGCTCGGCGCGGCCCAGTACCTGGCGAAGCATCGCGATTTCGCCGGCACGGTCAACTTCATCTTCCCGCCGGCGGAGGAGGGCGGCAATGCCGGCGCGCGCGCGATGATCGAGGACGGCCTGTTCGAGCGGTTTCCCTGCGACGAGATCTACGGCATCCACAACATGCCCGGTACGCCGGCGGGCGTGTTCGCCTTTCGCAAGGGGCCGATGATGGCGTCGAGCAATCGCTTCGACATCGTCATCCGCGGCGTCGGCGGCCATGCAGCCATGCCGCAGAAGGCCGTCGACCCGATCGTCATCGCGGCCGAGATGGTGGGCGTGCTGCAGACCATCATCTCGCGCAGCAAGTCGCCGATCGACACGGCAGTGCTCTCGGTCACCCAGATCCATGCCGGCGATGCCTACAACGTCATTCCGGCCGAGGCGGTGCTGCGTGGCACCGTGCGCACCTTCACCACCGAGGTGCTCGACCAGATCGAGGAGCGCATGCGCCAGGTTGCGCAGACCCTGCCGCAGGTCTACGGGGCGAGCGGCGAGCTGCACTTCGTGCGCGCCTATCCGCCGCTGGTGAACCACGACGACCAGACCGAGTTCGCGGCGCGGGTGGCGCAGGAAGGCTTCGGCGCCGACAAGGTGATCCGCGAGACGCCGCCGGTAGGCGGCGCCGAGGACTTCTCCTTCTACCTCGAGAAGGTGCCCGGCAGCTACCTGTTCCTCGGCAACGGCGACGGCGGCCATCGCGAAGCGACGTACCACGGCATGGGGCCATGCGAGCTGCACAATCCCAACTACGACTTCAACGACGAATTGCTGCCGATCGGCGCCAGCTACTGGGTCAAGCTGGTGCAGGCCTTCTTCGGCGCCGCTCAGCGCGCGACGAGATAGACGAACAGGCCGTCGATGGCTTCGCGCTGGTCCTGGCGCACCGGCTCCCGGAACAGACCGGCGAGGTCGAGATCGTGTTCCGCTGCAAGCCGCCGCAGATACGGCTCCGAATGGGCATAGCGCAGGCTCGGCAGCAGCTCGAAGC
>JAEZQX010000472.1 GCA_023441105.1 Pseudomonadota bacterium | reverse complement strand
GCTCCGTGGAGCGCGCGCCTCTTCACGCCTGCGCCGCCATCAGCCGCGCGCGGCGAACACCAGGCAGGTCGTCGTACCGTGCGCGTACAGCTTGCCGTCCGGTCCAACCAGCCGCGCCTCCGCCGTTGCCGTCTGGTTGCCGAAATGGATGACGCGGCCCTCCGCCCGCACACGCGGCACGTCTACAGTCAGCGCGCGCACCAGGTTGATCTTCAACTCCAGCGTCGTATAGGCACGGCCGGCCGGCAGCTTGCTGTGCACCGCGCAGCCGAGGGCGGAGTCCAGCAGGGTGGCGAACCAGCCGCCATGCACCGTGCCGAGCGGGTTGTAGTGCCGGTGCAGGGGCTGGCCCTGGAACACTGCCAGGCCGGGCTCGATCTTCACCGGCAGGAAATCCAGCGTTTTGGCGATCGGTGCGCCCGGCAGCCGGCCGTCGAACATCGCCTCGAACACGGCGATGCCGGGCATGCCGGCGAGAGCCGCGCGGGACAGCGGCGCTGCGCCTGACGTGGCCGCCATCCGTTCGCGGATCCGCGCCTCGTCCTCCAGCCATTCCTGCAGCACCTTGGAAGAATCCTGTGTCATGCGCACCTCGACGTCGAAAAATAGTTGTAACTGCAAAGATTGTAGGTACAATCGGTCTCCATGACAAATCCCCGCAGGGCCACGCCAGCCGCCGAGGCGCCGCACGTCGCCGCCGGCCTGTCGGGGTGCAGCAACATGAAGCTGCGCCGCCTGACCCGCCTGGTCAGCCGTCACTACGACGCCCACATGGCGCAGTGCGGACTGAAGACCACGCAGTATTCGCTGCTCGCCATCATCACGGATCGCGGGCCGTTGCTGCAAGGCGAGCTGGCCCGGCTGCTGTCGCTGGACGCCTCCACCCTCACCCGCAACCTTCGCCCGCTCCTGGAGGCGGGGCTGGTCGGCGTCGAGGCGGGTCGCGACGCGCGCAGCCGCCAGGTGTCGGCGACCGCTGCCGGTCGGGACCTGCGGGTGCAGGCGCGGCAGCACTGGAAACGGGCACAGCTGGCCTTCAACGCCGCCATCGGCGTCGAGCGCGCGGCCATGCTGCACGACCTTCTCGACGATTGCTACCGCACGCTTGCCACCAGCGATGACGGGGAGCTTGGCTGATCCTTCCAGGAGATACCAGAGTGACGATAGACCAGGCCGCGAAGCGCGCGGCGCTATGGGGTGTGCTGGTTCCCGCCGCCGCCATCATGATGCTCACCATGGGCACCCGCCAGGTATCGGGCCTGTTCGTCTCGCCGATCAACACGGCGACCGGGCTCGGGATCGTCTCGATCAGCTTCGCCCTCGCCATCGGGCAGTTCGTCTGGGGAGCGGCGCAGCCGGTTTTCGGGGCGGCCGCCGACCGCTACGGACCGGTGCCGGTGATCGTCGCCGGCGGTCTGATGCTCGCCATCGGCACCGCGATCACGCCCTACATGACCAGCGACTGGGGGCTGATCTTTTCGATGGGCATCCTGGTCGCGGCGGGTGCCGGCGCCGGCAGCTTCTCCATCCTGATCAGCGCCGCGGCCCAGCGCCTGCCGCCCGAGAGGCGATCCTTCGGCGCCGGCTTCGTCAACGCCGGCGGTTCGTTCGGCCAGTTCGTCTTCGCCCCGGTCACCGAGCGGCTGATCGCGCTTGCCGGCTGGGTCAATGCGATGTTCGTGCTGGCGGCGTTGTCGCTGCTGACGCTGCCGCTGGCGCTCAAGCTGCGCACGCGGCGCGCGCCTTCGGCGGCTTCCGGCGTGGCTCCCGCCGCCCCGCGCGAGGCTTCGCCGGCCGCTGCACCGGCTGCCGCGGCGACCGCCGCCGCCCGCGCCTCGGCGCCGGAAGCGCCGATGACGTTGCGCCGGCAGTTGCGCATCGCGCTCAAGGACCGCAGCTACCTGCTGCTCAACGCCGGCTTCTTCACCTGCGGCTTCCACATCGCCTTCCTCGTCACCCACCTGCCGGGCGAGATCGCGTTGTGCGGCCTGTCGAGCAGCGTGTCCGGCATCTCCATCGCCTTGATCGGCTTGTCCAACATCGTCGGCAGCCTCGGCGCCGGTGCCCTCGGTTCGCGCTACCGCATGAAGTACCTGCTCTTCTGGATGTACACCTCGCGCGCGCTGATCATCCTCATCTACATGCTCTCGCCGAAGGAGCCGATCACCTTCTACATCTTCGCGGTGGCGCTGGGCATCACCTGGCTGGCGACCGTGCCGCCGACGGCGGGCCTGGTCGGCAAGCTGTTCGGCGTGCGCTACCTCGGCACGTTGTTCGGCCTCACGCTGCTGTCGCACCAGGTCGGCGGCTTCCTCGGCGCCTGGCTGGGCGGGGTTGCCTTCGCCAGCACCGGCAACTTCCAGTGGATGTGGATCGCGGATGCGATCCTGTCGCTGGCTGCCGGCCTGGTCAACCTGCCGATTCGCGAGGAGCCGGTGCGTCTTGCGCCGGCGGTGAATCCGGCATGAGTCGATAGCGATGCGGGCGGAACGGCAGCAGCCGCACCCGTCCGCCACCGCCCCGCGTCAGCGCGCGACGCTCGGTCGCGGCCGCTTCAGGCGACTGCGCATGTCCTCGACCGCATCGCGGACGCAGCAGCCCTCGAGGTGGTCGTTGACCAGGCCCATGGCCTGCATGAAGGCATAGACGGTGGTCGGGCCGACGAAGGTCCAGCCGCGCTTCTTGAGGTCCTTGGAGAGCGCCTTCGATACCTCGGTCGTCGGGTTCGCCTTCAGGTGGACGAGGTCGACCACGGCCGGCCGCTGCCCGGCCGCCGGCTCGAAGCCCCAGAAATAGGCGGCGAGCGAGCCGAACTCGGCGCGCAGCTCGAGCGCCCGCGCGGCATTGTTGATCGTCGATTCGATCTTCTGCCGGTGGCGGATGATGCCGGCATCGGCGAGCAGGCGGGTCACGTCGTCCCCGCCGTAGCGCGCCACCTTCTCGAAGTCGAAGCCGTCGAAGGCGCGGCGAAAGTTCTCCCGCTTGCGCAGGATGGTGAGCCAGGACAGGCCGGCCTGGAAGCCTTCGAGGCAGATCTTCTCGAACAGGCGCCGGTCCTCGACGACCGGATGGCCCCATTCCTCGTCGTGATAGCGCTGGTATTCCGTGAGCCCGCCGTGCCACCAGCAGCGGGCGCGGCCATCGCCGCCGATCAGCAGGCCGTCGGAGGGCTGCGCAGCCATCGCCTTCGCCTTGCGCGGGACCGGCGCGCTCAGGCGCCGGCAGCCGCGCGCTGGCCTGCGCGGGCGATCGAGCTGCGGCGCAACGCGAGCCAGGCGGAGCCGCCCCACAACAGCGCGATGAAGATCGCCAGGCCGGCAGCGATCGGCCGCTCGACGAAGGCCATGATGTTGCCTTCCGCCTTGATCATCGAACGGATGAAGTGCTCCTCCAGCATCGTGCCAAGCAGCATGCCGAGGATCAGCGGCGCGATCGGATAGTCGTTGGCTTCGAGGAACCAGGCGAGCAGGCCGAAGCCGAGCAGCACGTAGAGGTCGAAGGTGGCGTTGTTGATGGCGAACGCCCCGACGATGCAGAACAGCAGGATGATCGGCATCAGCACGTTACGCGGCACCTTGAGCAGGTTGGCGGCGAGCTTGATGGTCAGGATGCCCAGCGGGATCATGATCAGGTTGGCGATCAGAAACAGCAGGAACACCGCGTAGACGTTCTGCGGGCTGTTGACGAAGATCGTCGGCCCGGGGTTCATGTCCTTCATGTACAGCACGCCGATGGCGATGGCGGTGATCGAGTCGCCGGGAATGCCGAACACCAGCGCCGGGATCCAGGCGCCGGCCAGCGCGCTGTTATTGGCGGCGCCGGATTCCACCAGTCCTTCCGGATGGCCGGTGCCGAACTTCTCCGGCTCCTTCGAGAGCTTCTTGCTCATCGCGTACGACATCCAGGCGGCGATGTCGGCACCCGCCCCGGGCAGCGCGCCGACGATGGTGCCGAGGACGCTGCCGCGCAGCGTCTGGCGCCAGTACTTGCGGGCCAGGGTTCCCATGCCGGTGAGGACCTTGCCGACCTGCTTGCTGATCACCATCACGCTGTCGCCGAATTGCGCGAAGCGCATGACTTCGGAGACCGCGAACAGGCCGATCATCGCCGGTATCAGGCTCAGGCCGCCCAGCAGGTCGGGATTGCCGAAGGTGAAGCGCGGATGCGCGGCGGGATTCTCCAGGCCGACGCTGCCGCACAACAGGCCGAGCAGCAGGGTGACGAAGCCCTTCAACGGCCGGTCGCTGGCGATGAAGACGGCGCAGCTCAGGCCCATCAGCACCAGCCAGAAGTATTCGAAGGAGCTGAAGCGCAAGGCGATGTCGGCGAGCGCCGGCGACGTGAAGGTCAGCACGATCGTGCCGAAGACGCCGCCGATCGCGGAGAACACCAGGCCGATGCCGAGCGCGGTCTCGGCCTGGCCCTTGCGGGTCATGCCGTATGAATCCTCGACGTAGGCCGCCGAAGCCGGCGTGCCCGGGATCCGCATCAGGCAGCCGGGGATGTCGCCGGCGAAAATCGCCATGGCGGTGGCGGTGACGATCGCGC
Source organism: Pseudomonadota bacterium (assembly GCA_023441105.1). The sequence goes on along the minus strand of JAEZQX010000472.1, from coordinate 3,174 downwards.
CGACCGCCGCCACCGGCGGCAGGAAAAAGGTGATCGGCACCAGCAGCGCCGTGGCCATGGTCGCGGTCAGGCCGGGTACCGCGCCGACAAACAGGCCGAACAGGGCCGAGCCGATGATCGTCAGGATCACCGTCGGGTTCAGCACCAGTTCCAGTGCCAGAAGCCATGCGTCCATGCGCGTCTACCAGGCGAACGGTTGCAGGACTCCCCACGGCAGCGGCACCGAGAGGAGCTTGTAGAAGGCGAGGTGGATCACCACCGCCGCGACGATCGACACCGGCACCAGCACCTTGAAGGCGACGCCGTAGGACCACATCAGCACCGCGAGGATGATGGTGCCGGTGATGATGAAGCCGAGGAAGTTGGCCGCGACCAGGTAGAAGACAATGGCGCCGGCCGTGAGGATGATCGCCAGCATGCGCGACGGCACCTTTGCGGTCTCGAGCACCTCCGTGTCCTGGCCGGCCGCCAGATTCGCGAGCTCCTCGTCGCCGGCCGGGTCGATATCCGCGCGGTCTTCGTTGCGCTTGCGCAGCCCGCTGACGATCAGCGCGATCGCTGCCAGGCCAAGCCCGGCCGCGGCGATCCCGGGGAACAGCGCGGCGTTGTAGGGCTGGCCGGGGGCCGGCGGGAAGGAACTCACGTGCCAGAGGATCAGCAGCGACAGGACCAGCAGGCCTGCCCCGATCGGAACGTCATTGCTCTTCATGCGTCATCCGTCGATGCGGATTGAGGATGCCCGACGCGCTGGCGGGCGCGTCGGCGCTGCGGGCTAGGCCGGCCAGGCGCCGCCCTGGCGCCGCCCTGGCGCCGCGGAGCGGATGCCGCCGCGCCAGCACGACCGGCCGGCTCGCGCTACTTGGCGATGCCGACAGCCTTCATGACTTCGCCCTTGGACTTGTCTTCCTTGGCCATGAACTCGCCGAAGCCCTTGGCGTCCTCGTACTGGGCGCCGAAGCCGCGCGACTTGAGGAAGTCCTGGTAGGCCTTGGAGTCATAGGCCTTCTTCACCGACGCCTCCAGCTTGGCGGTGATGTCCGCCGGCAGGCCCTTGGGACCGGCGACCCCGCGCCAGGCGCCGGTGGTCCAGTTGCTGCCGGTGACGTCCTTGAGCAGCGGGACTTTCGGGAACACCGTGTCCGGCTGCGGCGACATCAGCACCAGCGGCCGGACCTTGCCGGCTTCCACCAGCGAACGGGCTTCCGGCAACGAGCAGGCGGCGAGATCGATGCCGCCGGCAACCAGGTCCTGCAGTCCGGGCGCGGCGCCCTGGCTCGGCACCCAGCCGACGGCATTGCCGGGCAGCTTCGCATCCACCAGCATGCCGGCGAGGCCGAGATGCCAGATCCCGCCCTGGCCGGTGCCGCTTGCCTTGAGCTTGCCGGGGCTCGCCTTGGCCTGCTCGAGCAGGTCCTTGGCGTCCTTGATCTTGGAATCGCTGGCGACGAAGAGGGCGGTCGGGTCGTAGTTGACCATGCCGATGGGGGTGAACCCCTCCGGTCCGAGGGTGGTCAGCCCGACGTGCTTCATCATGGCGATCTCTACCGTGATCAGGCCGATGGTGTAGCCGTCCGGCGCCGCGGAAGAAATGGCCGTGTGGCCGACCACGCCGCTGCCGCCGGTGCGGTTCACGACGTTGATGGGCTGCTTCAGGTCCTTCTCGAGCTCGGAGGCGATGAAGCGGGCAACGGCGTCGGTGCCGCCGCCGGCACCCCAGGGAACGATCATCGTGATCGGCCGCTCCGGATAGGCTGCGTAGGCCGGGGCAACCAGGCCGGCGGTCAAGGCGGTTGCAAAAGTGCCGGCAAGCGCGGCGCGCAATACTGAGCGGCGTTTCATCTTCTCTGGTCTCCTTCTCTCGGTGAGGGGCTAGTTTACGCCCCGAATGCTAACCCGGCGCTACCTCGCGCCACGGCTCCGCCGACCTCCGAGGGCAGGCGCTGGGACCGGGAATTGCACCGATGGCGCGCAATGTCGGCTGCGGCTACATTTCCGCATGCCCGGACAAGGCCACCAGAGGAACACTCGATGAGCGACGGCGACGGCGGCAGCAAGCCGCTGATCCTGCGCGGCGGCGCTGCCCAGGAATACTGGTTCGAGGAAGGCTGCTTCATCACCGAATGGCTCAACACGCCCGACGACCCGGCGCTGTCGATCGCACGGGCGCGGGTGACGCCGGGCGTGACGACGCGGCTGCATCGGCTCACCGGGACGGCGGAGCGCTACCTCATCCTCGAAGGACAGGGGAGGGTGGAACTGATCGGCGCCGACGGCGAGTTGACCAGTGCCGATCACTACGTGTCGGACGTCGAACCCGGCGACGTGGTGGTGATTCCGCCGCAGGTGTCGCAGCGGATCAGCAACATCGGCGACAGCGACCTGGTGTTCCTCGCGCTGTGCACGCCACGCTTCCAGCGCGGCTGCTACGAGGACCGGGAAGAATAGGCCGCGCCCGGCGGCCGACCGGTCGCCACCTCAGAAATCGGTCGAGACGGTGGCGCGGGTGAAGGCTTCGATGTTGTCGAGCAGCGCATCGAGTGCCCGCCCGGCTGCGTCGGCGTCGGCGGCCGCGATGGCCGCCGCCACGTTCGCATGCAGCCGTGCCGTCTCCGGCAGGTCGGCTGCCTGCCGGTAGTGCAGGTACCAGAACCGCCGCGACAGCCCGTGCATCAGGCCGATGGCGCCGGCGGCGAATTCGTTGCGCGCGGCCTGCAGGCAGAGGTCGTTGAAGCGCTTGTCGCCGCGCAGGAAGGACTTCGAGTCGTTGCGCTCGGCGGCGCGGCCGAACACGGCCGCGAGCTGGCGGAATTCGTCGCGTTCGTCGGCACCGGCACGGCGGGCGGCGCAGCGGACGATCAGCCGTTCCACTTCGCGGCGAGTCTCCAGCAGCCGCAGCTGCTTCCTGACGTCGATCTCGGACACCAGGTTGCCGCGCTGTGGCAGGACCACCACCAGATGCTCGCGCGCGAGCCGCTGCAGCGCTTCGCGGATGGGGGTGCGGCCGATGCCCAGCCGCTCGGATAGCGTCGCCTCCGATACCGCCACGCCGGGCCGCAGCTGCAGCGTGACGATCAGCTCCTCGAGCCGCGCGTAGGCTTCGTCGGTGAGCGAGCGGCCGCCATTGCGCGGCCGTCTCGGCCGGGCGTCTGCGGCGGCTGCCGCCGGCGAGGCGGC
>JAEZQX010000434.1 GCA_023441105.1 Pseudomonadota bacterium | reverse complement strand
CCCCGCCACCGCCGCCACCGCCCGCCCCGCCGCCCCCGCCGGCGCCGACCCCCGTCGATCCCGCCATCCGCATCGAGGAGCAGCGCAAGCAGGAAGAGGAGCGCAAGCGCGAGGAGGAGGAGCAGCGCCGTGCCGAGCAGGAGCGCGAGCTCGCCGCCAGGAAGCTCGAGGAGGAGCGCCAGCGCCAGGCCGAGCGCAAGCGCGAGGAGGAGGAGCGCAAGGTCGCGGCCGCCCGCAAGCTCGAGGAGGAGCGCAAGCTCGAGGAACGCCGGCAGGCGGAGGCACGCCAGCGCGAAGAGGAGCGCCGGCGCGAGGAGGAGCGCAAGCTCGCCGAAGCGAAGAAGCGCGAAGCCGAACGGCAGAAGGAAGAGGAACGCAAGCTCGCGGAAGCCCGCAAGGCGGCGGAGGAAGAGAAGCGCAAGGCGGAGGAAGACCGCCGCCGCAGGGAGGAAGAGCGCAAGCTTGCCGCCGAGAAGGCAGCCGCCGAGAAGGCGGCGGCGGAGAAGAAGGCCGCCGCGGCCAAGGAGGAAGCCGAGAAGCGCGCCGAGGCGGAGAAGGCAGCCGCCCAGCAGCGCGCGGCACGCGAGGCGGCCATCAATGCGCTGCTCAGCCAGGCGGGCCAGGCCGGCGCCACCGCACCGCGCGGCGCGACCTCGGGCGCCAGCGACGGCGGCTATGCCGCCCGGGTCAGCTCGGCGGTGCGCGCCAACACCATCTTCGCGCAGGAGATCCAGGGCAATCCGCGGGCGGTGTTCGAGGTGAAGCTGCAGCCCAACGGCAAGATCACCAGCGTGCAGCTCACCCGCTCGAGCGGCACCCCGGCCTGGGACCTGGCGGCGGAGCGCGCCATCCGGCGCACCGACCCGTTCCCCTGCCCCACCAACGGCGCCTGTGCTTCCGCCCTGACCGTGTCGCATGGACCCAAGGACTGAGGCGCAACAAAAGGCGCTCGCGCCGCGCCGCACCCACATTTAACGTGACTATAATCATCCGATGAGCAAGTTATTGTTCCGCCTCACCTTTTTGCTGTTCGCAGGCCTTCTGTCCGGGGTCGCCAACAGCCAGATGCGCATCGACGTGAGCGGCGTCGGCGCCAACCAGCTGCCGATCGCCATCGCCAACTTCGGCGGCCAGGGCAAGCCCCAGCCGGCGGTGGATGCGGTGATCCGTTCGGATCTTGCCCGCAGCGGCATGTTCCGGATCATCGACCTCGCCGACCCGCTGACCGAGACCTCGACGCTGGATCTCGGCGCCTTCCGCAACCAGGGCGCGGATTCGGCCCTGGTCGGATCGGTCAACCGCACCGCCAACGGCCGGCTGGACGTGCGCTACAAGCTGGTCGACACGGTGCGGCAGAGCGTGCTGGCCGAGGAGTCGCTGCTGGCCGCCGAGGGCGACGCCCGCCTCGCCGGACACCGGATCGCCGACACCGTCTACGAGAAGCTCACCGGCATCAAGGGCATCTTCTCCACCCGCATCGCCTTCGTCACCAAGCAGGGCAACCGCTACAAGCTGAACATCGCGGACTGGGACGGCCAGAACGTGCAGACGGCGCTCAACTCGGCCGAGCCGATCATCTCGCCGGCCTGGTCGCCGGACGGAACCCGCCTCGCCTACGTGTCGTTCGAGGCGCGCAAGCCGATCGTCTACGTGCACACCCTCGCCACCGGCCAGCGCAAGGCGGTGGCGGAATTCCGCGGCAGCAACAGTGCGCCTGCCTGGTCGCCCGACGGCTCGCAACTGGCCGTCACCCTCACTCGCGACGGCGGCTCGCAGATCTACCTGATCGCCGCCACCGGCGGCGAATCGCGGCGGCTGACGCAGTCGAGCGGCATCGACACCGAACCGGTCTTCGCGCCCGACGGCGCATCGATCTATTTCACCTCCGATCGCGGCGGCTCGCCGCAGATCTACCGGATGAACGTGGCCGACGGCAGCACCAGCCGCGTCACCTTCGGCTCCACCTACAACGTGTCGCCTCGCGTCAGTCCCGACGGCGCGCTGCTGGCCTACGTGTCCCGGCGCGACGGCAAGTTCTTCATCGCCCTGAAGAACATCGCCAGCGGGACCGAAACCATCCTGACCGATGGCGGCCGGGAAGAGTCGCCCAGCTTCGCGCCCAATGGCCGCTGGGTGATGTATTCCACGCAGGCAGGCGGCGGCGAATACCTGATCGCCGTCACCACCGACGGCCGGATCAAGCAGCGCCTGACCAGCAACAGCGGCGACATCCGGGAACCCGCCTGGGGCCCGTACCCGAAGTAGCGGCTGGCAGCGGCAGGCAGACGGCACGAGCCATGCAAGCTCTTCTCTCATCGCATCAACTGCATCAAATGGCACATTGAAAGGAGCCAACCGATGATTTCCCCCCTCCCCCACCTTCGTGTGGCCACCCTTGCCGTGAGCCTCGCGGCGCTGGCCGCTTGCACCTCCGTGGACCTGCAGGAGCCGGCGCAGATCGAGAAGCGCGACGGCTCCAGCGCTTCGGGCGGCTCCACGGTGGATCCCAGCCTCAGCGGCAGCGTGAGCGGCGTGGCGCCGGTCGTCGCGCCGGAAGTGGATCCGCTCAACGATCCCGCAAGCCCGCTGGCCAAGCGCAGCGTCTACTTCCAGTACGACAGCTTCGTCGTGCAGCCCGAGTACCAGTCGGTGGTGGAGGCGCATGCGCGCTACCTCTCCGGCAATCGCAACAAGCGGGTCGTGATCGAGGGCAACACCGACGAGCGCGGCGGCCGCGAGTACAACCTCGCGCTCGGCCAGAAGCGGGCGGATGCGGTGCGCCGCGCCCTTGCCACGCTCGGCGTGGACGACGCGCAGATGGAGTCGGTCAGCTTCGGCGAAGAGAAGCCCCGCTCGACCGGGACCGATGAAGCCGCGCTGGCGGAAAACCGCCGCGCCGACCTCAGCTATCGTTAGCAACCGCGGCGGCAGCGGCGAGAGCGCGCCGGCCGCCGCAACCTGCCGGAGTGAAACTGACATGATGCCCATCCGATCCACCACTGCCCGCACCACGTCGCTGGCCGTCGGCCTGCTGATCGCCGTGGGCAGCTTCGCCACGCCCGCGTGGGCGCTCTTCGGCGACGACGAGGCGCGCAAGGCGGTGCTCGAGGTACGCGGCAAGCTGGACGTCTTCCAGCGCGAGACCTTGAAGCAGCTGAACGAGCTCGGCCGCCAGCAGGCGGACATGGAGCAGCGCCTGGTTCGCCTCGAGCAGGGCCAACGGGTCAACCTCGACCAGCAGAACCAGCTCGAGGCGCTCCGCCAGGAGGTCGCGCGCCTGCGCGGCCAGCTGGAGGTGCAGTACAACGAGTTGTCGCAGACGCGCAAGCAGCAGAAGGACCTCACTGCCGCGCTCGACACCCGCCTCAAGCAGTTCGAGCCGGTGCAGGTCACGCTCGACGAGAAGACGTTCTCGGTCGACCAGAACGAGAAACGCGCCTACGATGCCGCCCTCGAGGTGTTCCGCGGCAGCGATTTCAAGGGCGCGGTCAGTGCCTTCCAGTCGTTCCAGAAGTCCTATCCCGACAGCGCATACCTGCCCTGGGTCCTGTACTGGCAGGGCGGCGCGCACTATGCGGCCGGCGAGCAGAAGGGCGCCATCAGTACGCTCGAGCAGATGGCCCGCCGCTTCCCCGACAACCCGCGGGTGCCGGATGGCATGCTGATCCTCGGCAACGCGCAGGCGGATGCCGGGGACCGCAAGTCGGCGCGCGAGACCTTCAGGACCATCGGCGAGAAGTATCCCGGCACGCCGGCATCGGGCGCCGCCAAGGAAAGGCTGGCCGCGCTGCGCTAGGAGCAACCTGGCGCGGCGCTTGGCGAACCCGGCGGTTTGACCCGCCTCCGCGCGATTTGATAACATCATCGTCTTCACCGGAACCGAAGTTCGAAGTCTGAACTTCGAATCGGCGAGTGGGTCGTTAGCTCAGCTGGTAGAGCAGCGGACTTTTAATCCGTTGGTCGCTGGTTCGAATCCAGCACGGCCTACCAGTCTTTTAGCTTGTCTATCAAGCACTTAAGCCAGCCCCAAGGGGCTGGCTTTCTCTGCTCTGCTACAGGCTGCACGCAACCTGCACGCAGTTGCTAGGTCGCATCAGCGATCCACGCCCAGTTATCAGCCGCGACAAAAAAGAGTTCAGACCGCAGTCCTCGGGATCTGAAGGCAATCTTCACGCGGTCGCGAATCGAGTCGCAAACCGAACTTGCGCTCGACCCCGAGAAGAACCCCATAGCGGCCGTAGTCGGGATCACGGCTTTTGATCCCTCGGCAGTCTTGTGGACTTTGTGAATGCCAATCTTCCCTAGCTCCGCGTACGCGGTCTGGTAGTCCTGGCTGGTTGCGCCCTTCAAATCAAATGTGCAGAGAACAAGGTAGCTCATAAGAGGCTCCTGAGATTGATGTAAACGCAGCACAACGGCTGCACGACAGTCCGGGCTCTGAACTGGCATCAATCCCCGACTCGCACTACTATGCGATTGGCTACTGACCAGGGTCGACACCAGAGCGGGCATTGCCCGGTATGCGTCACTTTTGGTTAGACCACGGCGAGCCGTGCAGTTGCACCTGTCCGGCTCGCCACCCGTTACAAGCGAAAAAGGGCTCATCGAAAGATGAGCCCTTTTTCGTTTTCAGATTGTGATCGCTTCTCGAACCGCTGTCAAATTCATCTCCGCGCGACGCTGTCTCGCAAGACAACGGAGACAGGAGACATATTGAGCTGAAGCGAGATGAGACCTAGAATTATCCCTCGCCAGGAGCAATTCATGTCTGAGACTGCCGTGGTTACCACCACTCTAACGTCCCGCAAGGAACGGTCACCTAACTTTCCCTTCATCTCTCTCGAGGCTGCGTTGCGCCGGTGCAAAGAGTTCTTCGACGCCGAAAAACGCGGCGCCGCACCAGCGACGGTAGCAGTGAAGCACTGGGGCTACTCCCCTTCAAGTAGCGGAGGAGTTCAGACCATTGCGGCGCTGAATGCCTACGGCCTCCTGGTCGATGAAGGGCGTGCAGCAGACCGTAAAGTCAAGCTCAGTGAAGCCGCCCTCCGCCTATTGTTGGATACGCGCTCAGAGTCACCAGAGCGAGACCAGCTCAAGAGAGCGGCTGCGCTCACACCCGCAATCTTCGCGGACATCCATGCTGCATGGTCTGACGACCCCCCTTCGGATGAGAGCCTGAGACACTATCTAGTCCTTGAAAGACGGTTCACTGAGGAAGCGGCACGTAAGGTAGTCTCTCTTTTCAAGCAAAATCAAGAGTTTACGAGACTTTATTCGTCTCAAACCCAATCTTTTGACGAAGAACAACGAGACGACTTAATTGAACTAACTGGTAGTAGACTCTCAGATGAAGATATGCGGATACACCCCGCCTCCAGTAGGGGGGCAGATCTGACAGTGCACTCGGGTGCACCTTTCCAGATCTGGTATCCGGGCCCCAATGGAACCCGGGTCGCAGTGATCTTCGAGAGCCCGCCAAAATCCTCGGACTATGCTGCGCTGATCGCTTATCTTGAACTTGGCAAAAAACTCGCTCAAGCCGAAGAATCAGCTGAAGGAAAGGTGGATGCCTCCACCGCAAATGGCACATGAGTCGCCTAGACTAGACCCCTCGCGTCTTTGAAAGCGCTGTCCTACACTGCCCTCCCCGATAAAGCAGCCGCGATGACTACCCCAAAGATCACGATCACCGATCTAGACCCCAACTCGCTCGAGGGAAGGGCTCGGATCGAAAAGTTGGAGCGCGAGCTTGAGGAGGGCAAGGCGCGGGTGCGCAAGCACGGCGGTAAGAGCTTCGAGGGGTTCTACATCGACAAGAGCGGCATGCCGCGAAGTCTTGGCGAAGACGACTGAGCGGCTACGGGGCGGCACAGGCCGCGATCGCCGCTGCCCATACCAGCAACCCACCGGCACCTTGATCGCGGCCTGCAGCCCCGGCATCGCGCCCCCGCACCAGGGTGCTCTACCCGCTCTCGCTATCGCTTTGCTGAAACCGAGCATCGACTCTGGCCCGCCTTGCCGGGCGCATATGGCGTACGTAACGGCCGAGATTCATCGACCTCTGGATAGGGACCGACGTTTTGGACGTCCGCTGGTCGCTGCTCGCCGGGGTGCCTTAGCACAAGCCTGCAAAGGTCGTTACGTATAGCAGATAGCGACCTCAACGTGCTGTCTGCTACTCAGGAGGTCGATGGAAAGATGATGGTCCGGGTGTTCCGGGTCAGTGCGGACAAAGGATGCCAGGGACGTGATTGGTTCGGATGAACTAAGTGCCTTTGCTTTCTGATCATTTGACCCGGGTCCGGGGTTCCGTGAAAGACGGCTATCAGCCTCCAGCTCCATCATCAATGAAGCGAAGTCCTCCCTCGATACCTCGATTCTCGCGAATGAGCAGTAATCTCCATTTGGAGCCGGGTAAGAAGCGCTCTTAGCCAGTACCTTGGCTGAGCTCGGCGGCTCCCTGAGAGTGACCTCTTCGAACTCTTGCAAGTAAAAATCGTCTGTAGGGTAAATGGCGGTGTAAACAGTCCAGATCAGGAATGTGATGGACCCCGCATAGGTCACTTGCCTAGCCCGACGTACCCATACCTCGGCGCCCTTCCTCCCGCGCAACGAGATTCTGACCAGCCAGGCCAATAGCGTCGCGAGTAAGAATATCAAGCCGCCGAGGACGAATAGCGCGACCAAGCATAGGGCGCCCAGCAGCAGTAGATATTCCATAGTTTTCTGCCAGCGGCAACGTCCTCAACTTGGACAAGAATCGTACCGCAATGATGGTGGCGCTCAATGTGATGCAATTCCAAAAGCAACCCCCGCCACCATGGGCGGGGGCTGAGTACGGCATCAAGCGGGAAGGATGGTCTCGCCCTGCCGCTGCGTCCGATCGATTAATGTGGGTCGGTGCGCTTGACCACGGTTGAGCCCTCCTGATCTGAGGACTCGGTCTGAGGGGCAGGCGGCGGCGTAGGTGCGGGTGCTTGGAAGCCACCGTTGATCTCATAGCTGCCACTCGCTTGCGCGCGTTCGCGTTGCCGTCGGCGGTAAGCTAGAAGCCAGTTTCCACGCATCTGCTGCACCCTCAACGGTTGGCAATAAGGTCCGGACGCCGCTCACCGCGCCGGTAGGCTTCCTCATACTCGTCCTGCGCAGGGGTCTGCTCGCCCAGCCAACGACGCTCCTCGACCGTCTGTCCTCGGCGCGGTATCGCGCCGGGACGCCGGTAGCGATGGGATACGTTTGACAGGTCGAGTACCGGTGCCGGAGGCGGCGGCGCATTCGGCTCCCACGCCGTGTCTGACATGAGCCGCGCCTGCATCGACATGGCTGTGGCGCTCCATTCGTCCGCGTCCATGATGGCCGGCCACAGGCCGATGCTCCGCGTCATGGTGCGCCGTGCTTCGACTTTCGAAAGCCGTCGCAGGAGACCGCTGGAGATGCCGATCCTCATCGTCCCTCCGCCAGCAGGAGGGTTCCCATCATTGTCGCCGCCTGCACTTGCACTTCAGGGGTCGAGGCGCGGCTCTCCATCAGGCGCCGCAACCGCCACTTGGTAGCGTCGAGTAGATCGACGCGCAGAGCTTCCTCGGGATCGACATAGGGTACCCCGTAGCTGCAGGTCATGACGAAGCGGAACGGCTCTCCATCAGGAAGCGGCCTGCTCTCGATGGACTCGGCTCGCAGCATCCGAGCCACCGTCATGATGCGCGCCCAGAAGCTCTCTGACGCCTCGTCCGGCTCGCGATACACCGAGGGGCACCAGTCCCGCCCCCGCAGGCGAACCAGATCAGGCACGCGCCCCTCAAGATGCCCTTCAAGGAGGTACTCCATGCTCCCGTCCTCGGTGCGATGGATAGTCATAGCTTCCTGCCTTCAAGGGCGGCAAGGCGGGCTTCGAACGCATCTACCTGCCGGATCGCACCCAGCGCGCCGACTGTCTCGATGATCTGCTTCCCCACATCCGGCGCGACCTTTCCTTCGGAAACGGCTTGCAGGACCGCTTCCACCTGCTCGGCGAGCGGTGCCTTGGCGTCGAGAGCGAAGCTGACCCGTTCCGCCTGCGAGCGCAGTACCGGGGCAACGCGCGCCAGCACCAGCCCCGCCGCCTGCACGTCTCCGTCGAGTGCCTTGTCGATGACCACGCGGACAATCTCTTGGGCGTCATCCAGGAGCGCTTCGGCGATGCGAGCTCGCTTGTCCTTCGCGCCGGGCGGGCGACCCGAAGGGTTGGGTGACGGCATCCCCTTCGTCCACTGTGGGTTGCCCTTCCTGGCGACAACTTCACTCATAGATCACCTTGATTCAACAGTGCAGGATCAAGTGCTACACCGCTGCCTTGATCGCAGCGGTCGCCCGCTGGTTGGCGGTCTTGATGGCGTGAACCTTCATTGGAGGCGCGCCAACCGCCTTCACTAGCTCGCGCCACACCAGCGGCGTGCGGTCGTCGATCAAACGCAAGGCATCCTGTGCAGCGCGAAGGCGCTTGAAGGTGACAGGCTGCGTCTTCTCGTGATGACGGCGCGTCCGCTGCTGCCGCTCCTCCTCGTTGATACCGGACAGATACCCGGGAGCGCCCAGCACCGCCCGCAAGGTGACGTTGTCGCCGCTCTCATGCGCCAGGTTGAGGAAGGTGAACCGTTCGCTCATCGGCAAGGACTTGGCGTGCGCGCGTATCTCGGCGGCGATGGCAGGACGCTCGGCATCCATCGCCAGTGGCTTGGACAGCTCCGCATCGAGGAACTTGATCTGGCTTCCGAGGGTTGCGCGCACAGAGTCGATTTGCTTGGCAATGCCCGCCATGACCCGCTCGCCCGCCTCGTTGACGTGCAGGATCCTGGCCTCCTCGTTCCACGCCGGGTTCTGCTTGGCAGCTTCGGCAGCGTCGTGCACGCGCTGGAGCCCGTCGTAGGCGGTTTTGAAGACGGTCACCACAGGGGCGAGGAACTGTTCCTGCTCCTCATACCCCTCGATGGTTTGAACGCTGGACGGATGAATGCTGATCGAAACCCTTCCGAGGTTCGCTTCCTGCTGCTCTGACATGATGATGGCTCCTTTGCCGATGGTTGCTACGCGCGGCGTGCGCAATGGGCAACCGTACGGCGAAAGCAAACGAGTCCGCAAATGAGATCAGGGGTCTAGCAAACACGAACAAAGTCTTGCAGGTCCGTTGGTCGCTTCCGATGCCGCGATGAACGCGAGGCCGCAATAGCAGGCCGCACAGGCGATCGCGAGTGCGGCCAGGGTAGTACCACGGGCCGGGTGCCGATCGCGGCCCCCAGCGTCCCGTAGGGACCGGCGCGGGCGGTATGCCTTGATCGAAAACCACGGTAGCCGCTGGCGGCGGTGACCACCGGCTGGAAAATGGCGTGCCAAGTGCCGTGTGCAGTGTGTCCCCCCTATAACCCCCACGCACACTGCACACGGTAGCCCGTGCAGTGTGCAAGGTGGCATTTCGCACAGATGGCACACCTTGCACATCACTGCGATTCGCGTGGCACCAGCCATCGCTCACCCTTCCCGCCACCGCCACGTCGATACTCCTCCCTCTTCAGCCTGCCCGATCGTTCAAGGTCACGAAGCACTTTCTCGAGTTGCTTCTTAGTCATCTTCGGGAACCCGGAATCGCCTTTCAACGAGGCATAAGCTCCCGTGGACGCGTTTGGCGCCAATGAAGTACTGATCCACGATCCACGGCGGTAGTACGCCTCGATCAACTCCAGCACGGCATCGCTGTGATCGACATCCCGCGATACTTTGCGTGGTTGCTCAGGAAGGGCAAGATCGCCTTCGAACTGCGCGCCGCCGTACCTTGGCTCATCGATCGCCCGTAGTAGCCCGCCCGTGGTATCTGGCAGTTCCAGCTCGATGTCGGGCGGCAGCGGTCCATCCTGGTTCTTCATCACCTTCAGCCACATCGTCTCGATCTCGAAGGCATCATCGCCGCTGCCCTCCTTCTCGACCTTGCGCTGCAGGAAGAGTCGGCGTCGCGCCGCGTTGTGCCACTGCGAGCTTCCCGAGTAGCCGTCGTCGTCAGATGCGAACCGTCCGCCGGCACTTGCCCGGTTCACATGAGCTAGCAACAGGACGGCGATCCGCCGGCTCGGGTGGACGCGCTGGATCATGCGCATGAAGCCTCGAACGTCTCTACGAGATATTTCCACGCCGTCGAAGGTATCCGATGCCCCGTCAATGACCAGAAGCTGCGGGTCGAATGACTGCACCATCCTAGACAGCGCGTCGAAATCAGCGGTTGGTCCCATCACCATGTTGAACGTCGACGCCTTGGCTCCGGGCTTCGGCACCTGCCCGAACAGAGGGTTAAGCTCTGTCGCATCGACGACGACGAGGTTGGCACGCAAGCTCGCCAGGTCAAGCCCCGTCATCAAGGCGATCCTCCTCAGTCGGCGGATAAGGCGCTTCTTTCCGTCCTCGGCGCTATAGAACAGCACGCGGCGCTGACCGATGGCACTCTTGCCTACGACGGATGTGCCGGCTGCGATGGCGCAGCCTGCCTGAAGACCGAAGAATGTCTTGCCCGTCCCGCCATGCCCGCCAAGAAGAGTCACCTCCTCGTCGGCAATCAAGCCATCCACAAGATCGGGAACGTCGACAACCTCGTCGGACTCGTAGTCAACGGAGAGTCGGCTCAGCAGTCCATGTGCATCCCCGTTGCCGGTGGCGGCCTCCTCGTTTTCGCCCACAGCCTCCTTTGCCTTACCATTGTCGCCTTCGAGAGGCATGCAGTCCACGATCTCGTACGCGAGGCGCTTGCCGTCTAAGATTTTCTCGGCACGCATCCTGGCTTGGGTCATCGTACTCCGGGCGTAGTCGCGTCGTTGCGACTTGATCTTCCCGTCCTTCAGTCGCTGCCCCTGCGGTGACATCTGGAACGCGTTCCAGACAGCGGCATTTGACCGGCTCAGCAGCGCGAGCTTGCCGACAACATACAGGTCGGCCTCGGAGCCAGATTGGTACTTTCCTTCCCACTGGCCGGTCCGGAACAAGCGCCCAAATTCACCCTCGTCGCGACGCGCCATGTCCACGATTCGATGAGCCGAACCATCGTCGTCATCGAATGAGACCGCTTCGGGCGAGCCGCGATCACCGTCCATTTCCGTAAGCAATTGATCAAGCAGTTCCTGCCGTTCTTCTATCTTCTTCGACGGGCCGTCGACTATATCGCCGGTGCAGATAACAAACCTTTCCAGACTGTAGATCTCGACACCATCGCGTCGTCTACCTCTTCCGATCTTGCCGCGCACCCAGATGTGCAAGCCTCCCTTGCCGCTGACGGAACGCTCGGTGTAGCTGTTGAACTTGTTCAAGATCCGCTGGATCCGATCGATGTCATCCTGCGTGTAGTTGGCCTTCAAGTCCAGGTCAATGCAGGTCATGTCGTCATCATCAGTGAGCATGTAACCGATATTGCATCCCCTCCGGTGAGCTGCCTCAGCCGCAGCCTCAAAGCTGGTCCATGTGGCCGCATCGGTAGAGCTGGCTGGTCGCCCGTCCGTCTGCATCGGGATCTTGTTCGTGCCGGCGAGCGCCCACTGGCGACGTTCCCGCAACTCGGGCGGAAGGTTGCCCCACCGCGCCGGCTGCGGGGCCGCTGGGGCCGTTTGCTGGTGCGGCTCGGTATGCTGGTATTGGCTGTTACCTTGCGTGGCCTGTGCCGGCCCTGCGCCGTTGCCGCTGGTCGCTTGTGACCGATCGGGAGACGGCCCTACACTGTCGTTGTTCATCGTAGTACTCCGGGGGCAGCGCGGTCGCAACGCGTCGCCCCCGCTTTTTGACTAGACGATCGCAGTTGCGTGCCCCATGGGCACGGGAGCATCGGTGCGCTGCGGGCACCACTGCGCGATCACGAAAGAGAACGCGGGACAAGCAGTCCGTTGGTCTACGCCGCCTTTGCAGGCTGCTGGCTCGTGCTGCTGCGCTCCCCCGACATGAGCCAGAGGATCACGTCCCGCTCAGCATAAAGAGCCCGACCGCCGTTCGGCTTAAAGAACTTCGGCCCGGTACCCTGTACGGCTATCTGGTCGCAACGTCCCCGCGTCAGGTTGACGAGCGTGCCAAACTCGTCGCGAGTCAGCGGTCTGCCCTTGGGGGTGTAGTTGAAGCGCTTGATGCCTTCCTGGAAGAGGACGTCAAGCTGCTCGTCGGTCATCTTTTGGTGAGGATTCATGGTGGCATTCCGAATTGATGCCCACCAGCGTTGCATCGAGAACCGCAGCCGGCGGACGAATCTGAACCCGTTCTCACGGTCCGATCCCGCCAGCTGCGCTCGAGCTACTGCGACGGTGTTCGTTGAGGGAGTGCCCCCTGGTGCTGGCCACGCGTTGCGGCGGCCAGCAGCGAACAACAACAATTTACCGCTGCTCTCAACGCTCCGGCAAGCGCTCCCCCCAGCCTTTACGCTTGTCACTCCTCCCGCTAGTTCTCAAGAGTGACATCTGTCAACGCACATGCGTCCGAGTGCTTCGCCTCCGCAATTGCAGCCTCAGATTCAATCCAGGCATGCATCCGTTCGACAGCGCTGACCATCAACGACAGACCGGACCCGTAGTGGAGCTGATGGATATCCACTGGCGCGTGGTTCAGCAGCTTGCGCCGCACGTCGGCGTCTACCCGGCAGATCGTCGCAATATCCTCGGCCGTTCGCCCTAAGTCGTGTGGGCTAAGGTGGAGTTCGGCAATCTGGCTTACAGCGTCCATCGTCCCGCGGGGGTCGGTCACATACGGACGCTTCCTACCGCGCGACGCGAAGACATGCGGATTGTCTTTCGTCTTCGGGATCGACTCCAGCAGCTCGCGCATGGTTTTCGTGATCGGCAGCCGCAGTTCGCGATGGTTCTTCACCTGTTGGCTCGGGAACCGGATCCAATTCTGCTCCAGATCGATGTTGTCCCACGTAAGGCGGGATGCCTCGCCTAGCCGCGCACCAGTCAACAGCAGAAAGGACACCAGCGTCGCAGCCATTCGCTCGACCGCTACAGGTTCTTTGACCCGTCGCTCCTTCAGCATCGCCCAGACCTCGCCAATCTTTCCTAGCGGCACCCGCCGGGATCTTGGCGTGTCCGTGTGCTTGCGCCGGACCTTGAACATCCGGCTGACCGGATTGACCGGCAACAGAGGAAAGTCGTCGTCGGTCGCGTACTGCTCCCGCGCCCAATTGCAGATCGCTTGGAGGTTGACGAACGCCTGCGCGGCTTGGGACTTGGATCGCTGAGCAAGCTTGTCGTGCCGCTCGATGCACTTCTCGCGAGTGATGCCGGCGAGCGGCTTGTCGGCCCAGTCCGTCAAGTTCTTGTCGACGTGACGAAGTATGTCCCGCGTGGTGGACTCGCGCAGCGGTCCATGGCGAGTACGCTTCTTCTCGCAGTACGCCACCGCCGCCTGCCGCAGCGTCACGGTCAGCGCTGCCTGCTTCGCTCGCTCTGCTCTGGGATCGACACCCGTGGCAAGACCATGGAGGATCTTGATCGCCTCACTCCTGGCCGTGTCTACCGTGAACACCCCATAGGCACCGATCTTGACGAATCGTTCAGCGCCTGTCCCCTTCACCCGCCCTCGCACGATGAAGGTCTTCAGCCCGCTGGGCTGGCATCGGACCCCGAAGCCTCGTAACTCCCCGTCCCACAGAAAGGCTTGCCGGTCGTCCGGTCCGCACCGAAATTGATCAACTTTCGTCTTCGTCAACTTGCTCATGCTCGCTCCGTTTGCACGCACATTGCACGCAGATGGTACGAAGCAGAACGAAGTCAGGCAACGCAAATATTTGGCCTAAGCCTTTGATTCTTCGAAGTAAATTGGAGCCGCACGAAGCTCATTGCAGCCCGCAGAAGCTCGCTGGGATTAGACTTTTAATCCGTTGGTCGCTGGTTCGAATCCAGCACGGCCTACCACCCACCCTCTGCGGCAGTTGCCGCTCTGGTTGACGGAACGGTGACGCACTGTTGACGGCGACGTCAGGCAAGAGGGCTTGGGAAACCAGGCCCTTTTCTTTTGGCTGCGGTATCTGCGGCGCCCGTGAACGGGCGTCCGGGTTGGCCACCGTGGCTCACGTCCTCGATTTGCATCCTGCGCTGTTGCTCGAGCGACGTCATGGCCCCTGGCCGTCCCGTCGTTTGAACCGCTCGAGCGCCGGTGCCGACCAATGGAGGACAGGTCGCGCTCGCCGGTTCCTTCCGGTGATCCACGCCGGCGGCGCACCGCTACGATAGGCACAACAGGTTCACCATCAGTACAGGCAGTCAAGCATCATGGACCAGCTCCCCGAGATCGAGTCAGCAGCCAGACGTCCGGTTACGCCCAGCGGCCTTCGCGTGCTGGCCCAGGCGCTGCAGATGTTCGACGATCATCCGCCGCGCAACCGGATGGAGTTCCGCGTCTCGCGCAAGCTGGCCGAGCAGATGCGCCGCGTGGTGCGCCAGCCGGCCACTGCCGAGCAGGTCTTCCGGCTCGCCGCGGAATTCCCGGCAGTCGAGGGGCTGGTCGACGACTTCATGATTGGCGCCCGGATACTGCGCGATCGCGCCGGCCACTACGCCGTGCTGGATGGCCTGATGCGGCGGCTGGCTTGCCAATAGGCCAACCTCAGGCACATCGGGCACATCGGGCGGCAGGCACACCGCCGACCGCCCGCGCCGGGAACAGGCCTCGATCCGGCGCTGCTCAGGTCAGGGTTCCGCCCTTCGTCTCGACGTAGACGGCATACAACGACTGGCTGCCCGTCATGAACAGGCGGTTGCGCTTGCTGCCGCCGAAACAGACGTTCGAGACGATCTCCGGCATGCGGATCTGGCCGATGCGCATGCCGCCGGGATCGAATACGTGGACGCCGTCGTAGCCCTCGCCCACCCAGCCGACGCCGACCCACAGGTTGCCGTCTTCGTCGCAGCGGATCCCGTCGCCGAACCCGGTCTTGCCCTGGAACTCCATCGAGGCGAACACCCGGCCGTTGCGCAGGTTCTTGCCGTCGACGTCGTACACCCAGACGACGCTCTTGGCATCCGGATAGTGGGTGATGCCGGTGTCGGCGATGTAGACCTTGCGGTAGTCGGGTGAGAAGCACAAGCCATTCGGCTTGACCGGCTCGTCAGTGACCTTGGTGACCACGCCCGGCGCATCCACCCGGTAGACCGCCTCCTTCTGGATCGGCTGGGCGCTGTTGGCGGCGGCCGGCAGCCGGTTTCCCTCGTAGTTCATGAGGCTGCCGTAGCCGGGATCGGTGAACAGCAGCCAGCCGTCCGGATGGACCGCGCCGTCATTGGGCGCATTCAGCTCCTTGCCGTCCGCCTTGTCGGCGAGCACCGTGACCGCGCCGTCGTTCTCGTAGCGGATGACCCGGCGGGTGCCATGGCAGAACGAGATCTGGCGGCCCTGGAAGTCGAAGGTGTTGCCGTTGCTGTTGCCGGACGGAAAGCGGAAGCGTCGCCCGACATGGCCATCCTCCTCGCACCAGCGCAGGATCTCGTCGGCGGGAATGTCGCTCCAGACCAGGTAGCGCCCGACGGCATTCCAGGCCGGTCCCTCCGCCCACATGGTGCCGCGATAAAGGCGCACGATCGGCGTGTTGCCGAGCTTGTACTTGAAGCGCTTGTCGAGCGCGATCACGTCGGGCTCCGGATAACGGACCGGCGGAGCGCCGTGCGCGTAGCGGTCGAGGCCCTGGGCAAAGGCATCGGCGGTGGCGCCGGCCGCGAAAGCGGCAAGACCCGCCCGGCGGAAGAATGCCCGGCGCTCCTTCAGCCTGGTCGAGGCGTCCTCGGGAAGGGCGGCGGTCAGGTCGATCAGCGGATGCTGCTCCGTATGCGACATGGGTCGGTCTCCTCCTGCTGTTGGAGCCGCCGAGTCTGAACCGCCGCCGGCCACATCGCAAGCGCGGGCGCGATTCAAAATGCAAACCGCTGCGAGCGCGAGATGGCCGCAGATCCGGCCCGCGGCTGCCGGGAAGCCTTGCAAAGACGTCGTGATCGTCGCCAATTGCGCCCGCAACCCGGTCCAGGGCGGCAACAAGTCATAAACTAGCCTCTTCGGGCGCTGGCCCGGCGCAATACCAAGGAGAGTCCAAGCCGATGAACCGTGATCCGCGGGCCCCCGGCACCAACCAGATGACCGACAGCCAGCAGTTGCAGCTGCTGGTGGAAGGCATCAGCGACTACGCCATCTACCTGCTGTCGCCGGAAGGCATCGTCAGGACCTGGAATGCCGGCGCCCAGCGCTTCAAGGGCTACTCCGCGGGGGAGATCATCGGCGAGCATTTCTCGCGCTTCTACACCCCTCAGGACCGCGAGTCGGGCCTGCCGGCCCGGGCGTTGCAGACGGCGCTGGCCGAAGGCAGGTTCGAAGCCGAAGGCTGGCGGATGCGCAACGACGGTACCCGGTTCTGGGCCAGCGTGGTGATCGACCCGATCCGCGACGGCGACGGCAACCTCGTCGGCTTTGCCAAGATCACCCGCGACATCGACGACCGGCGCAAGGCGCAGCTGGCGCTGCGGGCCAGCGAGGAGCGGTTCCGGATCCTGGTGCAGGGGGTGACCGACTACGCCATCTACATGCTCTCGCCCAGCGGCGAGATCACCAACTGGAATGCCGGCGCCGAGAAGATCAAGGGCTACACCAGCGACGAGGCAGTCGGTAGCCACTTTTCGCGGTTCTACCCGGCGGAGGACCGCGAGCGCGGCCTGCCGATGCACAACCTGGAAATCGCCCGCAAGGAGGGCCGCTTCGAAGGGGAAGGCATCCGGGTGCGCAAGGATGGCTCGCGCTTCTGGGCGCATGTGATCATCGACCCGATCTACAGCGAAAGCGGCGAGCTGATCGGCTTCGCCAAGATCACCCGTGACAGCACCGAGCGCAAGGAGGCGGAAAAGGCGCTCGAGCGCGCCAAGGAGTCGCTGTTCCAGGCGCAGAAGCTGGACGCGCTCGGCAAGCTCACCGGCGGCGTGGCCCACGACTTCAACAACCTCCTGTCGGTCATCGTGAGTGGCCTCGAGATCCTGTCGAAGGAGGTCAAGACACCTGCCGGCACTCGGACGCTGGCCAGCATGCTGCGGGCGTCGTCGCGTGGCGCCACGCTCACCCAGCAATTGCTGTCGTTCGCCCGCCAGCAGCCGCTGAAGCAGGAGAAGTACAACCTCAACGCGCTGATCGCGGCCTTCGAATCGCTGCTGCGCCGCGCGCGGCAGGAATCGGTCTCCCTGCACTTCGACCTGCATCCGCAGCTCAGGCCGGTGCGCATCGATGCCGTCCAGTTCGAGGCGGCTCTGCTCAACCTGGTCACCAACGCCAACGATGCCATGCCCGACGGCGGCACGCTGATCGTCAGGACCGAAAACGCGCATCTGCGGGCGGGACAGGTCGGCACCCTGGCGGCGGGCGACTTCGTCAAGGTGACCGTCATGGACACCGGCGTCGGCATGACCGGGGATGTCGCCGCGCGCGCCGTCGAGCCCTTCTTCACCACCAAGGAAATCGGCAAGGGTACCGGCATGGGTTTGAGCCAGGTGCTCGGGCTGGTGCAACAGTCGGGCGGCGACCTGGTGCTGGATTCCGCACCGGGCAAGGGAACGTCGATCGCCATGTTCCTGCCGGCCCTGACCCCGGATGAAAGCAGCGACCTCGCCTCCCCGGACCTGAACGCCGGCAACGAGAAGGTGCTGGTGGTCGACGACCAGGCCGACGTGCTGGA
Organism: Pseudomonadota bacterium; assembly: GCA_023441105.1. The sequence goes on along the minus strand of JAEZQX010000434.1, from coordinate 555 downwards.
ATCGGCCATCGAGCTGTTCAAGGTCATGGGCTACGACGTCCTCTCCGCCAACAACGGCCAGGAAGCCCTCGATATCCTCAAGCGGGTGCCCGACATCGAGGTGCTGTTCAGCGACATCGTCATGCCGGGCATGGACGGCGTCACGCTCGGCCAGGAGGCGCGCAAGCTGGTCCCGGGCATCAATGTCATCCTGGTGTCAGGTTACTCGGCAAGCCACCTCAGTCGCCCGGGCGTGGACCTGTCGCAGTTCCACTTCCTCAAGAAGCCCTTCCGGATGGCCGAGGTTGCACGCATGCTGCGCAGGGCTGCCAGCCGCAACGGCTGAGCCCGGGGAGAGGTCGCCCTGGGAAGGCCGGCTCGCCGCGCCCCGCCCGGGACACCTGGGTATGGCTATTGCCGGGCCTCCCCTAATGCCGCCTCCTCCCGCAGTCTCATGCAATTCTTAGACGCCTGGTTCTCCCACCGTTTGACGGACTACTACGGCCCCCTGTCAGAGGGGGGGTCGTTCACCCCCAGGAAGGCTCCCGGCAGGCCTGGCGACGCCGGCCACCCGCG